>JAUSCK010000180.1 GCA_030651035.1 Elusimicrobiota bacterium
ACTTTATTGGTAGTCTTCATACTATATAGTATACAAGCATATCAACAAAATGTCAAGTGTTTTTTTATTTATTTTAAAAATGCTGCGGATGAAATCAGCTTAGAGTGTGGGAAATATTCCGAGATGGAGGTAATGCACCCCAAAAAGTTTCCGGCGCCTTTTATCCCATGCTCACCGGTTTTAAGTATAATTAAAATGAATTCCGGATTATAAAGGGGAGGCTTATGAAAAAAAACTTGTTGATATCGGCGATCCTGGCGGCAACGGCCTGTGCGGCATACGCGCAGACCGCCCCGGAGGAGCAGAAAGCGGCGCCGGCGATAAAAGTGGAAAAGATAGTGACTGCGGCTTCGGTGGAAAACCGGGAGCCGGTCGGGGAAACTTCTACTTTTGACAGCACCACCACCCAGGTATACACCTGGACCAAAATAACCTCGGAACAGGTTCCGGCGGCTATAAAGCATGTCTATTACCACAACGATAAACTGGTCCGGGAGATCACGCTCTCGGTTAATTCCAGCCCCTACCGGGTGTGGAGCGTAAAGAACGTCACCCCCGGCAACTGGAAAGTGGACGTTACCGACGAAGCCGGCACGGTGCTGGCCTCCGCGACATTCACCGTAGGCGGGCCCGCCCCGGAAGCCGCCAAGTGAGTTAAAGAATACCGCGGCGCCGCCCGCGACATTCTCGGATGTAAAAACAGGGGGCAGCGATGCTGCTCCCTGTTTTTATTTTTCCAGGAAAAACACTTCCTCCATTTTTTTACCGAAGTAGGCGGCGATCTTCAGCGCCAGCGCCAGGGCCGGCGCGGAGCTGTTGAGGTCTTTGTGTCACCGGAATTCACGGGAAGGGGCTATTTCTTAACGGCGGTACCAGTGGACGAACTCGTTCCACCTCGTGGCCCTGGCCCAGGCCAGTTCGCTGTAGCCTTCCCCGTATGAATACATACCCGGCAGGTACACGGCCAGGCCGCGCGCCTGCGAATAATCTATCCCGGGTATCTCTATAGGGTCGTCCACGAGGTCATCCATATACGAGCCGGGCGGCTCGTTATTATAGCGGCTGTGCAGCACCAGGTCTCTGTCTATAAATCCGATCAGCGCGGCGCCGGCCGCCCCGACTCCGGGGTCTTTTGTTTTTTCACCGACAAGCCGCACGAACCAGGACAGGTCCTTGTTATCGTTCAGCGCGAAGTTGCCGGCGAAAGCGCGCGAATCCTGCGCTTCTTTTTTAAGCCCGGCGGCCATCACGGCGCCGACCCAGGCGTCTATCTTCCGCGGCAGGCCGGAGAGCGCCGCGGCTTTCAGCACGCTCTGGGTAGCGCCCTTGTTCCTGGCTTTATATTGGTCGACAAAGGAGTCCACGGCCTGCCGGGCCAGGTCCGCCGGCGGCACTTCAGGCCTGGCCGCGAGCGGGGCCAGGAAGGCGGCATAGTCGTAGCCGTCACCGGGCTCGGTCTCCTCCGAACCCACAATATAATCAGCGTAATCTTTAATTTCAAATCCGACTTCGGCCATCTGCATCAGGCAGGCGTCGGTGGCAAAAACGTCCACCTTGCCGATCTCACTCAGGGCCTGGCCCAGCTGGGGCGTGGTCAGGTGGTTGCCGGTCTCCGAGTCAAAGGAGATACCCCTGCCGGCTTTAGTCCGCGCGCCTTTTTCCCAGCCCGAGCCGTGGTTCCACACTATCAGCATATATTTGCGGGCCGGGTATTTTTCTTTAGCCCATTGCCCGAAGGCGGCCAGGGCCTTGTAGTCCCCCATGTCCACTTTGCCGAGATCTTCCACCGTTTCGGAGGTCACTTTCGCGTCGTCTGAATCCTTCCGTATAAGATATCGGCGCGTGCCGGTCCAATCGCCGTCGGAAAAGGCATACCCGGCCATCCTGCCCGCCTCCACCACTATATTGAGTTTGTCGGTGGACCCGACCGCTTCCATCTCATTGATGTCATTAAGCCCCTGCTGCTCCAGGTTGTTCTTGCTGTTCATAAAAACCATTATGGTCCATTCTTTGATGGAGGGCCCGCCCCGGCCTGGATCCGCGGCTTGCTGCGGCGCGGGCGGTAAAAAATCCGAGAGCCGCCCGCTGTCAGGCAGGGCGGTGGAGAAATCCTCGGGCGTTCCGGCAAAACAGTGGACGACGGGAAGCGCAAGGAAGGACAATAAAAGGACTGACCTGCAGGATGAAGGTTTTATCATTCAGATACAGTTTAACTCCTGCAAAAGTATTATTAAAGGGCAAAAGACCCAGGCGACCGCGGCCAAAAGGGAATACGGCCGCTTTAAGGCTCCTGCGGCCCTAAATTACCGCGTACAGGACCAGCTCGCACGAGACCGGCTGATGCTGGCGCAGGTAAAACCGGTACTCCGGCACCAGCGACCTGATGAACAAGGGGATCTCGAACAGGTCGCCGGGCTTGTGATATAGACAGACGGCGAGCTTGGGACGGTTCCGCTTTATCGTCCCGGCCGCCCCGGTCAACGCTTCCAGCTCGGCGCCTTCCACGTCCAGCTTTATAAACGTAGCTTCGGGAGCCGCATTATCTATGGCGTCGACTTCGACGGCGGTGTTCCCGGTTTCGGAGATCGCCGAAATGGACGGCCCTTCCGAAGCATAAAAGCGCAGTGTATCCGTCTTGCGCCATAGCCCCTTGGTGATCAGGCGCACGTCGCGCCACCGCTGCCTGCCGGCCAGCCCGCGCAGCTTGGCCGCGTTGGCCGCATCGGGCTCGAAAGCATAGCACCGGGAATACTTGTTCTTTGTTTTTCGCATGAACGCGAGCATAGTATCCCCGGAATACGCGCCGCCGTCCACGAACACTTCGCGGTCCGAAAGGGAGATTATTCCTTCCGGGAAATACTGGTCCTTGCGCCAGACATCGGACAGGAGCCCCTCGTCTCCGCCCAGTTTGGAATTCACGAACGCGGCGTAGGTTTTTTGGGATAGTTCATCGCAAAACATTTCGTAAACCATGCCGAACCGCTCTTTATGCAGTTCCACGTAAGCGCGGTCGATCTTATAATTCAGCAATGCGCCGACCGCGTCGAAGAAATACACCCCCGCTGCCTGGCTAAGGTCTTTTTTTTCGAGCTTCTTCCTGGCCAGCCTGGAATCGGCAAAACCTATGACGATGTTAAATTTCTCGTACCTCCGCTTTATCTCATCAAAGCTGACCGCTCCGGACGAGGACGTGAATCCGTCGTCCACAAAACTCGCCGATACGTTCAGGCCAAGACGCGCCAGGTATGCCCGCAGATAAGGAGCATACCAGCCGGCCCCGTAGAGCACCAGCGGCAGCCGGGCGGAAGCCTTAAGGGTTTCAATATCGGCCCCGGCCCTCCCGGGCGCGTCGACAATTTTGTCTAAAAACATATCCCTCATCCTATCCGGCTACAAAGACTTTTGCCAGTCTCTTCCCGGGTTTTTTTTACCGAGCTTTAATATTCCGGCGATATCGGGTATCTTACCCGCGGTCCGGGCCCTCTCGAACTGCCTGAGGTTATATTTCTTTTCAGCCATACCCTTATTAAACAAAATTCCACCCACCCCAAAACAAACGCCATCAGCCCCTCCTTATTTCCTAAAATAGCAGGAATGGTATTTTTCGGTTTTGACGCAGCTGAGGTAATAATATGGGCAAGAAAAAAGTTCTTCTTATCATCAGGGACGGGTGGGGGATGGCCAAGGCCGACAAGTTCAACGCCGTGGCCAACGCCAAGACGCCCAACATGGACCGCTACCTCAAAACCTATCCCAACACGGTCCTCGAACCCGCCGGCGAAGCCGTCGGGCTGCCCAAGGGCTACCAGGGCTCCTCCGAAGTGGGCCACCTCAACATGGGCGCCGGCCGCATAGTGATACAGGAACTCAAGCGCATCATGGACATGATAGAGGACGGAACCTTCTTCGGCCGCCCCGCACTTAAAGCCGCACTCGACAACTGCGTAGCTAAAGGCAGCGCCCTCCACCTGATGGGCCTGGTCCAGGACGAAGGCGTGCACGCCCACCAGGACCACATGTACGCCATCATGCGCCAGGCAAAGAAGATCGGCATAAAGAAAGTCTACATCCACTTCTTCGCCGACGGCCGCGACACGCCACCGCGCAGCGCCCTCAGCTTCCTGAAAATGCTGGAAGAAGTGATCAAAGAGGTTGGCATCGCCTCGGTCGGGACCATAATGGGCCGCTACTATGCCATGGACCGCGGCGAAAAATGGAAACTGACCGACCAGACCTATAACGCCATCACCAAGGCAGAAGGCGCCAGGTCCCCAAGCGCCGAAGCCGCCCTCAACGACGCCTACGCCTCGCTGAAGAACCCCAACGGCCTGCCCATAGTCGACGAATACATCCCCCCCACCATCGTCGGAGATTACCCCGGCATGAAAGACGGCGACTCCGTGATACATTTCAACTTCCGCCAGGACCGCGCCATACAGCTCACCAAAGACTTCGTGGAAGACACTTACCCCGGCAGCCGCTGGAAGAAAATGGACGTGGTCTACTGCGGCCTCACCCGCTACTACGACGAGTTTAAGTTCAGCGCCCTCCCCCCCATGGACGAGGGGGGCGGCATGGACAACCTGCTCGGCCAGATCATCTCCGAGCGCGGCCTGAAACAGCTGCGCCTCGCCGAGACGCAGAAGTTCAAGCATGTCACCTCCTTCTTCAACGGCAAGCGCACAGAGGCCTACAAGAACGAGGACCAGGTGGAAATTAAAGGCACCTGGGACCCCTCCGGCTTCGGCGAGCACCCGGAGATGAACGCCCCCGAGGTCCGCGCGCGCGCCCTCGCGGAAATAGCCTCGGAAAAATACGATTTCATAGTCGTTAACTTCGCCAACTGCGACATGGTGGGCCACACCGGCATCTACGACGCCACGGTGAAGGCCGTTGAAGTGACCGACGCCAGCGTAGGCATGCTGGTGGACGAGGCCCTGAAGCACGCTTACACCGTGATGGTCACCTCCGACCACGGCAACGCCGAGGAGATGTGGAACTACAAGCTGGACATGCCCATGACCTCCCACACCACCAATACCGTTGAATTCATCTATATCGCCAAGGACGCCCCGGGCGTGAAGCTGCGCCCGCACGGCATCCTTTCGGATATAGCCCCGACGGTGCTGGAAGTGCTGGGCCTGGAGCAGCCTAAGGATATGACGTCGGAGTCGTTGATCTCTTAAATGTTCATAAAACTGAAAGTCCACCCCGACTCGCGGCGGGACAAGCTGGTAAAAAAGGCTCCCGACGCCTACGAGATCTGGACCAAGTCCCCGCCCTCGCGGGGCCTGGCCAACGCCTCGGCCATACGCCAGCTCTCGCTGGCGCTGGGCATAGAAGCCAAAAAAATAATGCTGATAAAAGGCGCCGCCTCCACCGCCAAAATAGTAAAGATCATCTGCCCGGAAATAAAGAAATAATTTCACAGAAGGGACCGCGAGGGCAGGAATGAAAACGCGCCTCGCAAGGGGTGGCGTGGGTATGGGCCCGGCGGGCGCGCTATCGGCCACACCGTGGCCGCGCTCACCCCTCGGGCATGAACACTGAATTGTGTCGCTCCGCTCCACCCCGCTCTTACGTAAGCTCCGGCCTGCGGGAAGGCCCGCCGAACCCATACCCTCGCCGCCCTGAAAGCTCGTTGCTAACGGAGGGGGAGACCGCAGGGGCCAGGTTAGCAAAAGCCGCCGGAAGGCGAGGCTTGCGTAAGCGCCGAGCCTGAGGCAGGCAGGTGAGGCCCGGCAGTGCCGGGCCGCAAGGGCGGAGGCGGTTTTTTACGTAGCAAAACCGCCGAGCCGGGGCCGAGCAAAGCCGCTATGCGGCTTATGCGTGGCCGCGTACGGTGTACGCGACGCCGGTTTTGCGTTCTGGCCCCTGCGGTAGGCCCCCGAACTTTTCCCGAAGCGGTCAAAGTTCGGGGCAAGCCCCGACTTCGCATCTCGCGGTCCCCTTTCCCATTATCTTTTTAAATATATAGATTTCCACGAGGGACTTACAGTATAATCCTTATATGATAGACCGGAATAACGCGCGGCTGCTGGCTTTGGCCGGCATTATGATCTTTGTCTCCACCATAGCCGTGCTGCTGGCCCGCCAGTTCAACATAGGCCCCGAGCGCCCCTCGCCGGACTTCCGCACCTTCGGGCCCCGGACCGCCCCCGTCCAGATCTACGAATACACCGACTTCGCCTGCCCCGCCTGCCGCCACGCCGCCGTCAAGGTGGACGAGATGATAAAAATTTTCGGGCCCGGCCTGCGCGTCAGCTTCAAGCATTACCCGCTGCTCAGGATCCACCCATGGTCGTTCCACGCCGCCGCCTACGCCGACTGCGCCGGCGAGCAGGGCAAATTCAAGGAATACGGCGACCTCCTGTTCGAGAACCAGGAAAAATGGGCCCAGACCAAGGAGAAGCCGAAAGAATTTGAAGACTACGCCGCCCGGCTCAAGCTGGACTGGCCCAAAATGCTGGCCTGTTCGGATTCCCCGGAAACGATCAGGCGCCTGAAACTCGACATAGCCGAGGCCGACATGAAAGGCGTGAACGCCACGCCCACCTTCTTTATAAACGGCAAGCGCGCCGTGGGCGGCGGCCAGCTGGTGGACCAGGCCAGGAAATTTGAGAACATACTCAGGGCGGCCAAACCATGAACGGCAAAATCCAGATAAAAGACCTGATCGGCCTGCTGGCGCGGCTGGCCGTGGGCGGCCTGTTCATTTACTCCGGCCTGATAAAAGCCCTCGCCCCGGCCGAGGAATTCGGCTACGCCATAGAGAGCTATAAGGTGCTGAACGCACAGCTCTCCCTCTGGGCGGCCTACGTTGCGCCCTGGGTGGAGCTTTACGCCGGGCTGCTGCTGGCGGCCGGGGTCTTCACCCGCCTTTCAGCCGTTTTCAGCGGGGCCCTGCTCCTGTTTTTTGAGGCGTTGCTGGGCCAGGCCTGGCTGCGCGGGCTGTCCATAACCTCCTGCGGCTGCTTCGGCAGCGGATACGGCAATTCCATAACCCGCGAATTCACGCAGAACCTGGTTTTCCTGGCGCTGGCCTGGATGGCCGCCAGATACGGCGGCCATTGGTCCGCCGACAAGGCGGTAGAGACCCTATGAAACGCCTCCTGCTGATAGCGGCCCTGGCCGCCTTCGCCGCCGCGCTTGCCGCTTTCAGGCCTTATGACCAGGGCGCCCGCTCAAAGGCCGCCTGGATGACGGTATCCGCCATAAAAACCGGCCAGGAGTATTACCTGGAGGTGGCGCAGGACGGCCAGGCTATAATGCGCGAGGAAACCTCAAAAAGCCTGATAACCAGGCGCGGCAGCATAAAGCCGCAGCTGATAAAGGACTTCTTCCGCGAAATCGAGAACTCCGAGATAATAAACTCCCAGAACATCAAGCGGAGCAAGATGGTGTTCTACCGCGGCGACCTGCTGAGGGTCTCCGCCTACATAAGCGGCGAGCTCACCCGCACCGAAGCCCCCCTCAACAATTTCGGAGAGGCCTTCTCCTACGCCTTCAGCGAGGTAAGGAAGGCGGTAGCCGTGCTGCCGCAGGAAACGGCGGTGAATTCCTTCCTGCGCGCCGAGCCCGTGGAGGGAGAAGAACTGGACTCTTTCAGGGCGAAGGCCGAAGCGGGCCGGGAAGTGAAGAATATAGAGACCGAAGACCTGAAGAAAGTAAAACCGCTGCTGGCCGCCATAAAAGAGCCTTACCGCCTTGTGCCCATCGAGAACCCGGGGGCCCTTAAGGAACTGCAGGACTTTATTTCCAGCCGCCAGCTTTACGGCCTGCGCGCCCTTTTTTACGTGCCCAGCACGCGCGGCACCTATAAATGCCAGCTGCTGGACGTCCAGCGAAAACAGGCGGTCGCTCCGGCGCCGCAGAAGGGCCCCACCAGGAAACCCGCGGCCGCAGAAAAGACCAAAGAAAAGACAAAACGGTAAAAAAGCGCGGATTTTTTGTTAGAATACCCGTGTGCCTGTCTACGTAAGATTTCTCCTCTCCGCAAGGAGGGGAGTGGATTGAAACAGAATAACCCTATGGCAGAAGAACCCAGAATTAAAGTGGTGGCAGTCGACGACGATGAAACCATACTCGAAATTTACGAGACCGGGCTCGCCGCGGCCGGCTGCGAGGTGCGCACCTTCGTGGACCCCAAAAAAGCCCGGGAGTTCTTCGGCGCGGCCAAGCCCGAAGAGATGCCCGACGTGATACTCATGGACATCATGATGCCCGGAGTGGACGGCATAAGCCTGATGGGCGATATCCGCTCCAAGGACGCCGCGGCCCACATCCCGATAATAGCCGTCAGCGGCCTGAACGACGCCGCCACGCTCAACGACGCGCTTCTCTTCGGCGCCATGGACTACATGGTAAAGCCTTTTGAACTGGACGCCCTTACAGCCAAGATAAAAAAAGCCGCCGAGCTCTCGCGCAGGCGGGTCCAAAGCGCAGCTCTGGAAAAACAGCCGCCCAAAACCTGACCGCGCAGGTGACAGCTCCCGGGCCGCCTGATTTGCAGGCGGCCCTTCTTATTTACAATAATATATAAGAATTCGAGAATGAGAGACGGGGGCGCGAAGCGCAGCTCAACCAAGGAACAGGAATAATGATAAAAACTCTAAAAACCGTATTTACAAAAAAAACCCACGAGGGCACCACGGAAAGGCTGCTGCAGTATTCTTTCAGCTATTTCGCGCTTTACGTCGTCACGGGCTACCTGGCCAAGTATTTCGCCAAAACGCTCGGGATGGGCGGCAATACCTACACGGTGTACAACACTATAGGCGGCATGCTCATCTGCAACCTGGTGGTCCTCGCCTGGGGCTGGTACAAGTTCCAATCCTCCGAACGGATAAATTTCCTGGGAATGAACATCCCCCGCGAGTTCCTCTATATCATCCCCTCCGGAGTCTGCACGGCCGTCATCATCCCCACCACCACGCTGATGTATGTGCTGCCGATCTCGGTGATGGTCGCCATGATCATCATGCGGGCCAGCGTCATCATCATCAGCCGCATCATCGACACGATACAGATAAAGCAGGGCGTGCTCAAGAAAACCGTCTACTGGGAAGAGAACGTAGCCGTGGTCTTCGCGCTGGTCGCGGTCAGCATCAAGTTCATCTACGTCAAGCCCGGCGACTTCGACTTCCTCGGCAATGCCGCCGCGATGACCATCCTCGCCGCCTACCTGACGGCCTACTCCATCCGCATCTATATCTTTAACTACTACAAGAACACCCGCAAGCCCGGCGCCATCTACGACACCAAGGGCTTCTTCGCGGTGGAGCAGATAGCTTCCTCGCTGGCCCTGATCACAGCCGGGGCCATCTTCTTCTACTCCATAGATCTGGCGGCGGCCGATCCCAAAACCTTCGCCTTCCAGTTCAAGGATTCCCTGGTCAATACCCCGGCCCTGTGGAAAGAAGGCATACTCTCCGGCCTGCCGTTCGGCGCCGCGGCCTTCTTCTCGGTGTTCCTGTTCATGTTCAAGGGCCGTACCGCGACCTTCGCCGGCCTGGTGAACCGCGTCACCTCGCTGGTGGCCGGCACCGTGGCTACGCTGGTGGTCTGGTGGCTGATAGCCGGGCAGAAGCCGCCGGCCATGGAAGACTGGTTCGGCCTGGCCGCCATCTTCGTGGCCATCTACTTCATGGGCAAAGCCGAACAGAAACGCGCCTGCGAGCTGGCAAAAACCCACGAGGTTGAGCTGGAGAAAGACACTGAACTTGTCTGCGACCCCGCCAACGGCGCGGCTAAGTAAAAGGACGGCATACCAGCAAAAATATCGGAGCCATAATGAAAAAGACCAAGAACGGCAAAGTGAATATCTGCATAGTGGGCGCGGGCTACGTGGGCCTGGTCAGCGGGGCCTGCCTGGCGGAGGTCGGCCACCGCGTGGTCTGCGTAGACAGCGATCCCGCCAAGATAAAGATGCTCGGGAAGGGCATCATGCCCATCTTCGAGGACGACCTTGAGCGCGTGGTCAAGAAGAACGTGAAAGCCGGGCGCCTGCACTTCGCCAATTCCATAAAGGACGGCATGCACCACGGCGGCCACCGCGCCGAGGCAGTATTTATAGCCGTGGGCACCCCGCCCCGCGACGACGGCTCCGCCGACCTTTCCGCCATAGAGAAGGTTTCCGAGCAGGTGGCCCTGAACATGACGGACTACACGGTGATAGTGGAGAAGTCCACCGTACCCGTGTCCACCTGCCACTGGATAGAGAAGACCGTGAAGCGCAACAACAAGCACCACATCCCTTTCGACGTGGCCTCCAACCCGGAGTTCCTGCGCGAGGGCACCGCCGTGTGGGACTTCCTGGAGCCCGACCGCGTGGTGGTGGGCGTGGCCTCAAAGCAGGCCGAAGAGCTGATGCGCCGCATCTACAAGCCCATAAAGGGCCCCCTGGTCATCACCAGCGTGAAGAGCGCGGAGCTTATAAAGCACGCCTCCAACTCTTTCCTGTCCACCAAGATCTCCTTCATCAACGCCGTAGCCAACATCTGCGAGAA
The DNA here is from genome assembly GCA_030651035.1 of Elusimicrobiota bacterium. Taxonomy (GTDB): domain Bacteria; phylum Elusimicrobiota; class Elusimicrobia; order Elusimicrobiales; family UBA9959; genus UBA9959. Next base: position 10,509 of record JAUSCK010000180.1, read on the forward strand.
GACCGGCGCGAACGTGGAAGACGTGGCCCGGGGCATGGGCCTCGACAAGCGCATCGGCCCCGCTTTCCTGAAGGCCGGCATTGGCTTCGGCGGCTTCTGCTTCCCGAAAGACCTGGAAGCCTTCTACTGGCTGAGCTCGCAGGTCGGCTACGACTTTGAGCTCCTCAAGACCGTGAAAGATATCAACGAGGGCCAGAAGATGTGGCTGCTCAAAAAGATCGAAGAGGAGCTCTGGAACCTTGAAGGCAAGACCGTAGCGCTGCTGGGCCTGGCCTTCAAGCCGGAGACCGACGACATGCGCTTCGCCCCGTCCATCGATATCGTGCGCGAGCTCCTCAAGCGCGGCGCCAAAGTGCGCGGCTACGACCCCGTCTCCCAGGAAAACGCCAAGAAGTGCCTTAAAGACATCTATTTCGCCAAGGACGCCTATGACTGCGCCAAAGGCGCCGACTGCGTCTGCGTGGTCACAGAGTGGAAAGAATTCGCGAAGCTGGACCAGAAGAAACTGCTGGCCGTAGTGAAGCACCAGATAATGGTGGACGGCCGCAACCTTTACGACCCCGCCAAGATGCGCGATATGGGCTGGGCGTATAAATCCGTGGGAAGACCGTAGGATGATCTGCTGACGCATTATTCACATTGATGAGCAGGATAGACAGGATAAAAAAGAGAAATAGAAATCCTGTCCATCCTGTTTATCCATGTTTAATCTTTCATGCGGCGAACTGATTTATAAATTATAATAATGGAGCTTTCATGAGAATACTCGTTACGGGAGCGGCCGGGTTTTTGGGCAGCCACCTTTCGCGCTATTTGCTGGGGAAGGGGCACTCCGTAATAGGCATAGACAACTTCATAACCGGCAGTATAGACAACATCCAGGACCTGTTCAAGAAAGAGGGCTTCGAGTTCCAGAAGTACGACGTAACCAACCACCTGCACGTGCCCGGCAAACTGGACGCCGTCCTGCATTTCGCCAGCCCCGCCAGCCCGATAGACTACCTCAAGTTCCCCATCCCCACCCTGAAGGTCGGCGCGCTGGGCACGCACAAGGCCCTGGGCCTGGCCAAGGCGAAGAACGCCATCTTCATGATAGCCTCCACCTCCGAGGTTTACGGCGACCCGCTGATAAACCCGCAGCACGAGGGCTACTGGGGCAACGTGAACCCGATAGGCCCCCGCGGCGTCTACGACGAGGCCAAGCGCTTCGCCGAGGCCATGACCATGGCCTACCACCGCTACCACAAGATGCAGGTGCGCCTGCTCCGCATCTTCAATACCTACGGCCCCAACATGCGCCTGAACGACGGCCGCGCGGTGCCCAATTTCATGACGCAGGCGCTGAAAGGCAAGCCGATAACGGTTTACGGCGACGGCACCCAGACCCGCAGCCTCTGCTACGTTTCGGACCTGATAGAGGGCATTTACCGCCTGCTTATAAGCAAGGAGAACAACCCAGTCAACATAGGCAACCCGCACGAGATCTCCCTGCTGGAGCTGGCGGAGACGATAAAGCGCCTGGCCGGCAGCAGGTCCAAAATAGTTTTCCGCCCCCTCCCCGAAGACGACCCCAAGGTGCGCCGCCCCGACATAACCCGCGCCAGGAAAATACTGAAATGGCAGCCCAAGGTAGACCTTGAAGAAGGCCTGAAAAAGACCATCTCCTATTTCAAAGCCAGGGTCTGACGCCCGCCGCGTCCCGATAGAACCCAGCGCAGGAATAAAAGCCGCAAGCGAACCCGGCAAAGGTTCCGCTTTCGTCGTGGTTTCCCCCGCAGCGGGGAAAATATAATTTGGAGCGCAGGCCCGAAGGACAGCCCGGCCCTCCGTTTAAAGGAAGGGCCGGTCGAATTCAAGCGGTTTTTTTACGGGGAGGTCTTTTCCAGCCGCAAGGTTACCAGGCCCTTGTCAGTTCCCCGTATTTCTTCCACATATACCGAGTATTTACCCATTATTATCGTTTGCCCCGCACGAGCTTTATAGTCCTTTTCCTGCGGGGGATTCCCATCGATAAACAGCGACAATACGGCTATTAAACCCTGCTTTTTTACGCCGGCCTTATCGACATACTCAGCTTTAATTATGTTTGCGACACCCAGCTTGAGTGTATCGAAAGTGCCGACATTCCCCTGTTTTATCTGTATAACCTCACCTCCGGATCCGGGCACTTTTTCTACCGGGACGCAGCCGCCCAGACCGACTAACATTAATGCTGAGAATAAAATGTCTTTTTTCATGAAAATCATTCCTTTTGGATGGTGTTGACGTATACGTCCGCGTAATTCGCCTGGAATTCGGCCTCGGTGAGCGTGACATTCTTAAATCCCCATGGATTTCCCATGGTCACGGTCCCTTTCACCGTATCCACGCCCAGAATATAGTAAGCATGGCCGCCGACAACGCCCAGGTTCGTAGGCGTCTTATAGCTGCCTGCCGCTATGGCATAGCCTTTTTTCTCCCATTCAGCGATCTTTTCAAGGCTTGTGGACTTCGAGGACTGCGTGGTGCTCGCCTTGCCGGTTATCTCCGCCATCGCGGCGCTTGGCCAGCCGCCCTCTCCGATAGCGGTATATGAGCCCTGGAACTTGGCGTACGCTTTTTCATAGACCATGCCCCACATATTCTCCCGCTTCCCGGTATCGGAAGTGCCTTTGGAATTATTGAACTCAGGTTTGCCCGCGTTCGTCGGGAACTGATTATCCACGGTGACCGTTTCTTTAGTGTAGGCCGGCCCCCAGAATTTATACCACGGTTTCTCGCGGTAGAAATCCACGGAATATGTTCCGTCCTTATTTTCTGTGATACTGTTGCGGATAAAATCGGGGTCCTTTTTTGCTATGGCCGCCGCCGAAGCCAGGAAGTAGCAATCCCCGGTATTACCCTGGTTGATGGCCATGGTATACATGTCGCCGGTCTTGTTAGCGCCGGTGGCATACAGATTGCCCTCGATCTTCTGGTAGACAATACCAGCCTTGTTGATCTGGGGATTCTCAGGCGGCTTCCCGCCGAGCAGGGGCGGGGCTTTGCCCTTCTGCATTAATTCGAGTTTCTGCTCTTCCGGGGTTTTCCCGGCTGTTGCCATTACCCCTGGTTTCAGCGAAAGGCCTTTTCCGGCAAGGCCGCTGCCGGCAGGGTCCGCCTCCCCCCTGGCGGCTCCGCCGTCGAAGAACTTGCCAATAGCGGCAGTATCGCCCTGGTTTGCCTGGCTGGAAATGCCGGACAGCCTTTTGCCGGTACCGTCGGCGTTGAATTTATCCAGTTTTTTCTGCTGCTTGGCGGAATCTTCTCCGAGCTTGGGCTTAAGGGCCTGGATCTTGAGAGCTTCCTTATATTGCCCGGCCCACGACACATCGTTATCTTCAAGCCAGTTAACGTCGTTTTCGGTCAGAGCGCCGTTTTCGCGGCGCGCATTGATCCCTCTCAGGATCCGGAGCTTTTCAGACAGGAGCCCGCCTTCCTGCCTGAAGCAGGCCTTGGCGTCCGCCTCGCCTTCGGAGTCGATTTCCAGCAGACGGTCGCCGTCGAGCGGGCTGGAGGAGAGCAGCTTGACGGATTTTCCGGCTTCCGCGCAGGCCTTCTTCCCTTCCGTGAGCATGGTTTTCTGCTCGGAGGCCGTGAGGGCGTCCCAGGCCGCTTCGTCAACTTCCTGTCTTTGCTCCAGGTAGTCCCAGCAAGTATAGCTGGACGCGCGCCATTGAACGCCGGCGGCAGTTTCCTCGGCCGCCAACCCCGCGTTTTGCGCGGCATAAAAAGAGAACGCCAGAGCGACCAGGTATAAATATTTTTTCAGCATAATTAAACCCTCTCGTATCAACTGACTCCCAGCCTATATAATATAAGGGAAAAACAGGGTTAAGTCAAGGGCATTAATTCTGAATGCGGCAATTTCTTTTACCCGGGGAAATGACGGAAGTTCGCGGTTATTTCTGCTGCAGCAGCCGGGCTTTTACAATCTTAGACAAGGCGTCAAGATTTACAGGCTTAGAAAGGTAGTCAAAGGCGCCTATTTCCAGGCATTCGCGCGCCACCACCTCGTCATCGTTGCCGGTGATCATCATAAACCCTGTCTTCGGCATCTCCGGCACCAGTTCCTTAAGCACCGCTACGCCGTCTCTTTTAGGCATGGAAATATCGAGCAGGACGATATCCGGCCGGCGCGCGCGCGCGAGCTCAAGCGCCTCGAGCCCGTCCTTTGCCTCAAGGACCTCATAAGCCAGGGAAGACAAGATCCGCTGCAGGATCGCGCGCTGCGCGGGATCGTCGTCGGCAATAAGTATGAGCCCGGCTGTCCGGCCGGGCGCGGTTTTGGCCTGGAGGGGCACTGCCTGTTCAGCCTTCACCGCCGGGGGCTCCTCTTTGCGCTTAACCCCCAAAAGGCGGTCTACCTCGGCCAGCACCGGGGAAAGGCCGTCGCCCTTGGAAAGAAAAGCGGCCGCGCCGTTGCGGAGGTAAGCGCCGACCTCTTCAGGGTCGCAATAGCCGCTTAGGATCAGTATCGGGGTTGTTTTTGAAATTTTGCGGATATTGTCGAAAACCCCGGAGCCTGACATCACTGGCAGGTTGCGGTCAAGCACCACAAGGTCCGGCAGGGCATGTTTAAAAGCCTGCACGCCGTTGGCGCCGTCGGCGGCGGTAACCACCTCATGTCCGGCGCGCGTAAGGAAAACTGAAAGCGCGTCCCGCACTATCCCGTCGTCGTCAATGATAAGTATCTTGGCCATAGGACTGATTATATTACATTAGCCCGGCTCCGCGGCTGTCGATGCCGGCAAGAAAACCGCGAATTCGCTACCCTGGCCCGGCACGCTTTTCGCCTCGACCCAGCCATTGTGCTGTTTTACCACGCCGTAAACCGTCGACAGCCCAAGACCCACCCCCAGGCCTTTTTTACCTGCTGAAAACAGGGGTTCAAAAAGACATTCAAGGACTTCCGCGCTTATTCCCGCGCCGCTGTCCCGGACGGTAATCTTCACGAACAGGGACCCGGCCTCCGGCGGTTTTGGCGAGTTTACAGCGTCGCCCTCAAGCCGAACGGATGAGGAGCTGACGACAGCCGTTCCGCCCCCGGTCATGGCCTCGCGCGCGTTAAGCAGCAGGTTTGCCAGCGCCTGCTCCACCAGCGCGGCGTCGGCTATTACTCCGGGCAGCCCGGGCTCAAGCCGCGCCTCGATCTTAAAATTCCCGTCCTGGGCCAGCTCCGCCCTTTTCAGCGTAGCCGCTATTATGTCGTTAACGCCGCAGGGCGCCTTATGCAGCATCTGCCTGCCGCCGGAAGCGATAAGCTGTTTCCCGAGAAAGGCGGCCTTGGCAACGGCGATGCGGATCTCCCGCAGATCCTGCGCCAGGGGGTCGTCAGCCTTGACGCCGTTCATGGCCAGCGTGGCATAGCCCTCTATAGCGCCCAGGATATTGTTGAAGTCGTGCGCCACCCGGCAGGACAGCCGCCCGAGCGCCTCCATTTTTTTCTTTTCCGGCAGGCAATTGCCCCCTTTTTGTGTTTGCTGGTCCATGTTTTCCCGGTATACCGCCTCTGTTTTTGATTATACAAAAGATATACGATATGCGCTGTGGACAAGAGAGCGGCCCGGGTGAAGCCGACAAGTATTTCCGCCTGATAGCGAAAAACCTGACCGACATGATAGCGCCGGGCGCCGCGCTGAAGAAGTAACAGAAGACTAGCCACAAAAAGCACAAAAGTCTCAAAATAAATTTTTATTATGTGCTTTATGTGCCTTTTGTGGCCAATTCCCGCAGCAAAAAGGGCCGGCTTTTAAGCCGGCCCTTTCTTATTTGTACCTTCCTTAATTAAGGCTGGTTGATCCAGGTCACGAACTCGTCCCACTGGGAGGCCTTGGCCCAGGCCAGGTCGGCGTAGCCGGTTGCCAGGCTGCCGCCGGGGAAGTAGGCCGCCATGCCCTTCGCGAGGATGTATTCCTTCGGGCCGCTCCAGTAGCCGCCCTTGTCGTTGCGGGTGCGGTTGGTCAGTACCAGTTCGCCGGTGATGAAGGTCATCAGGGCCTGTCCTTTAAGCTTCACGTCGGCGTTCGCGGAACCTTCCACCACGCGGCGGGTGAAGTCGTACAGGTCGCGGTTCTCTTCTATGGCGAAGTTGATGGAGGCGTCGCGGGCGCTCACGGCCAGGGCTTTCTCTCCGGAGGCCATCATGGCGGCCGCGAAGTCGTTAGTCACGGTCAGGAGCTTATTCACCGACGAACCTTTAGCAAGGCTCTGGGTGTGGCCCTGGTCGATGCTGTCGTAATGGTCGGCATAGGCGTTCACGGCCTGCTTGCCCAGTTCCAGCCCGGTCATGGTCGGTTTCGCGATCACGGGGCCCAGGAAGGTGTTGTAGGTATAGCCGTCGCCGGGCTCGGTCTCTTCGGAACCCACTATATAATCCACTGAATCTTTTATCTCATAGACCACTTCGGCCATCTGCATCAGGCAGGCGTCGGTGCCGAATACGTCCAGCTTGCCGATCTCTTTCAGCGCCAGGCCCAGCTGCGGGGTATTGATGTGGTTGCCGCTCTGCTCGTCATAGGAGATGCCTTTGTCCACGCGGGTCTTGGCGAGCCCTTTCTCCCAGCCGGAGCCGTGGTTGGAGATTATCAGCATATACTTCTTGGCGGGATAGGCGGCCTTGGCCCATTTGCCGAAGGCGGCCACGTTCCTGTAGTCGCCCATGTCGGTCATGCCCATGTCCTGCAGCATTTTGGAGCCCATCTTGGTCTTGTCGGTATCTTTGGTGATCAGGTCGCGGCGCACGCCTTTCCAGTCGCCGTCGGAAGAATCGTAGCCGTCTATGCGGCCCACTTCGGCGACTATGTTTACTTTGGCGGTGGAGCCGATCATCTCCATCTCGTTGAGGTCTTTAAGCAGGTAAGGTTCCAGGTCGTTCTTGGCGCTGGAGAAAACCATTATGGTCCACTCAGCCAGGGCGGGGGCCGGCGGCTTCTTGCCGAACAGCCAGTCGGTGAAAGCGTTCTTGTCCTGGGTCGGCTCGGGGATGACCACGGCGGAATTATCTATCTCGGCCTTAAGATCAAAACCGCCGCGGTCAAAATCGACCGCGGCAGCGGCGAGAGAAGCGAAAAGCGAAACAGCCACGGCTGACAGGGATATTTTGCGGATCATGGTTTCCTCCAGGCTCTTGCGGTTGTTGCGGTCCATGGTTATATTCTAACCTCCTGTTGATTTTTCACAAGGGACCGTGGACCCAGAGCGGCCTGGGCCCAAAGGTCCCGGCCCCGACCAACCAAAAAGAAGGGCCGGCTGTTGCCAGCCGGCCCTTCGTTCAGCGAACTGCTCGCTTATTTCGTGTACCAGCCGATGAACTCATCCCACTGCCCGTCCCTGGACCAGGCCAGGCCGGCATAAGAGGAGTTGACGTAGTTGGGCATATATATCGCTATACCGTGGGAGTCGCTGTAGGAGCTGTTGGTGCGGTTATGCAGCACCAGGGTGCCGGTGATATAGGTCTGCAGGGCCTTCGCGGCGGCTTTCACTTCCGCGTTCGCGGAGGAAGCGCCGTAGAGGCTCAGGAAGTGCCACAGGTCCTTGTTCTCGGCATAGGCGTAAGACTGCGCGCCGTTCATCGCGGTCTTGATCAGGGGCTTCTCGTTGGCAGCCATGGCGGCTTTCACGAAGTTGTTGATCAGGGGCATGAACCCGTTCATAGCCGAGGCCAGCACGAGGCTCTGGGTGTGGTCCTGGGAACCGTAATGGTTCGCGTAGGCGTCCACGGTCAGCTTGCCGAGTTCCGCGCCGAGCATGGTGGGCTTGGCTACGAGCGGGCCGAGCATCAGGTTATAGGTATAACCGTCGCCGGGCTCGGTCTCTTCGGAGGCCACTATATAGTCGACATAGTTTTTGATCTCGTAATTCACTTCCGGCATCTGCATCAGGCAGGCGTCGGTGCCGATCACGTCTATCTTGCCGATGGCCGCCATCGCCAGCCCGAACTGGGGGGTGGTTATGTGGTTGCCGGTCTCGTCGTCGTAGGAGATGCCTTTGGCGGCTTCGAGGCCGCGGGACTTGATCCAGCCGGCGCCGTGGTTCCACACTACAAGCATATACCTCTTGGCGGGGTAGGTGGTCATAGCCCACTTGGTGAACTCAACCAGGTGTTTATAGTCGCCCATGTCCACTTTGCCCAGCTCGGCAACTATAGGGGAGGTTATTTTAGTGAAGTCATTATCTTTCTTCACAAGGTAGCGGCGGGAGGTCTTCCAGTCGCCGTCATTGCTGGCGTAGCCGGCTATGCGGCCGACTTCGGTCACTATGTTGACCTTGTCGGAGGAGCCTATCATCTCCATCTCGTTCATATCGAGCAGGGCATACTTTTCCAGGTTGTTCTTGCCGTTGACAAAGACCATGATGGTCCATTCTTTGTCTATCTTGCCTTTCTCAGCCGCGGCGGGCACGGGCACGCTCAGGTCAAGGTTGGCTATTATCTGTTGAAGGGATGCTTTGTTGGGGGTGTCAAAAGAGATTTCAGCTGACACCAGGGTAGAGACTGCGGCGATCATTGCGAACACTGCGATTGCTTTCTTAAACATTACTTCCTCCCGTACTGCGGCTTGGTCTTGTAGTGTGCGGCTACTTTTATAGTTTAAGCACTATCTTGATTATAATCAAGACCAAAGGGCCTAGTCAAGTCTTAGTCTTTGTGCCTATTGCTTTTTGGGCCCAAAGGCCCATGGACATGTCAAGGCTTCATAGGAGAAAGTGCAATTTGAAGGACAAAAATAAAATCCGGGCTGTTTTAACAGTTTTCCCGGCTCAGACCAAAGGGCCTATGGCATAGGCCTATTGGCCGTCAACAGGCGGGCGGCCTGCGGGCGAGAAGCCACGCTTTTACACACTGGGCAAGAGTATCCAGGTCAGCCGGCTTCGGAAGGTAGTCGAAAGCTCCCAGCCGCAGGCAAGTGAGAGCGACCCGCTCGTCCTCATTCCCGGTGATAATTATAAAACCCGTATCCGGCATTTCCGGAACAAGCTCTTTCAAAACCTCAAGCCCGCCCTTTCCGGGCATACCGATATCAAGCAGCACTATGTCGGGGGGCCGTGTGCGCGCCAGGGCGACGGCCGCGCACCCGTCCGCGGCCGCGACAACCGTATACCCCTGCATGCGCATAAAACGGAACAGCGCCGTTCTTATTTGCGGGTCATCCTCGGCCACCAGCACATGGCCGCGCGCCGCGCCGCCATCGTCCACTCCGGTGATTCCAGACATAAAATTCACCCTCCCTGCTTGTCCCTGCAATAAACGCTGCCGGAACGACCCTTAAGCGCCTTCAGGGCCGGCTCGGCGCTACGCCTTCGATTGGTCAGCGGGGGCGTCCAGCACCGCGCGCACCTTGGCCAGCAGGCCGTCGATGGTAAAAGGTTTGTAGATAAAGGCCAGGCCCGGCTCCAGCACTCCGTGTTTTACGATGGCGTCATCGGTATAGCCGGACATGTAAAGTATCCTGCCGGCCAGCCCCTTGCGCGCTACCTCGCGGGCCAGCTCGCGGCCGCTCATCCCGGGCATTACCACGTCCGTCACCACCAGGTCCACGGGGTGCCCGCGCTGTTCAAGCTCCTTAAGGGCCTCCATCCCGCAGGAGGCCGTAAGCACCGTGTAGCCGCCGGACGAAAGCACCCGTCTGACCAGACGGCGCAAGCTCTCCTCGTCCTCGACCAGCAGGATGGTCTCGCTTCCTTTTAGCTCCCCGGCGCCCTGCCGGGCCTTATCAGCAGCCGCCCCCGGCCCGGACTCGCAATACGGGAAATAAATGCAGAACTGCACGCCTTTGCCCGACTCACTCTCCACCCCGATATCGCCGCCGCTCTGCTTTACGATCCCGAAAACCGTGGACAGACCCAGCCCCGTGCCTTTGCCCTGCTCCTTAGTGGTATAGAACGGCTCATAAATGTGGCTCATGACTTCCGCGGTCATGCCGCAGCCCGTATCTCTCACTTTTAAACACACCAGCGGCCCGCGCGGCAGGTCCGGTTGCGCCAGGAACAGCACCGGGGACGGGACCAGCAGTTCGGTTGACAGCTCTATTTTCCCGCCTCCGGGCATGGCGTCGCGCGCGTTCACCATCAGGTTAACCAGCACCTGCTCTATCTGGCCGGTATCGAGCATCGCCAGGCAGGGCGCGGGAGCCAGCTTTGTAGTAAGCGCTATATCCTCCCCTATCAGGCGTCTGAGCATATTGGTTACGTCGGCCACGCACTTGTTCAGGTCCGTCACCTTGAGCACCATAATCTGGCGCCGGCTGAAAGCCAGCAACTGCCTGGTAAGCCCGACCGCGCGGCCTGCCGCTTTCAATATTTCCCGCACATCCATCATTTTAGGGTCCTGCGGGTCCAGGCCCTTGCGTATGAACTCAGCGTAGCATTTAATGGCGGTAAGGATATTATTGAAGTCGTGCGCCACCCCGCCGGCCAGCCGGCCCACGGATTCCATCTTCTGTGCCTGTTGTAACTGCTCCATGAGTTTCCCATGTTCCGCCTCCGCCAGTTTGCGTTCCGCAAGCTCCTGTTTAAGCGCATTTGTGCGCTCCGCCACAAGGTTTCGGAGCTTCTCAGCCTCCAGCTCCTGCGCCGCGCCGGCCGCCTTGATTTTTGCCATGGCCCGGATCAGGGCGACCAGTTCCTCCACTTCAAAAGGTTTGTGCAGGAAGCCCTCTCCCCCTGCCTTTAAAGCTTTAATGCGATTTTCTTTATCGGTCGCACTACCCGTCAGGAATACTACCGGGATGTTTTTCAGGCGGCCGTCCGCCTTCAGCCGCCGGCACACCTCGAACCCGTCCATACCGGGCATTACAATATCAAGCAGGATCACATCCGGATCTTCGGCCAGCGCAAGCCCTATGCCTTTGGCGCCGCTTGTCGCCGTAAAGACAGCGGCCCCGGGCAACGCGCCAGCCATTACGGTTTCTAATACTGACAGGTTATCCTGTATGTCGTCGATCGCGAGTATTTTAAGTTTATTCCTCTTGTCCATAAAGCATCCCTCGGGCGGCCAGGCGCCTCAACCAGCCGGCGGCCCGGCAGCACCGCTGCCAAGCCCTTACTCCCCCCGCCTGTCTTTCAGGTAGATACTCCCGGCGCGGTTTTTAAGGCCCTTCAGGTATTTTTTTATCTCGCCGGCCGCATCCACTATTTTGGCGTAGTGGTCCAGCGCCCGCTTTTCATTCGTGGCTATGGCGATAGTAAGCGTCATAAGCGGGAATTCACGGGTTTCCCCGGAGCGGTCTTTTGAAACGATAAACCCGCGCGCCCGGTCGGCCTCGCTATAAAACCCCGGGGCCAGCGCGTCGAACCCTGCGGCTATCGCCCGGGCCAGCTCCTCCGCCTTGCGGGGGTTTGCCATCACCACAAAGTCGTCACCGCCTATATGCCCCACAAAGATATCCTCGGCAACAAAATTATTCTCCATGTTCAGCAGCAAACCGGCGACGCCTTTAATAGCGTTATCCCCGTTCAGGTAGCCGTAGTTGTCGTTATACGCCTTGAAGTTGTCGATATCAATATAGAAAAAAGCCAGCGGGCCGCCCTCTTTTATGCGTCTTTTGGCATCCTCTTCTATGGCCGGGCCCCCGGGCAGGAAGGTCAGCGGGTTCGCGCTGAGCATGCGGCGGTTCCTCCGGGAGGCGCTTTCGACCCTTGAAACAAGGTCCAGTGGATCGAAGGGCTTGGAGATGAAGTCATCCGCGCCCAGGCCGAAGCCCAGGGCCTGCTCCTGCGGCTCGCCGTCGCCGCTTATAATGATCACCGGTATCATGGCCAGCCGCGGGTTGCCGCGTATGCGCGTCAGCAGCTCGCGCCCGCCCAGGCGCGGCATATTGAGGTCGAGCAGTATTACATCCGGCGGGCGGCTGGAAATACTTTCCAAAGCCGCCACCCCGTCTTCCGCGGTTTCCACCTGCCAGCTTGAGCCTTCAAAAACACGGCTGATTATTCTGTGAAAAGTTTTATCGTCATCCGCCACCAGTATAGTCTTATTCATAGCTCCCCCTTACTTAACCCCGCATTCATCCAAAACCTGCTTCTCTATTTTCAGCATGGCGAACACCGCCGACATTTTCTCCGGTTCGGGGGGCGCGTACTCTCCCTCCCTGAAATATGCGGTGAGCAAGCTGTAGAACCTGGCTTTCACGCCGGGGTCTTTTATTTCGCTGCCGGGATTTCTTGTCAGGCTCCGCAGGCTGAAGCCCGGGGCTTTCATTTTAAGCGCCCAGTACCGCGCCTTCGCGTCCACCAGCTCCTCGTTCAGTTTCGCTACCAAACTCCACCGGCCCGGGCAGGACTGGTCAGCGGGCTCCGCGACGGCATCGCGGAAAGCGGTCCAGGAGGAGGCCGGGGCGGGCCTGTCCCATTCAGCGGGCAGCTCCGGGAACGTAACCTCCGGCGGCTCCATCGAGGCGAAGTCGCCATCCGACAGCTCCGGCGGTAGGCGCCCGGCCTCCGTCTCCGCCGCCAGCAGCACGCGGCCGGTTTTCAGATCTATAAGCCGGGCCAGCACCTTAAGATTTTCCCCGTCGGCAAAAACCACCCCGGTTACCACGGCGTCGAGCGAGAGGGCGTTTTTCAGGATCTCTGCCTTGTCGGCCACCCCGCCCGCGGCTGAGGAGAGCCGGGTTTCTTTCAGGACCCTTTCCAGCAGCGTCCGTTCGATAAGCGCGGTTTTTTTTGAGCCGGCGAGATAAAGCCCTATTTTTTCGGCGGCGTATTCGGTATCGTTCCTGCCCGCTCCGCCCTTGGCGGAAAAGGCAAGCACGGCTATTTTTTTAAGCGAGTTGGTTTCGGCGCATTTAATTATCTGCGCGGAAAGGTTCCGGTAGCCGTCGGCCCCGGCGGCCGCCGGCGAGGAGAGAAGGGCGAGTGCCGACGTCAGCCCCGCGATAAGTTTCAACCCTTTGTTTTCCATATAATTTCCTCCGGCACATATAGCATACCGGAGCAGGTTCATGGAAACTTCGGGTTAAGTTCAGATTTTATTCAAATTTGTAACCGTGGCCGGTTACCCGCACCAGCCGGGCGGCAAGCTTGGGCCCGAGTTTCTTTCTCAATGAAGAAACATGGGTTTCAACCGTATGGGGGTTATCATAGGTGGCCATGTCGTAGCCCCAAACTGTTTCAAGTATATAAGGAATCCCCAGTATCCGCCCCTTTTTTTCCAGCAGCAGGGTAAGCAGGTCGAATTCTTTGCGGGTCAGGGCAACAAGTTTACCACCCAATTTTATAGTGCGGGCTGCGGGGTCCAGCTCAAGCCCCTGCTCCCGTATCTTGCCGGCGGCGGGGCCGGCAACCGCGCCGTAGCGCCGCAGCACGGCGTTTATCTTGGCCGCCAGCACGGCAAAAGGAAAGGGCTTGGTAAGGTAATCGTCCGCGCCCTTGTCGTAGCCGGCCACGATGTCGGCCTCTTCCGTTTTGCCGCCTGAAATTATTATCACCGGTATTGCGGCGGTTTCAGCCGAGCATTTTATGGCCTTGCACAAGCCGAAGCCGTCCAGCCCCGGCAGCCCGGCATCCGCCACTACCAGGTCCGGCTTCGAGTCGCGCGCGATCATCAGCGCCTCGGAACCGTTGTCGGTAAAAACAACGGTGAAGCCGCGGTTCTCAAGGTAGCGCCGCATCACATCCAGCATCTGGCGGTCGTCTTCCACTAAAAGTATTTTTTTAGGCATATAAAGCTTCCTGTTCCCCTTATCAGGCTTTCAGTTCGGGCACTGTGGAAAAAAGCTTTTCACATTCCCCGGGATATTTTGCGGCAAATACCGGCAGGGCCTTTTTTAATTTGCCGGTCCAGGACGGGCCGCGCGCAACTATAGCCGCATAAGCCAATAAGATATCCCCGGGACGGTCTTCGGATATTACACTGAACATGGCCGCGGCCTGGGCCAGATCTTTTTGCACCTTGGCCTGCATTGCCGCCGCCCGCTCCCGGCTTACTATCAGTTTATGAAAAGCGAACCTGGCGGGGGTCGGCAGGTTCACTAATATCCCCTCGCCGTTCACAACGGCGGCCCGTTCCGCGGCCTCGATAAGATAACCAAGGAAGGGCAGCGGCTGCGCGGCGGTATTCAGCGCCGCGATAAAAACCGGCTTAAGCGCTTCTTTTACACCGGGCGTCAGGATATCCACCGTGAGCGTGCTGCCGCGCACCTTAAAAGAAGTGGACGGTTTTTTGGGGTCCAGCTGCGGCACCGGCAGAAAACCAAGCTTAAGATTTTCAAGCGCCGCCGGCACATCGGCCTTTCCCGCGGGGAAAGCTATATTTATCGTCTTTGAAGCGGCTATGTCTATATCCTGCGTTTTTACCGCCGCCTCCCAGTTAACGCCCAGCATGTTCCCTATGGCGGCAAAAGCGTGCGTTCCCACCAGCACACCCCCAAGGCGGAATACGCCGGTTGCGGCCAGGGCGGAAAGCACGCTGGCGTGGGCCGCGCCGGTATGCAGGCCGCCGCCGGCCTTTATCTGGGCGCAGAGCATCTTTATGCGGTCAAGGTCGGGCTTTAAAAAGGCTTTCTCTTCTTTGAATTTAGCGGCAAGCGCATCCAGCGCCGGAGCTTTGCGCCCCAGGTATAGCTGCACCGCGGCGCCGTTCAGGCCGAAATGCTGGAAATAGTAATAAGTTTCGCCTTTTATGTTTTTGGTAGTAAAACAGCCCTTGAGCGCCCCTATGGAGCGGCGCGCCTCGACAGCGGTAAGCTGGTCCAGCAGTTCCGCGTACAGCGTATGTGTTTCGGGAGAGAGCCTGCGCATAAAATCACCCTCGCTAAGTTATACGCATATTATATCAACTATACGTATAACTTCCAATTCACTCGGTCTAAAAAGGTTTTTAGCCTTTCCCCCTGCGCCTTTGCCCGTGCGGCGGGGGCGTCCAGAACCTCTAAGCCGAAAACTAATTATCTAAGAGCGTCCTCTGCGCCTTCCATCCCGGCCCAGAACCAACATTCGTGCGTTTAACGCAATAGCGTTTCGCCTGGAATCATACAGGCGGGCAGGTCCTACCGCGGAGAGTAGCGGCGGCCGAACTACGGGAGATCCAATTCCTTACAAAAACGCCCGAACGGAAGGACTCTCACCCCGCTGCCCGCATGTGTGAAATCCTTGGACCCGAGGTGCACCTGGTAGAATGCCGGGATTTTTGTGCGCTCTTTGAAATAAATGCTTGCCGGCGATACCGCGCGCTCACCTGTTTTGCATTCTACCGCGAACTCTGCCACCCCGTCACGCAGAACCACGAAGTCAACCTCGCGCTTGTCGGTGTCGCGCAGATAGCGCAGCTCCATGCGCAGGCCCTGCGTATCTTCCTGCCAGTGGCAATATTTAAGGAGCTGGGAAGCAACCATGTTTTCAAAGCGCGGCCCGCCCTCCGGCGCCTGAGACCAGTCCCAGAGGTAGAGCTTGCGCTCCTTCTTCACCGCCCGGATGCGCGGGCTTCCGTAGGGGGAGATACGAAAGCAGACATAAAGCCTTTCAAGAATTGTCAGCCAGCGCTCCGCCGAGTCAAAGGACACCTGCAGGAGCCCGCTTAAGTTCTTTACTGAAAGGGGCGACCCCACGCAGTTTGGAAGATGATGGACGAGGAGTTCGATCAAAGACACTTCCTTGACCCGCTCCAGATCCCGAAGATCGTCGCGGAGAACCTGATCCCGTTGTTCTTTTTGCCAGCGGCGGTGTTCCCGATCGCTGCCCGCGAACAACGGCTCCGGAAAGCCGCCAAAGCGGAGCAGCTGCTGGACTGTTTTCGCGTTCGCTGCAGGGTCCAATTCGCGCAATGAGATGGGGTGCAGCCGATAGTAGTGGTATCTTCCCTGGAGGGAATCGCCGCCCTTGCGATAATAATCCAGCCTGGCGGAGCCCGTCACGATAATAGAAAGCTTTGATTTCTGCGTATCGTAAAATCCTTTGACAAGACTGCGCCAGCGCGCGAACTTGTGAATTTCATCGAGAAGTATGATACCCTCGTTGACGGGCAGCTCTCCGCTTAACAGCCGTTCCCGATGTTTGCTCAGGTCCCAATTCATATAGGCCGGGTGCGTCTCGTTTTTCGGCGGGGTCTTCAGGAAGCTGAGGGCGAAGGTGGTTTTACCGACCTGGCGCGGCCCGCCGATGAATACCATCTTTTTGGATAAATCATCATTCACGGACGCCCAGAGATAGCGGCGGAGGGGGTGTTTGGGAACATGAGTGTTTTTAGGCATACCTTATTTTACTAATTAGTAAAGTCATGTCAATATGACTATACGCGGATGGGCAGGTCCTTCAGCCTTTTAATCCCATACTCCTGGGCTGCCACATAATTCAGACCCCCCCGCGTCGCCGAACGGCACGCCGGGTGTCTCTTTGGTTTCGAACAAAAGCAAGTCCGAAAGTGAAGATTGCGCGCCTTCGATCTGAGAGGAGAGCGCCGCTTCTTTTCTGATATAGGTATAAAGCAGTATCTGCGGATTTGGCAGATTTGTGGCTATGGCGTCAAGCCGTCCCAGGGCTCTGCCGGCTTTTTCGGTCAAGGCCAGCAACTTCTCGTTATATTTAAGCGGCGGGTTAGGCGGCAGGGGAGCCGGAAGAAAGCAATAATATGGCTCCAGCCCCGGTTGCTTTTCCCACCGGCCTGATCTTTGACTTTTGCCTGGCATGCTTTCTGTCATAATTAAATTATAAGGCAGCATGGTTTAATTATCAATGGTTTAATTAAACTACACAGTGCGAAAGTTTAATTAGATATTTTATAATTAAACTTTTAGAGTTTTCTTCCTAGTATGTTTGGCTACGCTTTCGCCTTATCCGCCGGGCCGTCCAGCACTTCGCGCAGTTTCAGCAGCACCGCGCCCACCGTGAACGGCTTGTAGATAAAGGCTATTCCCGGCTTAAGCACGCCGTGTTTTACTATGGCGTCGTCAATATAGCCGGACATGTAGAGCGTGCGGCCGACAAGCTTGCGGCGCGCCAGTTCCGTAGCCAGCTCGCGGCCGCTCATGCCGGGCATCACCACATCGGTCAGCAGCAGGTCCGCGGGTTTGCCGCGCTCCTCCATAAGCTTAAGGGCCGCCTGGCCGTCGGCGGCTACAAGCACAGTGTACCCGCCGCCGCGCAAGATCCGCTCGCCAAGGCGGCGCAGGCTTTCTTCATCCTCCACGAACAGAACGGTCTCCTGCCCTTTTGCCGCGGCCTTCGCCTCTTTGGCCGGATCTATACTTATCAGGCAAGCTTCCGCCAGGGGCAGATAGATCAAAAAAGCTGTGCCTTTGCCCGGCTCGCTTTCAACCTCTATCTCGCCGCGGCTCTGCTTTACTATGCCGAAAACCATGGGAAGCCCGAGCCCCGTGCCCTTGCCCTGCTCCTTTGTAGTGAAGAACGGCTCAAAAATGCGGCTCTTAACTTCCCCGGTTATGCCGGTTCCGGTGTCGCGCACCTTTAAGCAGACCAGCGGCCCCGCAGGCAGCTCCGGGCGCGCAGTAAAGAACTCCTGCGGCGGGCGCATTATTTCCGTCTCCAGGATCAAAGTTCCCCCGCCTGGCATTGCGTCGCGCGCGTTCACAGCCAGGTTCAGGATAACCTGCTCTATCTGCCCCGCGTCCACCAGGGCCGGGCACGGCTCCGGAAACAGCCTGGTCTCCAGCGCTACATCCTCGCCTATAATGCGCCTGAGCATATTGGTAAGGTTTCCCACTATCCCGTTTACATCCGCCAGGCGCGGAACCATTATCTGGTGGCGGCTGAAAGCCAGAAGCTGCCGGGTAAGGGAGGCGGCGCGTTCGGCTGCATCAACTATCTCCTGGGCATCCTGTCGCTTAAGGTCTCCGGGAGCCAGGTCATTACGGAGGAACTCGGCGTAGCATTTTATGGCGGTAAGGATGTTGTTAAAATCGTGAGCGACCCCGCCGGCCAAAAGGCCCATCGCTTCCATCTTCTGGGACTGCCGGAGCTGCTCCTCGGTTTTCGCCTGCTTCTCCTCCGCCCGCTTGCGCTCGGTGATGTCAATTGTAAAGCCGGCAAGATAAGTGGCTTGTCCTTCCCGATAGACTGGAAATTTTATTGTTGAATAAAACCTTCCGTTCAGTTCTTCTTCAATTTTAACTTCTTTTCCTTCTTTTAAAACTCTCTTGTCATCTGCGACCATGCTCTTCGCAAGGTCTGACGGGAAAATGTCGTCCATGTTTTTACCAAGCAATTCGCTGATCGGTTTTCCGAGCATTGTCGCATAATTGTCGCTTAATCGGATCGCCTTAATATTTTCGTCTTTAAAGAATACATAAATCGGGCTATATTTCAGAAAGTGGCGGAATATTTCTTCGCTCTCCCGCAGTGATTCATCCGCCTGCCTGCGCGCCCGGCGCTCTGCGGCCTCGCGCAGCTCCCGTTCAATGGCCGGGACCAGCCGCTTTAGATTGCCCTTCATCAGGTAGTCGCTGGCGCCCCTGTTCAGCGCCTCCACCGCAATGTCTTCGCCGACTGTGCCGGAAATTATTACGAAAGGGATGTCGGGGTTCACTTCCCGTACGATCTTAAGCGCGTCCAGGGCGCTGAACTGCGGCATCCGGTAATCGGAGAGGATAATATCCCAGGTCCGCCTGCCTAATGCGGCCTTAACGTCTTCGGCTGTGTCCACCCGTTCATGAACAACCTCTATGCCGCCGCGCTGGAGCTCGTTGCGCACCAGTGAAGCGTCTTCCTCGGAATCCTCTACCTGTAAAATGTTTAGTTTTTTATTCATAATAGTCTCACCCCTGCCGCGGCGGCTCGTTCAGGAGCAGCCAATAGGTCCCCAACAGGCCGATAGTCCCGGCGAACCGCGCGGAATCCACTTGCTTGAGCACATAGCTGTTGACGCCTAAACGGTAACAGGCGGCAATGTCTTTCTCCTCGCCGGAAGAAGTCAGGATCACTACTGGCAGCAGCCGGGTGCGAGCATCGCCGCGCAGGCGCTCAAGCACCTCCAGGCCGCCTACCTTTGGCAGATTCAGGTCCAGAAGGACCAGGGCCGGAAGAACGGAGAGGTTGCGGCCGGCATAAGCGCCCATGCCGAACAGGTAGTCCAATGCCTCCGTGCCGTCGCGGACTACGGCGATCTCGTTTTTGATGCCGCTTTTTTTCAAGGCTCTGAGGATAAGTTCCTCCTCGTCCGCGTCGTCTTCCACCAGCAATAGCGTTCCATCAGCCATAAGAATCTTCCTCCCGGTCAGAGCGTGAAAAAGAAGGCCGCGCCTTTCCCCGGCGCGGCTTCGGCCCAGATGCGCCCGCCATGCCGCACAACTATCCTCTTTACGGTAGCCAGCCCGATGCCCATGCCGGTGAAATCGGCGCTCCGATGCAGGCGCTGGAAGGCGCTGAAAAGTTTATCCGCGTATGCCATGTCGAAACCGGCGCCATCGTCGCGCACAAAATAGACCGTTCTGCCGTCTCCCGGGAGGGACCCCACCTCGATGCGCGCCGAGGGTTTCTTCGAGGTATATTTCCAGGCGTTGCCGATAAGGTTCTCCAGGACGGCACGCAGCAGGTGCTCGTCCGCCTCCGCGCACAGGCCGGGTGCGATAACGAACTCCACATTGCGGTCATGCTCCGCGTCCTTGAGGCGCGCTGCAACCTCACATGCGATGGCGGTGATATCTACGGGCCGGGTCTTAAGCTGGTGGCGGGTGATGCGCGAGAGTTCCAGCAATCCGTCTATCAACAGGCCCATCCTCTGCGCGGCCGCGCGCACGCGGTTGAAGTCCTGTATACCCTGTTCATCCAGTTTGCCGGCCTGGCTCTCCAGTATGGCGCGGGTAAACCCGTCTATGCTGCGCAGCGGCGCCTTCAGGTCGTGGGAGACGGCGTAGGAGAACGATTCAAGTTCCTCTACCAGGTCTTTAAGCTCGACCGTCCGCTCGGAGAGCTGCCGCAGGGCCTCTTTAAGCTCGCGGCCCTGCCGGTCCAGCCGCAGGAAAACCTCCACCTTACTTACCAGCACCCGGTGGTCGAAAGGTTTCAGCATGAAATCCACGGCGCCGGCCTGGTAACCTTTAAAAAGATACTCGGCATCACAATCGGCGGCGGACAGGAAGATTATGGGCAGTTCGCGGGTCCGCTCTTCGCCGCGCAGCAGCTCCGCCAGCTCGAAGCCGTTCATTCCGGGCATTTGCACGTCCAGAAGCCCCACGGCGAAATCATGGTGAAGGGTGGCTGCAAGAGCCTCGTTGCCATTGTTCGCTTCAATAACCTCCGCCTCCACTTCGCGCAGGACATGGCGAAGGGCGACAATATTTTCTTTTTTGTCGTCCACTATCAGGATCTTCTGTTTAACGGTCATATAAATACGCCTCAGCCGCACATCTTTTTAAATACCGCGCAGCGGTTCAAAGTTAAGCCCGGCCAGCAGCCGCCCCACATCCTCCGCCTTCAGCACTTCCAGGACGCCCCCGGCAGCTATAGCCGCCTGCGGCATTGCCGGGGACCCGGCGCCCGCCGGGTCCTGCGCTATGGTCAGGCCGCCGGCTTCACGGACGGCAAGCATGCCTTTGGCGCCGTCTGCGCTGGCGCCCGATAAAATGATCGCCACCACGCCCGCCCCCCAGGCCAGGGCGGCGCTTTCAAAAAGCACGTCTATGGAGGGCCGCGACCAGTTTACCCGCTCGTCCACGGAAAGGCCTATTGTCCCGTCCCTCTCCGCCAGCATATGATAGTTGGCGGGCGCGGTATAAATTTTCCCCCGCTCGATGATTTCTTTATCGCAGGGCTCTACCACCGCGAGCCGCGCCAGACGGCCCAGATGGGAAGCGAAGCCGCCGTCATCGCTCGGGTGCAGGTGCTGGACAACCAGTACCGGCAGGGCGAAACCCGCGGGAAGCGCCGCAAGTATTATGCCCAGGGCTTCAACGCCCCCCGCCGAGCCGCCTATAACAACGGCTTTATAGCGCGTCCCGGTTTCTTTCATAGCGCCGCTTTCCTCTTATAAATCCTCGCCTTCCTATCCACCACTTCATAAAAACTGTTCACTTCGCTGAACCGCAGATCTTCCTTGGTGCCCAGGCACAGGAAGCCGCCGCTCACAAGGCTTTCAGTGAAAAGCCCCAGTGCCCGGTTCTGAAGCCCGCGGTTAAAATAGATAAGTACGTTCCGGCAGAAAACAAGGTGCATCTCGCCAAAGACGCTGTCGGAGGCCAGGTTATGGGTGGAGAAGACAATGCGCTCCCTGAGCTCCGCGTTCATGGCAGCCGCGTCGTAGCGGGAGTGGTAATATTCCGAAAACGACGCCTTCCCCCCGGCCGCCTGGTAGTTATGCGTGGCTTCCTTCATTTTGGCGGCCCCATACACGCCCTCGCGGGCCCGCTCAAGGGCCTCGTCGTTGAAATCGGTGGCGTAGATGGTAGCCCGGTCATATACCCCTTCCTCTTTGAGGATGATGGCCAGCGAGTAAACCTCTTCTCCGGTGGCGCACCCGGCGTGCCAGATCTTGAAGTGGGGCCAGGTTTTGAGCAGCGGAATGACCTGCTCCCTTACAGCGCGGTAAACCTGCGGGTCGCGGAACAGTTCGGTCACCGGGACGGAGAAATACCGGACCAGGCGCGAGAATAGGTCCCGGTCGTTCAGCACCTTCAGGGCCATCTCGGACACCGACGCGAACCCGCCCGACGCCATGAACTGCCGGACCCTCCGCTCTATGGACGCCCGGGCGTAGGAGCGGAAATCGTAACCGTACTTCCGGAAAACTGCTTCCAGCAGCAGGTCTATCTCAGTCGGTTCCAGCCCGGGTCTATCCACGTTCCTCAGTCCTTCGCGCCGGCGGTACTCATCTGCAAAGCCAGACGCGCATCATTGAAAACAGCCGGTCCTTGTCCACCGGCTTCGGCAGGTAGTCATTGGCGCCGGCGGCAAGACATTTTTCCCGGTCTTCCCGCATGGCCTTGGCGGTAAGCACGATGATCGGCAGCTTCCGGAATTTCTCCTGGGCGCGGATGCGCTTCATGGCCTCGTAGCCGTCCATCACAGGCATCATTATATCCATAAGCACCAGGTCCGTGTCCGGGTTCTCAGCCAGCAGCCGCAGCCCCTTCTCGCCGTCCTCTGCCTTCAGCGTCTTTATGCCGTGTTCAGTGAGCAGGCGCGACATGGCGAACGTCGTGCGCATGTCGTCGTCCACTATAAGCACTTTTTTGCCCTTCAGAAGCTGGTCCGCGCTGTGCAGGTCCCGGATGATCCTGCTCTGCTTTTCGGGCATCTCGCCGACTACCCGGTGCAGGAACATGGACACTTCGTCCAGCAGCCGCTCCTGCGACCGGACATCTTTTATGACTATAGCCTCGGCGCGCTCGCGGAAGGCCGTCTCCTCTTCGCGCGTGAGTTCCCGGGCGGTGTGGATTATAACCGGCGGCAGCGCTACGCCCTCAGTCTCCAGTTTTCTAAGAAGTTCCATGCCGTCTATGTCCGGAAGGCCGATGTCCAGGACCACGCAGTCGTAGCCGCCCGCGCGCAGCGCCTCCAGCGCCCTGGCGCCGGTCTCAACCCCGTCCACCTGCACGTCGCCGCCGCCGATCAGCTCAAGGATCTTAGCGCGCATCTCAGCTACATTCTCCACCACCAGCACACGCTTTGTCTTACCGGCCCAGGCATGCTCAAACCTGCGGAAGGTGTCTTCCAGATCTTTCTGGGAGAGAGGTTTTACGGCGTGGCCTACGGCTCCCCTGCGAACGGCCTCAGACGAGGTTTCCTCGGCGGATACTACATGCACCGGGATGTGCCTGGTGTTGATGTTTTCCTTGAGCGCGTTCAGCACGTCCCAGCCATCCATGCCCGGAAGGTGAATATCCAGAATCACGGCGGCAGGCAAATACCTGCCCGCAAGCTCCAGCCCGGCCTCCCCGGTCAGGGCCAGCAGGCATTTAAAGCCCCTTGCGCGGCACTTCCCGTAAAGCACCCCGGCGAAAATGGGGTCATCCTCGATGACCAGCATAACCTTGTCGCCTTTTTTCAGGTCGCCGCGGTCATCCGCTGCCTGCGCAGCCGCGGGGATCTGCCGCGCAACCTTGTCCGCCCTGCCCCCGCCGGCACTGGCGGCAACTGTTGCAATATCGCCCGTCGCGGCCTTGGGGCTG
The DNA here is from genome assembly GCA_030651035.1 of Elusimicrobiota bacterium. Lineage (GTDB taxonomy): Bacteria > Elusimicrobiota > Elusimicrobia > Elusimicrobiales > UBA9959 > UBA9959. The sequence goes on from JAUSCK010000180.1 coordinate 33,584, forward strand.
TAGGGCGCTGTCAGGGGAAGATACAGGGTAAACGCCGAGCCCTTGCCCGGTTCGCTATTAACCTTTATCTCCCCGCCCAAAAGGCGGGAGAGTTCCCTGGAGATGGAAAGCCCGAGGCCCGTGCCGCCGTACTTCCTGGCCGTCCCGCCGTCCACCTGCTGGAACGCCTCAAAGATGCGCTTCTGGTTCGACTGGTCTATGCCGATGCCGGTGTCCCGCACCTCTATGGCCAGGCATTCGCCGACGGAAAGGCCGCTTTTTGAGAGGTCCGTGCCCGGCGCGGGACGCAGGAAAGAGAGCGTGACGCTGCCCGAATCGGTAAACTTGATAGCGTTGGACACCAGGTTCCTGATAACCTGTTCTACGCGCTTGCGGTCGCTGACTATTTCCGCCGGTGCACCACCGCGCACCTCAATTGCCAGTTTAAGGCCTTTCGCCTCGGCCATGTGCCCGAAGGAAGCGTGCGCGCCTTCAGCCAGGCCGCTTATCAGCACCGTGCCGCGCTGCAGGTCCATCCGCCCGGCTTCTATCTTTGACAGGTCGAGTATCTCGTTTATAAGGCTCAGCAGGTCGCTGCCGCCGCCGTAGATGATCTTCGCGGATTCTACCTGGTCCTCTGTCAGATTGCCTGCCTTGTTCTCCGAAAGGGACTGCGCCAGCAGCAGCAGGCTGTTGAGCGGTGTGCGCAGCTCGTGCGACATATTGGCCAGGAACTCGGATTTATACTTGCTGACCAAAGCCAGGTCAGCGGCTTTTTCCTCTATCTCGTTGCGCGCTGTTTCCACGTCCCTGTTCTGCCGGTCCAGCAGCTTGTTTTTTTCCTCCAGTTCCTCGTTGGTGACCTCTAGCTCTTCCTGCTGGGTTTTCAATTCCTCTTCGGACGCCTTCAGCGCCTGGGCCTGCGATCCCAGCTCCTCGTTAGCGGTTTTCAGTTCCTCCTGCTGGGCCTGCAGCTCTTCCGCCTGGGTCTGCGACTCCTCAAGGCTCTGGGCCAGCTTCAGCCGGGATTCCGCACTCTCAACGGCCAGCGCTATGGCCGGCATGGCCTGATCTAAGTACTCCAGATGCCGGTCGGTAAGCTCGTTCAGCGTGCCCACTTCTATTACGCCCTTAACGCGCCCCTCGTAGATAAAGGGCGAGACACAGATGAACCGGGGGACGCGCTGGCCAAGACCGGAGGTAACTTTAATATAGTCTTCAGGCGCGTTTTTTATCAGTATCTGCTTTTTTTCCAGTGCCGCCTGCCCAACCAGACCCTCGCCAGGTTTGAATACATCAGGCAGATTCTTGTGCTTGCTGTAGGCGTAGCTTCCCATAAGGGAGAGGGCGGCGCTGTCCCCGTCCTGCGCCAGATATACCGCGCCGACCTGCGCGCCGATATAGGTTGAAATCTCTGAGATAACTTTGGCGGCAAGGGCAGCGGGGTCCGGGTCTCCGACCATGGCCTGGTTGAGGCGGGCTATGCCGGACTTCAGCCAGTCGGCTCTTTCCGCTGAATCCCTGTTATCCCTCAGCTTTGCGGCCATTGCGCTGAAGGACTGTACCAGGACGCCTAATTCGTCCCCCCGTTTTTCAGCGGCAGAAAGGTCAACATCAAGGTCCCCTGAAGCGATGCGGTTGGCCGCATTAACCACAAAATTCAAAGGCCCGGTGATGCCCAGGGATAGGAAGATAACTATCAGCACAGACAGCGCCACAGCCCCCGCGCCAAGGCTGAGCATAACTGTGCGCGTAAAATTCATGGTCTGCCCTATTTCGTGGAAGCGAATATCGCTGCGCGCTTCAGTATGGTGTATGAAATCATCGGCCTCGCTTATCCATTGCTTAACAGCGGGGTAGGCCTTGCCGGTCATAAGGGCGGCCGCTTCCGCTGGTTTACCTGCCGTGGCCCGTTCAATAACCTGGTCTTGCAGCCGGGCGGCGTCAGCTTCAGTAGCCTTCAGCTTGCTGAACAGAAGAAGCCCCTTCGTATCATCCGGCGTGACGAGTTTTTCGATCGCGGCAAGAGCCTCAGCGTATGCAGCCCTGCGTTCGGCCAATTTGGTCTTATACTCAGACGCCCGCTTGTTATCAGTTGTAATGTATCTTGCGATGATTATATCCCTGACAGAAATGGCTGTTTCCCTAGCCGCATCGATCATATTATTGGCCAGTTTAATACGGACATTGTTTACATTTACAATGTGGGCCAGCTTTTCATCAGTGATCCGGGCCTGGTGCAGGCCGACTCCGACGATAGCGGCCATAAAACCGATCGCAAGGCCGAACCCCAATATCAACCGCGTCCCGACTTTAATATTTCTGAACATAGCGAATTTCTCCTGTTTTAAAATCTGATCAGCGCACACTGTAATATTTACTGTAACAAAACTACTGAGGCCGGCAGTTAATAAAAGACAATGATCGGCTTAATTTGTGTTAAGCCCTACGCTTTCGCCTGGTCGGCTGGGCCGTCAAGGACCTCGCGCAGTTTTAACAGTACCGCGTCAACAGTGAACGGCTTGTATATAAAGGCTATTCCCGGCTCAAGCACGCCGTGTTTTACTATGGCGTCGTCCGTATAGCCGGACGTATAAAGCGTCCGGCTCATCATCTTTCGTTTTGCCAGCTCAAGCGCCAGGGCTCGGCCGCTCATGCCGGGCATAACAACATCCGTCACTAACAGGTCCACGGGTTTGCCGCGCTCTTCCATAAGCTTAAGGGCCGCCTGGCCGTCAGCGGCGACAAGGACGGTATAACCCCCGGAGCGCAAAACCCGCTCGCCAAGGCGGCGTAGGCTTTCTTCATCTTCAACAAATAAAACTGTTTCGTGCCCTTTTACAGGGGCATCCTTATCCTTATCCTTATCCTTATCCTTATCCTTATCCTGCAATGGAGTTTCCGTAAACGGCAGGTAAACCGTGAAAAGCGAACCTTTACCGGACTCGCTTTCAACCACTATCTCGCCCTTGCTCTGCTTTACTATGCCGAAAACAGTGGAAAGGCCCAGGCCTGTGCCTTTGCCCTGCTCCTTTGTGGTAAAGAACGGCTCAAAAATGCGGCCTTTAACTTTCCCGCTCATGCCAGTTCCGGTGTCGCCCACCCTTAAACACACCAGCGGTCCTTTGGGCAAGTCCGGCCGCTCAATAAAGAATTCTTCAGGCGGGCGGATTATTTCCGTCTCCAGCGTTATGGTGCCGCCGCCGGGCATGGCGTCGCGCGCGTTCACCGCCAGGTTCAGAATAACCTGCTCTATCTGCCCGGAATCCACATTGGCCAGGCAAGGCTCCGGGTGAAGTTTTACCGCCAGTTTTATATCTTCACTTATAATGCGCTTTAACATTCTGGTCATGCCGCCCATCAGCCCGTTTATATCCACAACCTTGGGCACCATTATCTGGCGCCGGCTGAAGGCCAGCAGTTGGTGGGTAAGCGCGGAAGCGCGGTCGGCGGCGGCTATAACCTCTTTCGCGTCCGCCAGCCGGGAATCGCCCGGCGCAAGTTCTTTAACAATAAACCCGGTGTAGCACTTTATGGCGGTAAGGGTGTTGTTGAAATCGTGCGCGATCCCGCCGGCCAGCAGCCCCACCGCCTCCATCTTCTGGGACTGGCGGACTTGTTCCCCCAATCGGACATTTTCCTCGGCGCTTGCCCTCCGCTCAATAGCGATGCCGATGCTGGCGCCGATATTTTCGAAGAACTTTATCATATCTAATGTGAATTGGTCCTTGCGCCGGTCATTGAGCTGCAGCAGCCCGATGATCTTATCCCTTGAGCGCAAGGGTATAAGAGCCACCGATTCGTAACCGGCTTTATTGCAGTTATTTAGCGTATGTGCCTGGAGATCTTTCGATGTAGTGTTCGCCAGCAGGTCCGTGGTGCAGTTGCTCCAGAAACTGCCGCCTTTAGTGAAGAACGGCAGGCGGGGGTCCGTCCTTCCGGAGACAATATTGCCGCACATGCACTCAAGGATTACCTTCCCCGAAGCATCCCGGGCACAGGCGCCGTTTGTCCCCAGCGCACACAGAGAGCGCTCCAGGCTGACGAACTTATCGGGGAAGCCGTTCGTCTGGTAGTAGGGATAGTCCTCTTCCGATTTAAGGCGGATCCCTACCGCTTCTATACCGGTAGACCGCTTCACGGCTACAAGTATTTCCTTGATGACATCCGTATGTTTGTCGGCAGCGGCCAGGCATTTGAATATGTCGGTAGCCAGCGCCTGCCGGGACTCCAGCACCTTGCGCCCGGTGATATTATCATGCATGAAAACGAATCTTTCCTGGTTATTT
>JAUSCK010000003.1 GCA_030651035.1 Elusimicrobiota bacterium
AAACTGTTTAGAGAGGTGCTGCCGAAAGACGCACAAACATTCAGAAATGGAGGCTTGGTTAAAAAGTTTACGACGGAGCACCGACGAGAGATCTCATGCTCATCCTACGATTAGAAAATGCTGGGTTTTGCCGCTGCCGAGCCGGATCCTGCCGGCCCGATAAAAAGACCGCCGGGATCTGCCCGGCGGCCTTTTATCTTCCTCTCCTGCGGGCTTTACCGGTTGATGTGCACCACCTTCGCGGGCGGGAAGCCGTTGAAGTTGGTGGACGAGGCGTGGCTGTACGCGCCCATGTTCTCGCTGTAGAGCAGCTCGCCCAGCTTAAGGTCCGCCGGCAGGTTCTCGGACATCGAGATCACGTCCAGCGCGTCGCAGGTGGGGCCGAACACGCCGCAGATCTCTTCTTTGCCCTTCCTGAAAGACTTCATGTGGCAGTGCTGGTGGTCGAAGATGATGCCGGAGTACGTGTGGTACGCCCCGTCGTCGACATAGTAGCAGGTCTTGCCGTCGCGCACCGCCTTGCCGTTGATCTTTACCACCGAGGTTCCGGCGGTGGCGATCATGAAGCGGCCGGGCTCGGCCAGGATCTCTATGTTCTTCGGGAAGAGCCGGTTGATCTCGGCGTTGATCTTTGTCGCCAGTTCCTTGAAAGGTTTCACGGAGGCGTCGTAGGGCGCAGGGAAGCCTCCGCCTATGTCCAGCAGGTTCATCCGGGTGTGGCCGCGCTCCCTGGCTTCCTTGAAAATATCGGCGGCCAGGTTCGTGGCCTGCACGAAATTCTCGAAGTTCGTGGTCTGGCTGCCCACGTGGAAGCTCAGGCCCTCTACGCCGAGGCCGGCCTTCTCGGCGGCCAGTATGAGGTCAACGGCCTCGCCGGGCGCCGCGCCGAACTTGGAGGAGAGCTCCACTACCGCGCCGGTGTTGGCCACCCTGATGCGCAGGACCAGTCCCGCGTGGGGGGCGTATTTCTTTATCTTGTGCACCTCTTCCAGGTTGTCGTAGGTGACCAGGGGCCTGTAAGGGTCCAGCTGCTTGAGCGTCTCGTTGGGCTTTATGGGATTGGCGTAGATGATCTTGTCCCAGATCCAGGCCAGCCGCTCCTTGTCCGGCAGGTTCTTTATGTTCTCGTGGACGATGAGGAATTCCGGCATCGAGGCCACGTCGAAGCTTGCCCCCGCTTTGTAGAGCGTCCTGACTATCTCCGGCAGCGGCTCGGCTTTGACCGCGTAGTAGGCCTGCACGCGCGGGAGATATTTCCTGAACTGGGCGTAATTGCGCCGTATTTCGTCGTGGTCGACGATGAACAGCGGCGTACCGTGCTTCCTGGCGAGCTCCTGCATCTGTTTTTTCGTTATCACTGTCTTTTTCCTCCGGTTCCTGTCGTGTTTTTTACTGACGAAAGCTTCAGTCCCCGTCCGTGATCAGGAAGTTCTTGAACTGCCAGGGATCTTTCCGGTCGATGGCGGGGTTGTTGTGGCCCAGGAACTCGTTGGTGTAATGCTTCAGCGGCGTCCAGTCAGTGGGCATCGAGATAAATTTGCCCAGGTAGGGCCTGGCTATCTTGAGGACGAACTCGTGCGGCAGTTCGTCGGGCACGCAGACGCCCCGCTCCGGGTTTTCGATCATCCACATCGTCGCCGCTGTCACCGAAATGGCCACCTGCATGGTGGTGGCGTTCTGGTGCGGCACCAGCTTGCGCGACTCACCGATGCTCAGGCTGCTGCCGGTCCACCAGGCGTTGTAGGGGTGCCCCATCAGCAGCGCGCCCAGTGTGTCGGAGCCGCTGCTGATCTCGTCGCCCAGGATGCGGATCTTCGGCTGCAGTTTGTAGTCGTAGCCGCGCAGCTCGTTCAGGGAGGCGATGGCCGAGTCGCTCGGGCAATAAGCGTAGTGCACCGTGGGGCGGTAGACGGCCTTGCCGTTCTTCCAGACGGTGAGCTTGTCGGAAATGGTGAAAGCCTCGCCGTGGCGGACCACCATGGCCTGTATGCACCAGTTAGGCACCCAGGAATTCACCCAGGTGTTCATCCCCATGCGGGCCAGGCAGATCTGGTTCTTCGGGCCTTCCGTGTGTTCGTAGGCGAACTCGGGCAGCTCCTTCTCGTGCGTGCCCCAGCCCATCTCCGACGTGGTGATGCCTTCCTCGCGGAAGCCTTCCACGCTCCAGGTGTTGACGAACTCGTCCACCTGCTTCGGCTTGTTGGTTATCTGGGTGTCGCGCTCGCTGACATGTATGACCTTTACGCCCAGTTTCTGGGCCAGGAGGTTGAAGCTCTGCTCCGACATGAGCTTGCTGATCTCGTCGGCGTCCTTGCCCCTGGCCTTCTTGTCGGCGAGCAGCCGCGCGCCGATATCCAGGAGGCCCTGCTTGGTGAAATGCGAGATGAGTCCGGGGTTCGCGCCGTGCTCGATGACCGCCGTGGGGCCGGGGCTCGCCCATTTTCCGATCATCCGCCGCAGGTTCATGTGCCGGTGGTAAAGCGTACGCTCCGTCGGGTGCTTGTCCACCGCGCCCTCGTAAGGGTCCCAGACCTCGGTCGAGGTGTTGACGTACAGCACTCCCCGGTCGTGGCACCACTGCAGGATCACGCAGGCGTCGATGTTCCAGGCGAGGTCGATCAGCACGTCGCCCGCGGAAAGATATTTGCTCAGCAGCCGGTCGAGGTTGTCCCGCGTGATCCGGTTGCGCACGAAGTTCACGCCTTTGGCGGTCCATTCCCTGAGCGCCGCGGCGCGGTTCTCAAAATCCATGACCGTGATGTTCTTTGCGGGGATCTTCGCGAGCTTCAGCAGGATCGGAAGTGTGCACTGCGCCACGGCCCCGTAGCCGACGAATAATACTTTTTTATCAAATTGCTTCATAAGTTTAACCGCCTTGTAGAACCGATCGCCGCAGGCGCAATTGCCGGATCTGTAGGATTATAATATCAAATAGTAACTACTTCAGCAGTAAGAAAACCACGGAGACACCGAGAACACAGAGAAACACAGAGAAAAACTCCGTGAAACTCCGTGCTCTCCGTGTCTCCGTGGTTTTCCTTGTGGTGTTCTTGCTTGTTGAGTAGTTGCGATTATCGCTTGCCGCCCAGGTCCTTCAGCTTGTCCTGGTAGTCCTTCTCCAGGCGCTCGCGGGCTTCCTTGAAGCGGCGGGACAGGTCGGTCTCGCGGGCCGCGTAGTTTTCCTGCAGCGCGGCCTCTCGCTTCTGCAGGTCGGTGACCAGGCGCTGTTCCTGGTCCAGCAGGCCTCTCAGCTTGGACCTCTCCGCTTCTACCTGCGAGGTGCGCATGCGGTGCCCGTCTTCGAGGTCTTTTTTCCTCGCTTCGTGCTCGGCGCGCAGCTTCGCTTCAAGGTCTTCGATCCGGGTATTGTTGGCGGCTATCGTTTCCTTGAGCTGGAGGTTTTTCTGCTCAAGCTCGTCTTTGAGGCGGCCTATGCTTTCGGCCAGGGCCCGGTCCGTGTCTATGTGGGAGGCTTTTTCCGAAAGCACGGTCTGGTAATTGTTCTCCAGCTGCGCCTGGCGGGCCTCCAGCGCCTTCTCTTTAAGCTTGTAGGCGCTGTCCAGCGCGGCCATCAGGGCTTTTTCGCGCGCGAGATAAGAGCTTTCAAGCTCCTTGGTCTGCGCGTCCAGCCTGGCGTTAAAGTCGTCCTTCACGTACTGCAGCTTGCGGAAATACTCGTCCTGGTCCGTGCGGCGCGCCTCGTCGGAGCGCTTCGAGATGTCGGTGAGCTGGCCCAGGTAATTCTGTTCGATGCCCTTCACCTTGTCCAGGAACTCCTTCTCCAGGGTCTGGCGCAGGTCGCGCGCCTTGGTAAGGTTCTCCTGTATGAGCGTCTGGCGCCCCCGCTCGGTTTCCTCCAGCCTGGTGCCCAGCAGCTCCAGCTCGTCTTTAAGCGCCGCGATCTGCAGGGCGGAAACCCCGCTCTCCGTGTTCGCCTTTACCAGGTTCTCCTCAACGGCTTTAAGCCTCTCGTGCAGGTCCCGCTCTTTTACCGCGAAAGTTTCGGCCAGACGTCTTTCCGTGGTGATCGCGGCCTCAGCGGAGATGGCCCTCAGCTCGCGCTCCCTGGTGTCGTGAAAACTTTTAAGCTCGGCTTCGCGGCGCTCCGCGCGCTTCTGCTCCTCCGTCCTTGCCGCCGCGGCCAGGGAGGCAGCCTCCGCGGCCAGCGCGGCCTTCTCCTCTTCCCAGCTGTGCCTGGCGGCTTCTGCCTGCGCCTTGAGGGCGTTCGTGTGGCGCCGGAAATTCTCGGTCACTTCGGCCTCGCGGGCCTTCAGCGTTTCAAGGAAACGGGCTTCCAGTTCGCCTGCCCTGGCGTCCAGCGCGGCGCGCTCTTCTTCCAGCGCTTCTTCCTTTATCTTCAGCTGGGCGGCCAGGCGGGCGGCTTCGGCCTGCAGCCGTTCCGCGTAGTCGGCGCGCAGCGCCTTCTCGTGTTCCAGGGCCTCCTCTCTTATCCGGGCGGCCCTCGCCTGCAACGCTCCTTCGGAGCGTTTTAGTTCCTCCTCTAAACGGGCTCTCTCGGTCTCAATGACCCCGCGGGTCTGCGAGTTGTTCGAAACCAGGGCTTCTTTCAGGCGCGCGGTCTCCTCCAGCAGCGAATTCACTTTGGCCATCGCGGCGTCTTTCTGGGAGTTAAGGACGGCGTACTGGCGCTCTATCTCCTCGTACTTCTTGGCCAGGCTCAGTTCCTGGATCTTATAGGATTCCTCCAGCGACTGCCTGAAGAGCGAGCTGCGCTCCTCGAAAGTTTTTTCAAGCTCCTGCTGCTTCTGGGCCAGCATGCTGCCTATCTGGGCGCGCAGGCTGGCGGCCTCCTCGCGCTCCCTGGCGATAGCCGCCTCGCGGGTGTCCATGGCCTTCATGCGGCGCTCGGTCTCGGCCGCGAATTCAGCCAGGTTATTGGCGAACTGCTGCTCAAGGTTCTTCTCCTTTTTCAGGAGGGTGTCCTTGCGGCGGGCCGCCTCGTCGCGAAGCTCCCGGTCCAGCAGGTCGTGCTTATCCGCCAGCTCCCTTTCGCGGGCCAGGTGCTGGGTCTGCAGGTCGCGCCCGATATTCTCGAGGGAAGCTTCTTTTTTTGCGTAAAATTGGTTAAGCTCGGCGTATTTCTCTTCCCAGTTCTTTTCCCTGGTCTCCAGGTCCTGGCGGGTCTTGGCCAGGGTATCCTCCAGCCTCGCCGCCCTTTCCCTGTGCTCGGCGTCGGTCGCCTCCATGCGGCGGGCGTACTTGTCCTCGATAAGCTTCTTGTTCTCCTCAAGCCAGCCGGCGTAGTGCGCGTAAAGCTCCTGCTCGCGCTTGGAGAATTCGGCGTTGAGCCGGTCGTTGAGGGCCTTCATCTCCTCCGCGCGCTCCCTGCGCATCTGGCTGCGGATCTCCTCGCCGGAGATGGCCTCGCGGCTGCGGTAGTCCGTCTCCTGCTGGCTCAGCTTAAGGCGCCACAGCTCCTCCATCTGGCGGGCGCGCTCCAGGGCCTCCTTCTTGGCGGTTCCCCTGCCCAGCTTCAGCTCCTCTATGAAAGTTTCCCTTTCGGTCTTGAAATCGGCCTCGCGTTCGGCTTCCCACTTCTTGAAAAGGCTCTCCATCTCGAGGCGCAGGTTTTTCTTCTGGGCCGCGAGTTCGGTTTCCTTTTTTTCTATATCGGCCTTCAGCAGCTCCCGCTCGGACTCGAACTCGGTGCGCTGGCGGGCTACCGCGTCGTCCAGCATGGCCTGGTATTTCTTCCACAGGCCGGACTCCTTCTCTACCAGCAGGCGGGCCAGTTCCTGCTCGCGCCGGGCTATGCGCTCCTCCTGGCCGCGCATCAGCGCCTCGAACTCGGCCTCCTTGGCCTTGTTGTTGCGCTGCACCTCGTCGAAGCTGCGGGAGCGCGTGGAGGTCAGCTCCAGCTCCTTCTCCCGGAGCTCCGAGGTCAGGCGCAGGACCATCTTAGCCGAGTCAAGCTCGGTCTCTTTTAAGATGTCCTCGTAATCTCTGTTCATAAAGTGGTAAGTAGTAAGGATTAAGTATTAAACTTCTTTCTTAATTCTTAATTCTTAATCCTTAATCCTTAATCCTTAACCCTTGTGCGTTTTCTCCTCCAGCTCCCTTATCCTGCGCTCATAGCTTTCCCTCAGCGTCGCTTCGCCTTCTCCCAGCTTGTGCTGCAATTGCTGCTCTTTCAGGCTGGATTTCTTGATGTACTCTTCCTCTTTTTTCAGGACCCACAGCGTCAGGCGGTTGTGTTCCTCGTCCATCTCTTTGAATTTTGCCACGAGCGCCGTTTCCTGCTCCTTGCGGATCTGGTCCAGGGCCGTCCGGCCGCGCTCCAGCTCGGCGTAATAATTTTTCTCCAGCTCGTCCTTCCTGGCCGATAATTCCTCGTCGCGGCGCGCGCTTTCGGCGCGGTGCTTGGCCAGCTCGGCGTCCAGCTTCTGGCTCAGGAGCGCTTCCTTCTTCTCGAAGTCGGCCCGGAGGGACTGGCGGTCCGTGTTCAATATCTCTATTTTCTGCGACTCCCACGCCAGCCGTTCGTTGTGGTACTGGGCGTAAAGTTTTTCGGAGAGCTCGGCGTACTTGGTCTCCAGCTCTTTTTCCCTGCGGGCCATCTCGCTTTCATGCTCCTGGCGCCTTTTTTCCGCTATTCTTTCGTGCGCGGCCATGGCCTCCTGCTCGCGGGCGGCGTATTCCGCGTCAAGCTTCGCCTGCCTGTCGGAGGAAAGCTTGCCGAGCGCGTGTTCCCTGGTCTTCAGCCTGGCTTCCAGGTCGGCCTTGCGCCCCTCGAACTCCAGGTACAGCTTTTCAGACTCGTCGTTCAGTCTCTGCTGCGTGGCGGCCTCGGCGGCCTTGAGCTTTTCTTCAAAGTGCGCCTGCAGCTGGTTCTCCTTCTGCATCAGGCCGGCCAGCCGGTTCTCATGCTCCTTGTCCAGCACCTCGCGGTGGGAGTTGATGGCCTGGTACATCTCTTCCTTGGCGGCCGCCAGCTTTCCGAACAGGTCATGCTCCTTGTCCTGCAATTCGCGGTAAAGCGCCAGCTTCAGCTCTCCGCGCTGAGCCTCCAGGGAGCTATTCAGCTTTTCAAGTTCCGATTCCTTGCTCTGTAAAAGCAGCTCGCGGGAACGGAAGGATTCTTCGGCTTTAACCCTCTCCTGGCGGACGCGTTCCTCCGCGGCCGCCTCCAGCCCCATGATCCTGGCGGCGTGCGTCTCCTCCAGCGCGGCTTTTTCCTCAAGCACCTTGAGCCTTTCCCGCTCCGCGGCCGCGGCGCGGGAGGAAAACCCGGCGGTCAGGCGCGCCTGTTCGGCTTCCAGCTTGTTGTTCAGGACCTTTTCCGTCTCTTCCTGCTTGCGCCGCAGCGTCTCTTTAAACTCTTCTTCGCGCTTTGAAAACTTTTCCTCCAGTTTCTTCTCGTCGGCCGCGGTCGCGGCGCGCAGCGCCGCCTCTTTGTCTTCCAGTTCTTTGCGGCCTGCCTCCGCCTGGGCGCGCAGGTGCTCTTTCTCCGCTTCGGAACCCTTCCTTAGCTCTTCCCCGGCGGCCTCGAGCGAGGCCTTGCCCGCGGTTTCAAGCTCCGCCTCTTTCTGCGCGTATTTCAGCTTCATCTCGTCTTCGAACTGCGACAGCTTCTTATGCAGCAGCGAGCGGTGCCCCTCGAACTCGGATTTAAGCTTTTCTTTTTCCTCGTGCAGCTCGGCTTCCTTCTCAATGCGCCACTCGTCCTCGCGCGCCAGCCATTCCGCCTTCAGCCGGCGCTGCACGGCGCCGATGCGGGTTTCAAGCGCCTTTTCCTTGATAGTGTAGGCCTCTTCAAGGCCGGCCCGCAGGCTTTCCAGCCGCCCGGCGTGCGCCGCCTCCAGGGCCTTCCTGGCCTCGTCAGCCGAGGCCTGCTGGCGGACCGCCCAGGCGTTCTGCTCTTCGAGCATGGCGGCGCGCAGGGCCTCTTCGCGCGCGCGCATCTCGGCTTCCGTTCTCTCGCGGAACGCCTTAAACTCCTCCTCCCTGCGTATGGCGAGCGACTCTTCCCGTCTCTTAAATTCGGCTTCCAGGCGGATAGCCTCTTTGAGCGCCTCCTCTACGGCCTGCGCGCGGCCTTCATCCGCCGCCTTCGCCCACTTGGCGCGGGCTTCCTCTGCGGACTTTTCGTAGCGGGCGCGTATTTCCTCCTCGCGCTTCTTCACCAGCTCCACCAGCTGGCTCTCCATCTCCAGGCGCAGGTCCACGTATTCCTGCTCTTTCTTTTGCGCCGACTCCGCCATGCGGGCGCGCAGGGTCTCTAGCTCGCCCTGGCTGGAGGCTTTGAAGGCGGCCAGCTCGGACTTTTTTTCCTCTTCGGCGCGGGCGAGGCGCTCGGCGGAATCCTTTTCCAGCGCGGCCTGCCTGGCGGCGAAAGACGCCTGTCTTTCCTCCTCGCGGGCGGCGGCGGCGGCGCGGATCTCTTCAAGGCGAATGGCGGAATCTTTTTCCAGCAAGGCACGCTTGGCGGAGAAAAACTCCTGCATCTCCATGTTCCGGTCGGTAATATTCTTTTCAGCTTCGGCCTTCAGGGCCGCGATCTCTTCAAGGCGCCTGGCGGAGTCTTTTTCCAGCGCGGCCCGCCTGTCGGCGAAGGCCTCCTGCATTTCCGTTTCCCGGTCTGAAAGTTTCCTTCCAGCTTCGGCCTTCAGGGCCTCGAGGTTTTCAAGGTGCTCGTCTTCCAGGGCTTTTTTGAATTTTTCAAGCTGGGCTTCCTTCTGCTCCTGCAGTTTTGAAAGTTCCCTGGACCGCGCCTCGTAGCGCTCGCGGAGGGACAGCTCCTCCTGTTCGGCGCGCACGCGCTGGGACGAGATCAGCTCGGCCTCGAGGCTCTCGTATTTTTCCCGCATGGCCGTTTCCCTGGCGGCCAGGTTGTCCTGGTGCTTTGCAAGCAGGTTGCTGAGCTCCGCCTCTTTCATCTCCGCGGCCTGCCGGTGCTCGTCGATAAGTGAAAGTTTTATCCGGCCTATCTCGGCTTCCCGGGAGGCCAGCTCGTTCTTGACCGCGTGCAGCTCTTTTTCAAGCTGGGCGCGCGAGACGCGCCAGCTGGCGGCCTCCTCGTTGAGGATCTGCTCGCGCAGCTTGGCCTTCAGGTCCGACTCCATGGCGGTCTGGGTTTTCCAGTTCTCCTCCCAGGTCTTTATCGTGCCCTGCCATTTCTTGAGGATCTCTGTTTTCTGCTCGACCTGTTCGGTGAGCGAGCGGTTGACGGTGATCTTGGTGCGGTTGTCTTCCCGCAGGCGGCCGAGCTCTTCCTGCAGGCCGTGGATCTTTTCCACGGCCCAGCGGAGCGCGAGTTTGGCGGTTTCCACGTCGGTTATTGTGGACGGGTCAAGTTTAGGTTCCTGCTCCATGTAATGCCTCCGGCAAAACCAGCTGAAAACGAAAAAGAATTAAGGATTATAAAATCCCTTATAGATATATGCGGCTATTAAGGAAATTATACAAAAGGCATGTTTATAAAATATTAAATTCTTGTTGCCGGGTTTGGCACAGGCTATTGACGGGCCGCGGAGGGGACCTGCAGGATAAATAAGTTTGGCCGCCCGCCTTAGGCGGACGGCCGTAACCTTGTGGAAACTGAAAGGGGTTTGGACCGGCTTATCTGGCCGGGCGTACCGCTTTGCCGCTCTTTATGCAGATGGTGCATATGTAGACGGACTGTGTCTTGCCGCCCAGCGCCACTTTCTGTTTCTGAAGGTTGGGCTTGAAAAGCCGCTTGGTAGCCCTATGGGAATGACTATAGGAGTTACCGGAGACGGGCTTTTTGCCGCAAATTTCGCATTTGTAAGCCATGGACTTATTATAGCAAATCCAGTGCCGCATACAAAGTTGCTAGAATATCCGAATGAAATCCCATACCGCTTACCTGACTTTGAACACTCCCGAACGCTGCGCGATAGTCAATCTGACTCCGAAAGTCGAGGCCGAACTGGCCAAAAGCGGTATAAAGGAGGGGCTGTGCCTGGTAAATGCCATGCATATAACCTCCAGCGTGTTCATAAACGACAACGAATCCGGGCTGCACCGGGATTTCCTGGAGTGGGTGGAAAAACTAGCGCCGTATGACCGGCGCGGCTATAAACATAACCTGACCGGCGAGGACAATGGCGACGCCCACCTGAAGCGCACCATAATGGGGCGCGAGGTCGTCGTGGCCGTCACCGGCGGGAAGTTGGATTTCGGCCCGTGGGAGTGCATATTCTACGGCGAGTTCGACGGCAAGCGCTCCAAGCGCGTGCTGATGAAGATCATCGGGGAGTAAAAACGATGAAAAAGAAGATCTACTATCACGATACGGACCACAGCGGCGCGGTTTATCACGCCAATTATCTGAAATACCTGGAGGAGGCCCGCTCCGAATTCCTGGAGGAGCGCGGGTTCGGAGTTAAGGGGCTCCTGGACGGCGGCGTGGGCTTCGCCGTGCGCCGCCAGGAAATGGAATACAAGTTCCCCGCCTTTTACAATGACACGCTGGACATAAAGATCTGGGTGAAGGAATTTACCCCGTACCGCATCGTTTTCGCCTACACCCTGCATAACCAGGACGGGAAGCTCATAGGCAAGGCGGAAACGGACCTGGTCTGCGTGGGGCGCGACCTGAAACTGACAGAGCTGCCGCCCGGGATCAAAGCCGCGCTGCAGAAGGACTCTGCGGTCTAAGTTTGCTATTATATTTAAATTTAAACGGACCATATAATGAAGATACTGCTTATAAAACCCGGCATAGCCGACGGCGACCATATACAGCCGCCCCTGGGCATAGCCTACCTGGCCAGCCGCCTGCGCGAGAAGAACGAGGTGGCGGTCCTGGATTTCGGCATGATGAACCGGCGGGACGACCTGTTCACGGCGGAGCTGGAGAAGGTCAAGCCGGACGTGGTGGGTTTCCAGTGCTATTCGCCGGAAATAGGCGAGGTGAAAAGGCTTTCCGTCCTGGCGCGCGCCATTCTGCCCAAGGCCGTCATCCTGGCCGGCGGCCCGCACCCGACGCTCTGCCCCGAAGAGACCATGGCCAAGCTCTCCCCTGAAACGGATTACCTGCTCCGGGGAGAGACCGAAGAGAGCTTCCCGCTATTCATCGAAAAGCTAGAGGGGCGCTGCGCCCCGGAAAACGTCCCCGGCCTCGCCTGGCGGGAGAACGGCGTCCTGCACGTGAACGAGATGAAGCCCATAGAGGACATAAACGCGCTGCCGCTTCCGTCCTGGGACCTGATAAACCCGCAAAATTACCCGCCGGCCCAGCACGGCGCTTTTTTTAATAAATTCCCCATCGCCCCCATAGTGACCACGCGCGGCTGCCCTTTCAACTGCGGCTTCTGCACCGCCCCCATACTGAGCGGCAAGCGGATGCGCAAGCGCGGCGCCGACTCCGTGATGGCGGAGATAGAGCTGCTTTACCACAAGTTCGGCATAAGGGAAATACACATAGTAGACGACAATTTCACGCTGGACAAGGCGCACGCGGTCTCGATCCTCAAAAAGATAATAGAGAGCAAGCTGCCGATCTCGCTGGCCTTCCCCAACGGCGTGCGCATAGGCACGCTGGATGCGGAGCTGCTGGACCTGATGAAGCTGGCCGGCACCTACCTTATTTCGGTCGGCATCGAGTCGGGCTCCGACAAGACGCTGAAGCGCATGGACAAGCAGCTCAACGTCGCGATGATACGCGAGAAGGTGGCGCTGATAAAGGAAAAGGGCATAGACCTGGCGGCCTTCTTCATACTGGGCTTCCCCGACGAGACAATAGCGGACATGCGGGAAAGCATAAACTTCTCGCTGGAGCTGCCGCTGCTGCGGGCTAATTTCTTCACCTTCCTGCCGCTGCCGATGACGCCGGTGACGCTCAAGCTGATAGAGACCGGCGAGATCGGCCAGATGGACGTGGAGGGGCTTATTTTCCAGAAGGTGCCCTACGCCCCCAAAGGCGTGACGCGCGAGCAGCTCAAGAGCCTGCAGCGCGAGGCCTTCCTGAGGTTTTACCTCAGGCCGAACATCATGTTCAGGAACATCATAAAGGTGCGCTCGCTGACGCATTTCGGCTACCTGGCAAAGAGGTTCTACCACTGGATAGTGATGTAGCGGCCGGGGTAAAAAAGCACGACCGCGTTGAACACGGCCCCGCCGCCGCTTAAAGCCGGATTCCCAGAAAGATCTGCAGCCAGCTTGAATGAAAAAAAACGGAATACTTGTAGTCTTTGCGCTGGCGCTGGCCCTGCGCGCGGGCTATGTGCTCGGCTTCCCGCTGCGAACGGCCGTAGACGACGCCTACCAGTACGACACTATAGGCTGGAATATAGCGAGCGGGGCCGGTTTTTCCCTGCAGCCCGGGTTTCCCACGCCGGAAAGAGCGCCGGGATTCCCGTTTTTTTTAAGCCTCGTTTATTTCCTCTTCGGTCATTCGCTGCTGATGGCGACGCTGGCGCAGGCGGTGGTCGGCGCGCTGACCTGCCTTTTGCTGTACGACCTCGCCAAGCGGCTGTTCGACGAGAGAACGGCCATGGCGGCGGCCTGGTTCGCGTGTCTTTACCCCGTGACCGTGGCCTACACGGGCCTTTTGCTGTCCGAAACTTTATTCACCTTCTTTTTCGTCCTGTGCATCTGCTTATTCGTAAGGAGCGGGGGCGGGGAGAAGAAGGGCTGGCTCGCACTTTCCGGCGCCGCGCTCGGGCTCACCACCCTGGTCCGGGCCACCACTATACTGTTCCCGGCGGGGATCTTCCTCGCTTTACTGCTGTCGGGGACCGGCCGCCCGTTCAGAAAGACCGCGCTGTTCATGCTGGCTTTTGCCCTGGCGATCCTGCCCTGGACCGCGCGCAATTACGTCCGCTTCGGGGTGTTCCTGCCGGTGGCCACGGGGGGCTCAACATGCCTGTTCGCCACCGGCCGCATGACGGAAGGCGTCCCGTATACGCGGGGCTTTGAGGAGATCCCGGCAAAATGGAAGGAGTTAGCGGGCGCCAAGGAGTTCTGGCAGGCGCCCGAGTCGCGCATAGCTTTCGACCGGCTGCTGAAGGCGGAGGGGATGAAGAAGATAAAGAGCCACCCCTTCAAGTATTTTTCCATCGTTCTGCAGCGCCTGCCGAAGTACTGGCTCTCAAGCCATTCTTCCGTCCTCGGCGTGGATAAGCCGCTGGGCGAATATTACGCGAAGGGGGAATATTTCCCGATAGTCATCCGCGCCGGCCTGCTTCTGTTCCACGGCGGAATACTTCTGCTGACCGGGCTCGGGATGTTCTATTCGCGCGGCTCTTTCAGGAAGTGGGCCGTGATCCTGCTTATACTGCTTTATTTCAACATGCACGCTTTCTTCGATATGTGCCCCAGGTATTTCGTGCCCATTTTCCCGTACATGTTCGTATTCTGCGTGATAGCCCTGTTCCGGCTCAGGGACAGGTTTTTTAACCCGGAGAGAGAGCAGGCCGGGACATGAAAATACTTTTCCAGGAGCCTCTGGTAAAAAGCGAGCTGACTTACGGCAAGTTCGCGGGCGGCGCCGGCAACAACACTTTCCCGTACGGCCTTGCCTCGGTGGCGCGGTACGCTATGGACAGGGGCCACGAAGTTAAATATCTCGAGCCCAATATCGAGGGGGTGGACCTTGAGGCGTATGGGCGCTATCTCCTCGAGAATGATTTCGACGTGGTCGGCATGGGCTCCACGACCCTCCAGATAAACCAGGTCATAAAAACCTTCGAATTCGTGAAAAAAATTAAACCCGGCATCGTGACGGTGCTGGGCGGGGTGCACCCGACAATAATGCCCTCCGAGACCCTGGCGGCCGCGCCCGCCGTGGATTACCTGGTGCTGGGCGAGGGCGAGGTCCCGTTCTCCCGGCTTTTGGCCTGCCTTCAGGAGGGGCGCAAGCCGGAGGGCGTAGCCGGGCTCGCCTTCAGGAGCGGCGCGGGCGCGGTCATCAATCCCCCGGCGCCGGACAGCATGTTGGAGGAGGCGGATTTCCCGACGCCTCCGTATGAACTTTTCCCGATGAAAAGGTACATCGCGCAGATCTCCTATACCAAAAGATTCCCGTCCTATTCCATAGTCGCCTCGCGCGGCTGTCCCTTTAAATGCACCTTCTGCAACGGGAGCGCGGTCCTGGGCAAGCGCGTGCGGTATAAATCGGCTGACCGGCTGATAGAGGAGATCCTGCTCCTTAAGAACGAGTACGGCGCCAGGGGGATCATTTTCCTGGACTCGACGTTCACCCTGAACAAGCAGTGGGTCGCGGAATTCTGCCGCAAGTACATCGAAAAAAAGATAGGGCTTCCGTGGGCGTGCAATTCCCGCG
Source organism: Elusimicrobiota bacterium (assembly GCA_030651035.1). Lineage (GTDB taxonomy): Bacteria > Elusimicrobiota > Elusimicrobia > Elusimicrobiales > UBA9959 > UBA9959. Next base: position 14,270 of record JAUSCK010000003.1, read on the forward strand.
TGGATACCGTCGACGAGCAGCTGCTCAGGCTCATGAAAGAGGCGGGCTGCTGGGAGATACTTTACGGCATCGAATCGGCGAACCAGGCCTCGCTGGACCTGATACGCAAGGGGACGACGGTCGACCAGAACACGAAAGCCCTCAAGCTCAGCATGAGCCTGGGTTTCTATACCTACGCCAGCTATATACTTTGCCTTCCCGGCGAGACGGAGGCCGACGCGCTCAACACCGTGAGGTACGCCCGCGAACTGGCCACGCCCATAGCGATGTTCTATCTCCCCGTCCCGTTCCCGAAGACGGCTCTTTACGATACCTGCCGGGAGATGGGCGGGCTCAGGGAAGGGGCCGCCTGGGAAGATTTCAACGCCTGGGATTTTTCAAACCCGGTTTATGTAAATCCGCTTATCGGCAAGGAGCGGATGCAGGAGATCCTTAAGGGAGCTTATTCGCAGTATTACCGGTCGCCGCGTGTCATCTGGCGGAACCTCAAAGAGCTCCTGCTTTTCCGGCAGGACCTTAAAAAATTCATCTACGCCGTGAAGGGAATGCTGGGGTTGTACCGCTAATTTCAATCCCCCGACCCCGCGACTACCGCGCAAAACTAATCCGGTTCCCATTCCAGCCTAAAATAGCCGCTTCAAACCCGACAGTATGCTGGCCGTCTGATGCGCATAGCACTTGTTACGGCAGGGCCATAGGCTACTCGGGTCGCCTCCTACCCGATTTACGCACACCAGTGAAAATATTATTACGGTTTCCCGGCGAATTCGATTGCAAGACCGTCCGGATCTGCTGTTATAAACATGGCGAAATCAGGGCTCATCTTCTCGTACTCCATAAGCATCTGGACCTTTATACCTTATGTTGTCTACAGATGAGATGTTTGATCATGTAGAACCACTTTTAATTATATGTAATTGCCCATGCCCGCAAAAGACCTTTTTTTGTATGATGAGTAAAAGAATGGACGGGAGGAACTATGGGCGGATATCCTGACAGGAAAAAGATTTTAAAAGAAATACTCGCGCAGCTGCACGGCGGGCTGCCGCTGGAAGAGGCGAAGAAGCGGTTCGAGGCCGAAATAGGGCCTGTCACCTCCAAAGAGATCTTCGAGCTGGAGCAATCATTGCTGGACGACGGCGTGCCGGCCGAGGAGATAAAGAAATTCTGCAATGTGCACGCCCTGCTGTTCAGCAGCTCGCTCGAGAAAAGCATGGAAGACCCGTCCGACCCCTCCCACCCGGTGGCGCTGTTCAAGGCTGAGAACGCCGAGATAAAGCGCCGCGTCGAGGCGGCCAAAGCGCTGCTGCCTTCCCTGAAGAACGGCAAAGGTGCGGACTGGGTAAAAAACCTTATCACGGAACTGCGCGGGGTGGAAAAGCACTATGAGCGCAAAGAGCATATGCTTTTCCCCTTCCTGGAGAAAGCAGGCTTCTCCGGCCCGTCTAAAGTAATGTGGGGCAAGCACAACGAGGTGCGTGAGCTTTTTAAAAAAGCCCAGGCTGCCGGCCCTGCTGAATTCCCGGACGCCGCGGCGGCCCTTCTGGAGGAAGTGGACGGGATGATCTTCAAGGAAGAGAATATCCTCTTCCCGACTTCCCTTGAAAAGCTAAAGCCCGCCGATTGGGCCGAGATCTTCAGGCAGAGCGCCCGGGAAGGCTATGTCTTCATAGAGCCGCCGGCCGCTTCCGCGGAAGCGCTGGATATAAGCCTGAACACCGCCGCCCCCTCCGGCGCGGCCATAAATCTGCCCAGCGGGAATTTTTCCGTTCCGGAACTGACTTCCCTTCTTAACGCCCTGCCGGTGGACCTGACCTTTGTTGACGCGGACGATACGGTGCGCTATTTCTCCGAGGGCAGCGAAAGGATCTTCCTGCGGGCGCGGGCCATAATAGGGCGCAAGGTGCAGAACTGCCACCCGCCGCAGAGCCTGGGCGCGGTGGAGACCATAATTAAGTCCTTCAGGGACGGCGCGAAGAACTCGGCCGAATTCTGGATAAACATGAAAGGCCGGGTAATACACATCAGGTATTTCGCGCTTCGCGGCGAAGGCGGAAAATACCAGGGCTCCCTGGAAGTGACGCAGGATATAACCGACATACAGAAGATCAAAGGCGAAAAGAGGCTGGCATAATATGACAAAAACCGTTGACCTGGACAAGACGCTTTACGACCTGACCACGGAATATCCGGAACTTATCGACATACTGTTTGATATCGGCTTCATGGGTGTGAAGAATCCCGTGATGAGGGAAAGCCACGGCAAGCAGATGACGATCAGGACCGGCTGCGGGCACCTCGGCATCGATCTGGGGGAAGTATCCGCCGCCCTGCGCGCCAAGGGCTTTACGGTAAAGGAATAATTCCATGAGAGGCCTTCAGGACGAGGGCTGGAACTATTTCGCGCACCCGGCCCGGCGATATACTCCCGGGGATTGCAATAGAACCCGCCCCGGCTGACGACTGAAGCAACCGCTCCCGAAATTCCGCGACGCCCGGCAACACCCGGGCGCGGCGGGGCTTTTCAAAATTACAGGAAACCGCCCCGGCTTTCGGTACTGTCGTGCGTTATACACCCCGGCCGAAGGGATGTAACTGGGCTCGCGCGGTGGAGATCAGGAATAGGGCGTATTGATTTACTGAAACACCTTCTTCCATGGCCTCTTCTTTCAGATTCCGCTGCAATACCTTTGGGATGCGAAGAAGAAAGCGCCCGCCAAGAATTTGTCCGGCCAAAGCCTGCGGGATCGGGAGCTTGTTTTCTTTCCGGATGCGGAGGTGCAGCTTTATCGCCAGGTCAAGCTCCTTTAATGCCTGATTATCAGTATCGCCCAAAGCGGAGCATCCCGGGATTTCCGGTGCGATGGCGACCCAGCATTTATCTTCCGCGCTGTAAAAAACTTTGCGGATGTATCCGGGCTCGTTAGCTATTTCACTTTTAGTTATTTTGCGCATACCGCCTCCATTTCACTTCATCGTTAAGCCGTAAGCGTCCACGATCTTCAAAAACTGAGTGATCTGATAGGGTTTGGCTTCTCCATCTTTTTCCTGCAGGGTCAGAATCGCGCCGCAGGGGTGTTTGTAGCCCCTATGGCTTCCCGCCTGTCCCGCAAATACAAATCCATGCGCTTCGACCAGTCTGGCAAAATCCGCGAAACGGATATTTCTCTTCGCGCCCAACCGTATTCGCTGAAGCAAAACATCGTTTCTCATATTGATATGATATCACAGGTGATATCATTTGTCAAGGGGGCCGGGTGGGTCTCGCGTTCCATCTGCAATTTCCGGGTTAAAAGATTTAACCCACCTGGGCCTGCCTGCCGAATGCCAGAAGTTCGGATCGGCTCCGCAAGCGTCGCTGTATGACCACTCCTGCGGCCCGCCGGACGAGGACTGTCAGCCGGATCCGAAAGGGGAATCGTACGAAGCAATGATTCCGCTGAAAAACCCCCTTTGGCCCAAAATGAACTTCAAAAATTATTATCGAAACGCCTTAAGCGGTAACTAAAAATCGTCTATGCGCGATTCTTAAGAGAGAATTTTTGAGTGATTTTTGTGCCATTTTCAAACCAGGGGGTTTTTCAGCGGAATCAAGCAATAGAACCCGCCCCGACTTCTGGTGCTATAGATAAATTGAAGGAAGGGGGATGCTTCCCGAAAAATTTTCAGGCAGAAGAAAGAACTAAATCAAGAAAGAGCTACGATAACAGCCTTTATGTTGTCTGCAGATCAACTCGGAAGAACCTGCTTTCAATCCCCCGACACTTTTATCTGCAGCAGTATCATGCCTATTCCGAAGATCACGAAGGACATGTAGAAAGAGATCAGCGCGGAAATGAACCAGAGCCCGTTCTGCGTAGACAGGAAGGCCAGCGCGAAAGCGGCCGCCAGCGCGAAAGGCAGCGCGCACATGGGCAGGATAAGCTTCAGCGGGTTGAAATGTATGCCTATCTCCAGCAGTATCTGCAGCGCCCTTAAAGTATCCCTGTAATAATTTATCTTCGACAACCCGCTCCGGTGCCTGTATTCCACCGGGATAAAGCGCGCGCTGTAGCCCGCGGCGAGGAACAGCAGCGTGGTGGTGGTGGAAAAAGAGAAGCCCTTGCATTCGTGGGATTTCGGAAGCAGGTTATACACTGACTTCCGGAAGATGCGCAGGCCCGAGTTGATGTCCGGAATGGAGACGCCGGAGATATACTCGGCGAGGAACCGGAAGGCTATCCTGGCGGGGTATTTGAAAAGTTTGCCCTTGTACTCTTTGCCGGTCCGCTGGCCTATGATCATCGCGAATTTCTGGGCCTGCGGCAGTATCCTGGCCAGGTCGTCGGCGGAGTAGGAGCTGTCGGCGTCCATGGTCGCTATCAGGTCGTATTTGGAGCTTTCCATCCCCGTAAGTATCGCCTGCCCGTAACCCCTGTTGACCACCTGCTCAATGACCTTCGCGCCGGTAAGCTTCGCTTTTTCCACCGTGGAATCGACGGAGCCGTCGTCCACCACGATTATTTCATAGCTGTGCCCGCTCGCGGACATGGCCGCGTTTATTTCCTTCACCACCCCGGTTATTCCGTCTTCTTCGTTGTAAGCGGGTATTATTATGCTGACGTCCATTTTGATCTCTCCATTCCGCGGGTGATTAAACGCAGCGCTGAATAATTATTTCTGATCCCTGTATACCGAGTAACAGCAGCCCATACAGCACGGGTCCAGCTTCTTTTTGCCGAGCCGCGCGCGGAAAGCGCGGAAGTTCTCCCCGTTCCAGATCTGCGCCAGCGGCTTCTGCCGCACGTTCCCGGCGCGGTATGAAAGGCACGGGAACAGGTCGCCGTACGGCGATACGCAGGCGAGCGACCACGGCACCCCGCAGGGCTCGAAGTCCGCGGCGGTCAGGCCGCCTGAATAATATTTCTCTGCAGCCTCGCTCTCCAGCATGTTGTACGGATAGAACCGGAGCTTGGCGGGCCCGCTATTCCCGGCGATAAGGTCGAGCTGCCCGCGCAGGGTTTTTAAGCCCTCTTCTCCGATGTGTTCGGGCCGCAGCGGCGCGTGGGCGAAGAGGTCCCTTTCAAGGTTTTCGTAATAGGGCTCGTTGAACTGCCTGTCGGAAAGCTTGGGCAGCGAAAGGCTGAAAAAGTCGGCGTTAAGGTCGTCCGCCAGTTCCGAGATCGCGTGAAGCTCGCCCAGGTTCTCTTTAAGTATCACGGTCTTTATATCCACAAGGGGGAACCTGGCGCCTTTGCTTTTTTTCAGGACGGAGATCTTCTTGATCACGGCCGAAGCTTTGTCGAAAAGCCCTTTCTTGTTCCTTATCCTGTCGTGCGTCGCCGCCAGGCCGTCTATGGAGATCCCTATAAGGGTCAGGCCTTTTTCCACGAACATCTCTATGTCCGCGTCCGTTATCAGCTCGGCGTTGGTCAGGATATTACATTTCCGCTTTTTAAGGGCGTGGGCGAGTATCGCGCGGAAATCCGAGCGCATGAACGGCTCGCCGCCGGTCAGCGTCGTTATCGTCCACGGCGGCAGGTCGTCAATTATTTTTATTATCTCGGCCGTCGTCATTTCACCGGCCGCGTCCACCCGCTTGGCCTGGAAGCACATGGCGCAGCGCAGGTTGCAGCGGTGGGTGACCTCTATAGAGATATTCAGCAGCGGCAGGGCCGACGGTGACCCGAACAGGCGCGGCAGCAGCGAGTGCGCGTTCAGGAGCTTGCGGTAAATGAGCGAGAGGTCCATTTTAATGCCGGCTATTTGAGCGTTCCCGACGCCCGCCAGCTGACGCCCAGGTAGGGGCTGATGTGGATGTTCTCGAATTCGGCGGGATCGAACCAGGATTCCACGGCGGCTTTTGTGATGAAGTGCGTCTGGGGCGCGTTAAGCTTGTCGAAGACGTTCTGGTAGTTCTTTTCAAAAGTCAGCTTCCTGAAATTGGCGAAGTATTCGTAAAAAGGCAGGAACCTGAGCGGGAGCAGGTACACCGTATAGATCGGCAGGTACAGGAGCACGGTGGTTATGAGTGAGATCGCAAGCAGCAGGCGCCTGCCCAGCCTCTTGAACACCAGCTCGTTAAGCGGCTCAAGAATATAATAGTTCAGCGCGTTGCCTTCGCGCGAGTAGACCCAGATCATCAGGCGGCCGCCCTTCTTTAGCTGGCGCTTCAGGTTCATGAACGACTTGGCGGGGTCGTCGGTGTGCTGGAGCACGCCGATGCAGTAGACTATGTCGAATTTCTCCGGCAGCGTAACTTGCGCCAGGTCCCCCTGCAGCAGCTCTATGCGCTCGTCCTTGAGGTATTCCCTGGCCACGTCCGCCGTGTTCAGGTCTATGCCGACGGCTTTTTTCGCGTATGGGGCGACCATCCTGAGGTGCTGACCCCGCCCGTAGCCGCAGTCCAGCACCGTCTTGCCGGTAAAGTCCTCAAGCGTGTTCGGGTAGATCCACTGCTTGAACAGGAAAAGGTCGTCGTCGAAGAACGCCTCGTCTTTCTTGAAAGCGTCCCACTGAAAACTCCAGTTATCGCGCCGGTTTCCCATCTTTTGCTTAAAGGTCAGTCTTCCTTCAGCTCGGTCACCGGGCCGAACTCCGACAGCGGCTTGTCGAACTTCTTGGAGTTGCCGATGACGAAGATCAGGGCGTTCTTCGTGTCGTAGATGTCCTTGGCGGCGGCCAGCAGGTCGTCCTGGCTTGCCTTCCGTATCCTGGAGACGTAATTGTCCAGGTAGCCGTCTTTGAGGTTGTAGAACTCCTCGGAGGCCCGCTCGGAAATGAGCTTGGCCGGGGTGGGGAACTTGAAGACGAACGGGTTTATGATGGCGTCCTTGCCGCGCTTCAGCTCGTCCTGCGGGACCGGCTCGGAGCCCGCCCGCTCCAGTTGCTTCAGTATTTCCGAGAGCGCCTGGGAATAGGTTTCCGGCTTGGTGCCGCAGTAGGTGTAGGTGAAACCTTTCTTCGTGCGCCTGGGGCTGCTGGACTGCACCGTGTAAGCCAGGCCTTTCTTCGAGCGCACCTCGGTCATGAGCCGCGACTGCATGCCGCCGCCCAGTATTTCAGTGAGGACGGTCAGCGGATATTCCTCCGGCGAGTTGTAGCCCAGGCCCTTTTGGAAAATGACGATGAAGGTCTGCGCCACGTCCTTGTCGATGAGGTAGATCTGTCTGCCTTTCTTCGGCTCGAAGTCCGGGACCACCGCCTTGGCGACGCTTCCCTTTTCCCATGAGGCGAATTTCCCTTTCAGGGTCTTCAGCATTTCCTCGTCGGAGGCGAAATCGCCGCTGACGGAAACGATGATGTTGTTCGGCTTGTAGTAGGCGGCGTGGAAAGCCTGCATGTCCGCCCGGGAGATGGCGGCGACGGTAGCGGGTTCCTTGCGCCAGCCGTAGGGGTGTTTTTCGCCGTAGAACATGCGCTTGGCCTCGCGGAAAAGCACGTCGTTCGGCTTGTCGTTGCGCCTGCGGAGCATCTCCAGCTCCTCGTCCTTGGCCAGCTTCAGCTTCTCTTCGTTGAAGACCGGCTGACGCAGCACCTCGGCGTAGATGTCCAGCACTTTCCCCAGGTCTTTCTTCAGGGTGGTCATGTCCACCCGCGTTTCTTCGGAGTAGGCCGAGCTCTCGATGGAAGCGCCCAGGAATTCCAGCTGCTTGTCTATCTCCTCGGCGGTGTAGCTCTTGGTTCCGCCGTCCTTCAGCATCTGGGAGGCGAGCTCGATCAGCCCGATCTTGTCGGCCGGGTCATGCGCGTTTCCCGCGCCCACTATGGCGCTGATGTGGACCACGGGCAGGGTGTTGTCCTTCATCAGGTAGACCACCAGGCCGTTGTCCAGCACGAAACGCTCCCCCGTCGGCGGCCTGAATTCCAGGTCCGGGACGGCGGGCATGCCGGGCGGCATAGCCCGGACTGAGGAAGAGGCAGTTATAAGCATAAGGACTCCTGCTGCGAGTTTGACAAGGTTTTTCATTTCGCTTCCCCTTTGGCGGCCGCGTCCGCCGCGGCTTCCGGCTGCCTGAGGAATACCGCGGTGTAGTTCCCGCGGGTAAAGTATTTCCGCGCCGCGGCCGAGACGTCCCCCGGCTTCAGGGCGCGCAGCTTCTCCGTTATTTTCCAGTCTATCTTCCAGTCGCCGAGGATCTGCTGGTTGACGGCCAGGTTGTTGCTCAGTTCGTGGCTGCCTTCCAGCTGCTTGACCATGTCCGCCTCGTAGTTATTTATCACCCTTTCCATTTCCCACTGCGTTGGCGGCTCTTTTTTCAGGAGGTCGATCTCGGCCCAGACGGCGGTTTCAAGCTCCTCCATGGTGTGCGGGGCCTTGGGGGAGGCCGCTATCACGAACAGCGACGGGTAGCGTATCCCGGGCGTAATGGACGAGGCCTGGGCGGAAAGCGCAACCTGTGCGCCCTCCACCAGGTTCCTGTAGAAACGGGCGGTCTTGCCGCTGGAGAGGATCTCGGCGAGCATGATGAGCGGGTACATATCCGGATGCCCTAAGCCGGGGTTATGGAAGGCCATCCTTATCGCAGGCTGGGCTTTGGCAAAAACGTTCACGCGCTTTTCCGAAGCCTGCGGCGGCTCCTTGGTGATGGGGGCGGCATGGATCGCCTTCGGTTTCCAGCCCTCGAAGTATTTCTCGGCCAGGCTTATCACTTCCGCCGGCTTCACGTCGCCCACCACGGCCAGCGTGGCGTTATTGGGGGCGTAAAAATCGCTGAAAAATTTCTCGGCGTCGGTGCGGGTCAGGCGCTTCAGGTCGTCCATCCAGCCCAGGGTGTGGGTCCTGTAGGGATGGGCGCTGAAGGCGGTGGCGTAAAGGGTTTCGCTCATCACGAAGGAGGGGTCTGATTCGTACATGCGGCGCTCCTCCATCACCACGCTGCGCTCCCGGTAAAACTCGCGCAGCACCGCGTTCTTGAAGCGGTCCGATTCCAGCACCATCCAGGCCTCGAGCCTGCTGGACGGCAGGGAGACCATGTAGGTGGTGTAATCCTGCGAGGTCCCGGCGTTAAGCCCGTGTTCCCCGAGCTCGCCGTAGACGCGGGACAGCTCGCCGGTTACGGCGTACTTGTCGGCCTCTTTTTCAAGGTCTGCAAGCTTTGTTTTGAGCGCTTCCACTTTTTTCGGGTCCGCCGCTTCGTAGAGCGTCTCTTCCGCGATAAGCTCTTTCGCGGCGGCCTCTATCTGATCCAGCACCGCTTTTTCCTTCGCGTAGTCGGAGGTGTTCATCGTCTTGGAGCCCTTGAAGGCCATATGTTCGAAAAGGTGGGCCAGGCCGGTTTTGCCCTGGGGGGTGTCCACGTTCCCGACCTTGAAGGTCATCGTGAGGGCGACCGTGGGGACGAATTGCTTTTCCAGGATCAGCAGCTTCAGCCCGTTCTTCAGGGTGTATGAAACCACCGGGGGATACTTGGGGTCGGTTTCGATAGACGCGCCTTCCGGAAGGCCGGCGCCGGAGCCTTCTTTGGCGAAAGAAGGCTGGCAGAACAGCAAAAGGCAGGGAAGAAAAAGGGAAAGCTTCATTATGTCCTCCGGGGAAAAGAGCTGGGTTGTTGGCACCGGAGTATTATACTAAATCGATATCCCATACAAATGATAAAGGGCGCAGTGTCTGCGCCCTCTATTATGTGCAAAACTTACTTGGGATTGTCGGGTTTCGGGGGGTCAACGGGCGGGGGCGGCGGTTTTGTCAGCTCGCCTAACTCCTCCGTGGTAAGCCTCTGGGTGCCGGCTGTGAGCGCGACAGGGGTAACGGCTGTGAACACGAAAAAGAAGAGAATAAGTATATTTTTCATAGTTAAAATGTCAGTCTCCTGCTTACATAAAATATATAATAAACTTCCGGAACAGTCAAGGACCATTAGGCCCCTTAAATCTGGGCCCTTTGGGCCGTGCGAGCCGGCAGTCCGCTAAGTCTTTATGAAAGCTATTTTTATTCTGCTTCTTGCCGCGGGCGCGGCCGGCGCCGGGGACAAACCCCCCGGAGGCGAACCCGTTCCCCTGCGGGCCCGGCTCTGGTATCTGCCGGATACCCTGGACACTTACAAAGCCGACCTGTTTTCCCTGCTTCCGCTGGCGAAGAACATCTACGCCCCCCTGGTGTCCACTTATATGGACGGGGCGGCGCAGGGGATGATAGCGGAATCGTGGACCGTTTCCCCGGACGGGCTCACCTGGCGGTTCCGCCCCCGCAAAGGGCTCCTGTTCCAGGACGGGACGCCTGTAACCGCGCAGGCCGTAGTAGCCAATTTCAGGCGCATCCTCTGGCTGACCCGGGGAGAGAGGCTGGCGCTCAACGCCCTCCTGCCCGAGCTGAAGACCTGGAAGAGCTACGACGCGCCGCTGAAAACGCTGTACGGGGAAAAAGGCGAGGTCGTCTTTATCTTCGGCAAAAGGCCTAAAAATCTTTTCGAGGCCATCAGCCAGCCTATCTACAACATCGCCGATCCCAAATGCTTCGACGCCAAAGGGGAATGGCGGGAACCGTTCTGCGCCGGCGGCTCCGGGGAATACCTGATCTCCCTGCGCGCCCCGGATAAAATAGTCCTCAGGGCCAGGCATATCTATAAAAGGGCCGAAAACGCCCCTGAGATAGTGGAGCTGGCCGCCCCCACGGCCGCGAACCCGAGCTATGTCAAATCCCTGGTGGACGGGAACGCCGAGATGGCCATAAGTACCAGCCTTGACGCGGATCCCGAACTTTTAGAGATAATGAAACCGGCCGGCATACGGCACAGGTCGCTGCCGGAGCTGCGGATGAGCTTCGCGATGTTGAACCCGTTCCGGGCCCCGTTCAGCGACCCGGAGCTGAGAAGGTCTTTCCGCGACGTCTTCCTGGAGCGGCTGGGGGCCGCGCCGCTGTTCTCTCCCGATACGGAAGTGGACGCTTCTTTTGTCCCGAAAGGCGCGATAGGGTACGCCCGCCTGCCCGTGGTCAAGGGGAGGAAGCCCCTCCTGTCCCACGCGGGGGAAAAGGTTTCGGTTTTCCTGAATAAAAAATCTTCGAACCTGCTTAAGCAGAAAAGGATACTCAGCGACATAACGCGGCAGGCCGTCATAGACGCCCTGGAGAGGCATGGGCTTAAGCTGGAGATCATCGACCCGTCGGCCGCGGAATACTGGGAGAGAATGGGAAGCGGCGACTACAGCCTGCTCCTCCAGGACTCCATCGTTTCCGTGGAGAACCCGTTCGAGAGCCTGCGGACGCTGTTCATGCGGGAGAAGGGCGACGGGCTTCCCACCACCTCCGGGAAGATAGGTTCCCTGATAGAGGCGGCGGAGGCGAGTTCCGACCCGGCGGAAAGGCGGACGCTCGCGGAGAAAATAAACCGCGCTATTTTTGAAGAAGCGGCCGTGGTGACTTACGCTCATTCCGGCCTGGTATATCTGTATAAGCCCGGGGTGGACCTTTCAAGGTGCAGCATGTTCCTTTCACCGATCGAATTCAGGGCCGTCAGCTGGACGCCCGCGAGGTAAAACCTGATGAACGGAAAAAAAAGATTGTTCCTTAACTGGGCGGCCGGCCTGCTGCTGGTGCTGGCCGCTTTTTATTCCGCCGTATCCTGGCTCGGGCGGGCGGCCGAGGAATCGGCGGCGGCGGCCCTTAAGAACCAGGTGGTTTCCGCGCTGGCCGGCGACCTGGCCGAGGGCAACCTTTTCAAGCTCGGCGCCACGCTCTCCAGGCTGAACAGCGACGGGTACATCCGCTTCGCCGAGATCAGGCAGGTGCGGGGCGGCGCGTCGGAACTTATGTACAGGACCTCCGGCCCGGACGACGGCCTCGCCCCGGCCTTCAAGGAGTTCTCCTGCGGCGGGGGGGACAGGCTGCTGCGCCTGCCGGGCGGCGTCGGGGTAGCCACGGTCCTGCCCGGCGTCCTGGCCGGGGCTGACTGCACGGCGGTGTTCATAAGCTCCGACCTGCCCGCTGACCTTAAGGTCCTTAAGCGGCGCATAACTCTCTCTTTCGGCCTGCTTATCTCCCTGCTCATGCTGTTCGTCCTGGTGCTGACCCTGTCCTGGCATAAAAAAGCGATGGCGCTGGAAGTGGCAGCCAAAACCGCGGTGGCGGAAAAAGAGGCGGCCATAGGGCGTCTGGCCGCGCAGGTGGCGCACGACATACGCTCGCCGCTGGCGGCGCTGGGCGCGGCGGCCGCAAGCCTGGAGCTGCCGGCGGAGCAGCGCGCCCTTATAAGCGGCGCCGTGGACCGGATGCGCGGCATAGCCGACGACCTCCTCGGGCGCTACCGCGGCCCCGGCGCCGGGCCCGCCGTGAAAGCCGGGCCTCAAGTCTGCGCGCTGGCGGAACTTATCGCCCAGGTGATAGCCGAAAAGCGGCTGCAGCATAAAGACGGCGGAGTTAAGCTTGAATTTAAAGCCGGCGCGGAGGAAATAAAAGCCGCCGTCGAGCCAAAAGAATTCCAGAGGCTTTTGTCCAACCTTTTAAACAATTCCGTCGAGGCTTTTGACGGGCCCGGAGCGGTTACTGTGAGCCTGACGGCGCGGGACGGCAGGGTTTTAATAGAAGTGAAAGACGAAGGGAAAGGCATCCCGCCCGGGATACTGGCGAAGCTCGGCCAAAAAGGCGAAACTCACGGCAAAGCGGGCGGCAACGGCCTGGGCCTTTACCATGCGCGGACCTCGGTGGAGAGCTGGGGCGGTAATTTCCGGATAGGGTCGGAACCCGGCAAGGGTACGACCGTTGCTATAGAGCTGCCGGCTATAGTCTCCCAACCGTCGGCGGTCAGTCGAACGGTCGTCCTCCTGGACGACGACATGCTGGTGCATATGAACTGGAAAATGGCGGCCAGGGCGGCAGGGGTGGAGTTAAGGGCCTGCAAAAAAGCTGAAGGGCTCGACGCGGCGCTGGCCGGCCTGCCTAAGGACACGCCGCTTTATATTGATTCCGACCTGGGGGGCGGCGTGAAAGGAGAGGAGATCGCCGGCGGGCTGCACGAAAAAGGCTTCACCGATATCACGATGTCTACCGGCCACGGCTCCGAAAAGTTCGCGCACCTGCCCTGGCTGAAAGTCTCCGGCAAAGAGCCCCCGTTCCCTGAAAATTTTAAGTCGGCAGAAAGATAGGGCAGGACTCCCTGCTGGCGGACGCCGGCTTCCTGGCGGAGATGGAAAACCTGTCCGGTGCGCGGTTCCTGGACGGCAGCACTTCAGACTTCCTTATAGACGGGGAGATCTCCTTCGCGGTAAAAGATTCCCTGATAATGAACGCGAAGAAGAGCAGCTATATAGCCAGCTATTCCTTCCACGACGACGTCACCGGCTTCGAGGCGGCGGACATGCTGATAGAAGTCAAAAAGCGCGGCGTGGAAGTGAAGGTGATACTCGACAGCAAGGTTATCTACACCGCCCGCGCCGTAAAGCGCATGCGCGACACCGCCGTGCTCTAGACCGGCCAGCCGTGAAGAGTAAGTGATTTTTCGCACCTAATCCCCTCTGTAGCCAGCTTTCCTGTAAAAATATTCTTCGCACCT
>JAUSCK010000006.1 GCA_030651035.1 Elusimicrobiota bacterium
TCTACTATTGTCACACAGGACTTTATATACGACACGCAGATCCCGACGGTGACCGTCACCTCGCCGTCCGGCGCTGATGCGTACCTGGGCACGCTGGGCTATATCAGCGGTACCTCGCTGGATACCAACGGCCTGGGCGAGGTAAGAGAGACCTACCTGCGCGTGAAGAACCAGTCGCTAGGGCAGTACTGGAGCTGGGGCACCAACAACTACACCGAGTCGTCTCCGGACGCGGCGTGGTTCGTGGTTTCCACGACGGAGACGGTCCTGTACTCCAGGTGGTTCAGCACCGGCACGGCGCCGGGCGGCCCGGCCGGGGGTGTGAACCTGGTCACCGGCAGCACCTACGAGATGAGCTCGCGGGTGCTGGATAAGGCCGGGAACTACAATTTGGTCTATTCCACGCGCAGCATCACCTACGACATAACCAAGCCGACGGGCGCGGTGACGGGGCTGGGCGGGGTTTCCCCGGCGGCTTTCCACCGGCAGATAAGCCCCGTGAACGGCTCCGGCTTCGACGGCCTGTCGGGCGGGGCGGCGGGGCTGGCGCTGCTGAACGCGGGGGGCGCGCAGGTGCGCATCCTTGATAAGGGGATCGGCAAATGGTGGGACTACCTGGCCGGCAACTTCAGCATTTCCGGCGGCGATTCCGCCTGGTTCAACGCGAACAGCGGTACTTCCGAGGGATGGAGCTACACGTACCTGGCGCTGCCCGCCAAGCTGGATACCGAACTTGTCACCGGTAGCACCTATTGTGTGCAGTACCGGGGCAGGGACAAGAGCGCGCCGGTCAACGAGGGCCCGTCTTCGGACGGGAACGACGCTCTCTTTACGCAGCCGAAGGACTCCGTGACCTTCATTGCGGACAGACTGGAGCCGGTCTCAAGAGTGACTTTCCCGCGCGACGGCGCCCATATAAAAGCGCTGGTAACCGTTACCGGCACGGCGGCGGACGCGAACAGCGGCATAGCCGCGATGGGCCAGATCGGGGTAAGCATGCGGGAAGTCTCCCCGGGCGCCGGCTGGTGGGACGGCTTCTCCACCGGGACCTTCAGCGCCTCCTCCGAGGTCTTCTACCCGCTGTCTATCGACCAGGCCGCGATCTTCGCCGGCGGCGCCTGGAGCTTCGACTCGCCGGCGCTGCAGCACGGCTATACCTACAGGGTGCGCGTGCGGGTCACCGACAACGCCAAGCCCGGAGGCAACGTGGAGTCGGCCATCTCTTCCGTGACTTTTGTATATGACATTACGGCCCCGGCCGCCGCCATAGTCTACCCGATAGGCCTGTCGGATCTGAGGGGGAACATCAAAGCCCCCTCGCTGGTCGTGTCCGGCACCGCCTTCGAGAGCTACGGTATAAAGTCGGCCTCCGTTTCCGTGATGCAGGTAGGCCCCCCTAATTTTTACTACGACCCGGCTACTTCGCTGTTCAACGCCCCCTCGGCGGGGGGCCCGAAGTGGATAACAGCCGCTATTCTCGGCCTGGGCCCGAATTACACCTGGACGGTTACGGCGCCCGCGCTGACCGACAACAAGAATTACGACCTGCAGGTTATCGCCGACGACCTGGCCGACAATGTTCTTGTTCCTCCCACGGCCACTACCATCAGGTACGACATAACCCCGCCGGCCTCTGGAGCCATTTCTCCCGCGGACGGCAGTTTCATTAAACAACTGGCCGCTATAACGGGCACAGCGCTGGACCCCAACTCCAACCCGTCGACCGTGGCGGGCACGCAGATAAAGATAAAGCGCTCCGACGACCAGTACTGGAACGGCTCCACCTGGGGCGCTGAGAACTGGCTTGCCGGCGTGGCCGGCAGCCCCGCCTGGAGCAAGACCGCGCAGCTGCCGCCTTCGGATAACCTGACCGGCCTGGAGAACGGGATGCTCTATACGGTGCAGACCCGCTCCTACGACATAGCCGGCAATACGCAGACGCCGGCCGGCATACTGACCGGCAACTCCTTCAGGTTCGACATCTCCAGCCCCACCGCTTTTATCTCCCAGCCGCTTAACGGCTCCAGGAAGATCTCCCTGCCCCTTGTTTCCGGCACCGCCAGTGACGTTGTGCCCGGCGCCTTCAACGTGGACTTCCCCAAGGTACGCCTCTATGACATAGCGCTCAACAGGTTCTGGCTGGACGGCACCGGCTGGGTTGACGATGAATTCGGCGGTTTCCCTGAGATCTGGAACGTTGCGCTGGATTCCTCCTCCGCCGGCGGCAGCTTCAACTGGCGCTGGACCCCTCCTCCGCTGACAGATCAGCAGCGCGATAACGAACTGCGTACGGATGTCAAGGTCATGGACCGGGCCGGGAACTATTCCATCACTTCCTCCACGTTCAGCTTTGACAATATTCCGCCCTTGTCGCGCATAAAATACCCGCCGGCGAACGGGGCGCTGTATTCCTCCATGACGGCGATAACCGGCACTACGTCCGACGTGACTTCCGGCGTGAGCAACGTGAAGATACTCATCTGGTACCTGTCCGGCCCCAGCACCTATTATTGGCATACCCTCGCCCCGCACTGGTCCATTGATGAAAACTGGGTTGCCATACCCGGAGCGTTCGCCCTTAAAGGCGCGACAGGCAGTCCATGGACCTACTCGCCTCTGGACTTCTACACCCCCGGCGAAGACTTCGCCTGGAAGGAAGGCACGCACGATGGCGGCAACGGGAAGACGTTCTATATAGTGACGAAGGCCAGGGACGGCACCACCAACGATGAGACAGCGCTAAGCACCCGCACTTTCGTGTTCGACAACGTGCCGCCGGTGTCGGCGCCGTGGCAGCCCGGCATCGACACCGCGTACAAGGGCCTGCCCACCGTATACGGCACCTCCACTGACGCCGTGACCACGGTGCAGGACGCCAAGATCTGCATACTAAGCGAGAACGAGACTGCCGGGCCCAGGTACTTTAACGGCTCCAACTTCGTGAACATGGCGGAGACCTGGCTGCCGATAATGAACCTTTTCCAGTCCTCCTGGACTTACACGTTCGGCCTGTCGCCCTTTACCACGGGTCAGCACTATGTCGTGAAGTCCTCGGCCACCGACTCGATAGGCAACGTGCAGAATATCGTGGGCCGCTCCCGCTTCCTGTTCGACCAGCTGGAGCCCCAGTCGGTGGTAGACAGCCCCATCAACACCATGGTCGAAGAAGACGCCAAGTCGCTGCTCGGCAGCTCCTTGGACGCGGGCTTTACCTCCGGCATAGACGGCTCCGGCTCCGGCGTTTACCCGGAGGCGGCCAAGCCCTGGCATGCCGGCAAAGTGGAAGTCATGGTCTTCAGGGACGCGGACCCCTACATAGCTTCCAACGGGCCCCTGAATACCAGCGACGCCGACAGCTCCGGCTATTTCTGGAACGGCTCCACCTGGACGGCGTCAGCCGGCGGCGAGATCTGGGTGCCCGCCCAGTTCTACGATACGCTGGGCAACTGGCAGTATACCGGCCTGGTCTGCGACGGGCCCGGCGCGCTGCCCGGAGACGATGAACGGGCCGCCCATACCTGCTGGGTGCGCGGCGATTCTTACGCCGCCTGGGTGCGCGTTACCGATAACGCCGGCAACCTTCAGACCATTGTTTCCCTCGGGCCCAAGTTCTACATCGCCGCCAAGGCCGCGAGTTTCCTGGTCACCGTGGCCGCCAACCCGATGACGGCGGGCTCCGACATCAATTTGACCGTGGAAGCCCGGGACGGCGCGAACGGCGCCGGCAGTACGGCCCGCGCCTACCAGGGCACGGTCAATTTCTCCGTGGACGGGGTGCCCGGCGGCCCCGAGGTCATGGATAACGACGATACGATGGACAATTATAACGGCCTGCCGAAGCGCTACACCTTCCTGCCCGGGGATTACGGCGTGAAGACCTTCCAGATGCGCCTGCGCAAGGCCGCTCCGCGCACGCTGCGCGTGGCGGACCTCGACAATGTCAGCATCTACGGTTCAAGGAACGTGACGGTAAACCCGACCGCGGCGGACCGCGTGCAGGTGATAGCCGACTTCGACACCGCCGGCCAGCTGCCGGCCCCCGGCCGCACCGAAGCGGTTGTTGAAGGAAGCACCGGCACGCCGCGCAGCAAGCCCGCCGGCTCAAGCGTGCCGTTCCTGCTGCAGGTAACCGACCTATACTGGAACCTGGTGGTTTCCTCGGCCGCCAGCGTCTATGTCACGGATACCGACCCGAACAACGGCAATATCTCCGCCGACGGCTACGTGAATTTCGTGGGGTCTACCACCCTCTACAGGACTTTCGTTTCCGCCTCTCCGTCGGGCTGGGGCGTTACGGCCGCGGAGCAGGGCATTTCCAACCCGCGCAACCCGTCTTCCAACGTGCCGATCATGCCCCAGGCCGCGACCCGCCTGCTGGCCCTGTTCCCGGGCGAGAGCCGCGTGCAGGGTAAGTGGGATGTGCAGCCTTTAGGCAAGACCGGGACCATTTCCAGCCTGCTGGCCGGCGCCACCTTCCAGACCAGGGTTTACGGCGTGGACGAATACTATAACACCGACACCACGGCCGGCTTCAAGGTCTACGCCTCGATACCGACGGATCCCTACGATATCAATCCGTCGTCCAACACTCTTGTGTCCGGAGCCACCGCCTTCATCTTCACCCCCGTGGTGGCCGCGACCCATACAATAAAGGCGGAGAGCTCGGCGCTGGCCGGCGCAGCCTCCGTGTATTACACGCCGGACCCGGTGACGGTCTGGTGGAACCGCCCCGTCAAGCTGCACCTTATAGCTCCCGGCCAGGGGCTGCTGCCCGGCCTGCCGACTTACGGCGCCAACCCCTCGCCCGGCGGCAAGTCCGGCTCCCCCGGCGCGCTTACGGCCGGCGCCACCGCGGAGATGGCGGTTTACCTGGTGGACGAATACTATAACGTGGTAAAGGGAACCACGCCTTTCATGGCGGTGTCCTCCAACACGCCGAACATCCAGATAGCTTTCCTCAACGACGCCAACATACAGGGGCGCGGCATGCATCCTGACCCGTACCAGAGGAGCCTGCTGGCCGGGACCACTACTTTCAGCGTCATCCCCGTGACCCGCAACCTGTCGCCCGGCCTCTCGGTGCAGGTGACGGGTTTCGGCGGGATCGGCGCGCAGTTCAGCACCGACACGGTAAGCGGCATAGTCGTGAACCCGGCCCCGGCCCGGAAGCTGCTGCTGCTGGTGCCCACCGAGGCCGTGGCGGAGGGCGCTTCAGGCGGCAAGACCGGCACGGCCGGGCCGCTGACCGCGGGTGCGACCTACACCATCACCGTGCGGTCCATGGATATTTACGGCAACCTCGCGAACGACGGCCGCAGCGTAAAGCTGAAGTCCAACGATATCTACGCCGTGCACCCGCCCGCGCAGCTGCTGGACGGCGGCATAGCCGATTTTATAATGGGCTTCGTCCCCAGCGCCGCCACCTCCAACCTGGTGATAGACGCCATCGACTTTGACAGCATAGAGCCGAAGCTTTCCACCAGCACCGACTCCGGCATAGTGGTGAACCCGGGAACCGCCTCCCGCCTGATAGTCCTGCTCCCCACCCAGTACCTGGTGCCCGGCAAAGTTGTCGCCCCTTTCGGCGTGGAGGGGAATATTTCCACGCAGACGGCGGGAGTCGGCTTTAACTCGCTGGTCTACGCGGCCGATACCCGCTATAACAGGGTCACCGCCGGCGTTCCTGATAAGACCCTGCACGTCACCACGAACGACCCGTTCGCGGCGGACCTCGGCAATTTCAGCATGACGGCCGGCAGCGCCACCCTGAACAACGTCATCCTGCGCACGGGCGGGCCGAGGGCCCTGACGGTCAATGACCCGGGCGGGCTCGGGACCACCATCAGCGGCGGCTTCCTGCTGGTCCCGTTCACGCCCACCAAGCTGCGGGCGATGATCCCCGGCGAGAGCCGCGTGGCCGGCTCCACCACCACAGGCCGCTCCGGCGCCGACGACGGTGAGCGGCAGGCGGGCTTCCCCTTCACCGTTACCGTGGATATCACGGACTCTTTCTGGAACCTCACCCCCGGCGCCAGCCAGCAGGTAAGTCTTGTCGCCGACGACCTCTCGGCCACCGTGGTCCCGCCCTCGCAGGTGATAACCGGCTCCGCCACTTTCACCGTGACGCCCAGGAGGGCCGGCAATACTGTCTTGACGGCCGCAATGGGTTCTCCTGCGGTGCCAGGCGGGCCTACGCTGGCCCCGGATACTGCGACGACCATCCTTGTCGCCCCCGGCATTCCGACGCGCCTGCTGCTGGTCCTGCCGGGAGAGTCTTTCAGCCAGGGCTCGGCCACCGGGCGCAGCGGGCAGGCCGCGGCCTGGAAGGCCGGCACCGACCTCGGCGTGCGCGTGTATGTGGTGGATGATTACTTCAACAAGGTCCCGGGCAGGCCCGCCGATGTGAAAGTCAACACGCCTACGGACGCCTATGTGCCGGCTGTCAGCACCGCGTCCTTAAATACCACCTTGGGCTATACCGACCTGATCCTCTTCAGCATGCGCAGGGCGGCCACCCATTACCTCACCGTTTCCGACTTCCTCAGCTCGGGCCTGGCCGTCGATCTTCCGTCCTCCACCTTCACCGTGCGCGCCGCGGATCCCATGGGCCTGCAGCTGCTGCTGCCGGGCGAGACGGCGGTGCCCGGCTCCGGCAACTACCCGTCCGGGGGCAAGACCGTGGGCGCGTCCTCCCAGACGGCCGGCACGGGCTTTTTTGCAACGGTAAACCTGGTTGACCGCTACATGAACGTTTCCCAGGACCTGTCGGTCGGGCCCACGGTCTACCTGGTGACCTCGGATATTTACGACATCGACTCGGACAGCGTGCCCCTGAATTACGGCACGAATCAGGTGCCCCTGAACCTGGTCACCAAGGTTAATTCCGCCTCCGCCAGGGCGTACCCTGTCAACATCGCGGACAACTACGTCTGCTCCGGGAACTTCGGCGGCGTGTGCCTCGCGGACGACGCGGCGGCCAGGGTCTCCTTCAAGGTTTACGCCTCCACGGCGGTGCGGCTGGAGGTTGTGCTGCCGGGCCAGACGCTGGTTGAGGGCAAGTGCGCCGTAAGCCCTCCCTGCCGCAATGCCTCCCTGGCCTGGCCGGGCCGCAGCGGCCCCCCGGCGCAGCATACCATAGGCTTAGGCCCGCTTTTCGCCGGGATCTTCCTGACGGACATGTTCTTTAACAAGGCCACGGAGGCCTCGGCCGCGGACAAGGATACCAACCCCATCGCCGTAATGCCCGAGGTGGGCGTCACCATGCCCGGCGATACCAAAACCGCGCCGCCGGCCGTCCAGACGCTTTCTAACGGCAGCGCCGTGTTCTCCCTTGACGCGCGCACCTCCATCAGCAGCTACACCGTGCTGGCCGCCACCTCCGCGGTCTCTCCCGCCGGCACCGGCCTTTACCAGTCAGGGATCTCCACGCTGACCGTCAACCCCGGCCCCGCCGCCAGCATGGCTTACGTCGTGGCTTCCACCAATGTGGTGGCCGGTACGCCTTTCTCGGCGCTGCTTTATGTAAAGGACGCCTACGGCAATATCTGCTCCACCGGCCCCAACGTCTACCGCGGCACCGCGACTTTCGTGGTGACGGACCAGGCCAAAAATATACAGGACCCGGTGCTCATTGCTCTCACCACCTCCTACTACGCTTCCGACTACGGCGTTAAAAACCTGGTCAACTGGTTCAAGCTGCACAAGGCCGGCCCGGACGCCATCGGGGCGCGCGACTCGCTGAACTCCGCCATCAGCGTGACCCCGCTGCTCAGCCTCTACGTAAGCCACGGCCCTCCCACTATTTACCGCGTCACGCCGAACCTGGACGAGGAGGTCCCCGCCGGCTCCCTTATCAGCCGCGCCGTGAGGGAAATTACCGGCCAGCTCGCCGACTCTTTCGACAACAACATCCCCCAGGCCGGGCTGCCGGCGTACGTGATGATGGGCGAGGTTTACGGCTCCACCGGATCGATAAATTACAAGAGCGGCGTGACCTGGTTCAGCGTCGGAACCTCCACGCTGGTTTACACCGACGCGCTGGGGCAGGTGGGCGTCTCGACCCCGCTCGGCTACCAGGTCTCCAGCAAGTCGGGGGACTGGGCCCGCGTGTGGATAGGCACCACCACGGTCCCCCTGTCCCGGGCCGCCTACGACACCTACGCCGCGGCCAGGCAGAACCTGAGCGGCCAGCTTGCCACCACCGGCGGCACGCCCTCAAAGCTGGTCTATGTTTCCAGCCAGCCCGCGGCCTGGGTAGGCATACAGGAAGTTCTTGAGAACGGGAACGGCGCGTTCTTCACCGTGGAGCGGCGCGACGATTTCGACAACGTGACCAGGCAGGAGGAAACCGGCGTTTACCTGGGCATTCCCTCCGCGCAGGTGGCGGTACATACCGGCCTGGGCCGCACCATGGGCACCGTCGGCAATGTGGTGGGCGATTACGGCTTCCGCGACACGGAGAACAGCGAATTCATTACCGCCCTGATCATCCCGATCAACCAGACCCAGGCGTCCTTCCGCTACCATGACAGGACCGCCTCCTATTCCGGCGTGTCGCCGGCTGCCAACGACTTCGAGGACGGCCGGCCCGGCTACTGGCAGCTGGAGGCCCGCTCCGGCGCCATGCAGCCGGCCATCCATCAGCTGCGCGTAAACCCGTCGGGCATAACCCAGGTGGCTTTCGGCAACGCCCCGCGGTCCATGACGGCCGGGAAGCTGAAGGACAGGTTCGGCATCGTGCAGGTGTTCCGGCCCGAGCTGCGGGACACGTTCGCCAACCCGTCGGTGGCCACGGCGGCGGTGCGGGTGGCGCTCTCCACCCACACGCGCCAGGCGTCGCTGATAAACGACTCTTTCTCCTTCTCTATCTCAAGCGCCTTCTCCGGCGCCTTCCCGCCGGTTTTCGCCTCGACGATCTCGTTCCTGGATATACCGCTCGACGCCTACTCCGCCACCTTCTATTATCTTGACACCGCGGCCTCCAGCGTCTACGCCTCGTCGGCCGCGCCGATCAAGCCCATACTGGGGCTTTCCGTGCCGGAGATGGTCAACTGGGCCGCCTCCACCCAGTCGGTCACGATAGTGCCGGACCTGACCTACAGGGTAAATGTAAGCTCCGCCGCCGGCCAGAGCCTGACGGCCGGCGCCACCTCGCAGAATTTCATGCTGTCCATCGAGGACCACTACGGCAATCCCACGCCGGTGGCGGGCGGGCAGGAGGACGCTGCCGACGCCGGGATCGCCTTTACCCTGGACTCCACTTCCCTGGGCGGCACAAAGTTCTCGGCCCCCGACCCGGGATACTTCATGTCCAAGCCCGGTTCGGCCAGGATGCTGCTGGGCCAGGCTTCCACGAGCTTCTACCTGATAGACACCCTGGTTTCCGCGCCCACGCACCAGCTGACCGTGAACACCGTGCTGTCCAAGGGCTGGCTGCCCGCTATTTCCTCGTATACCGTTACGCCCGCCCCGCCCGACCACGTGGTGTTCCATACCACGCCACGCCGACTGGTGGCCGGCACCACCGTGCAGTACTACCTGGGCCTTGCCACCGCGACCGTGGTAAGCGTGGCGCTCAAGGACCGCTACGAGAACAATACCACCACCAATTCCCCGGTTACGGTGCGCTTCTCGGCGGTGAGGAACACCACCTACGGCGGCATTGACCCGTCGGTCCCGGTGCTGTCCTCCAACCCCAGCTGGAAGCTGCTCAAGACGAACCCGCTTGACCTGGATATCCCGGTGGGCTACTCTTACGCCAATATTTACGTCTGGGACACGATCGTGGGCTCGACCACCATTACGGCCGACCCTTCCATCCCCGCCGACAGCCTGACCCTGCCGTCGATAAGCCAGGACCAGTACATAACGCCCAGCTCCGCGTCCTACTTTACGCTGCACCACACCTACACGCTGGGCAGCCCGCTCCGCGTGCGGGCGCCGGGCTACCTGACCCTGCGCGCACGCGACCCGTACGGCAACGCCGCCACCGGCGACAGCATAAACGGCAAGTATTATGTGGGCAAGATAAAGATGGCGACCAACTCGCAGGGCTCGGCCGACCTGTGGGCTTACCCCCAGAATACCACCGACTACACCTTCACGACGGCTGACCGCGGCGAGCACCAGCTGCTGGTGCAGGATACGCTCGTGGAGAACCTGAAGGTGACCGTGACCGATTATAATCTTCCCCTGATCTTCGGCTATACCAACGACTCGGGCCGCGGCGTGCCCGTCTATTCGAACGCGGACGTGGTGCTGTCCGGCCTTGTGATCACCCCCAGGGATTTCGCCCCCGAGGACCCGCTGCCGGCGGACAAAAGAGCCATCGGCATAACCAAGCGCTCCATCTACCAGGGCGACGGCGTCATAGCCGACATCCCCAGCCCGGTGCCGATGCTGCGCCTGGCGATGAGGACCGCCCCCGCCGGCGCGCCGCCGGCCTTCCTCAAGTCGGTGCAGATCAAGAGCTCGGGCACGCTGACCTTCTCCGACATAATAGAGGTAGGGATGTACGCCGATAACCCGGCGCCCGGCAAGGGCTCGCTGGGCACCTTTGAAGGCGAAACCGAGCTGGGCGGCTCGCCGGTGGATATCTTCATGTCCAGCGGCACCTATGACCCCGCCATGATGGGCTGGAACTTCGAAGACCTCATAGCCAAGGTTTCCACGGCCGCCATAGTCTCCAACACCTCGCGCAACTTCTTCTTCACGGTGCGCATGTCCACGGTCGCGGCCACGCCGCGCAGCTTCGCGCTGGTCATGGACAACCCGGACTTCATCGTGCTGGACTCGACCTTCGTCGGCGTGGCTTACAACAACTTCCCGATAGTGACCGCCACCTCGCCGGTGAGCAACCAGCCGGCCACCATCAAGATAGGCGGCTCCGACATAGGAGCCTGGTGGAAGCCCGCCAACTCCGCCTCCGGCAGGTATAACTATGTCCAGCAGGGCACGGAGCGCGCCGCCTTCCTGGCTATACAGGCCTGGACGGAAAACTTCATCGGCACGATAAGGTCCTTCAGGATAATCAAGACCGGCACCGGCGCCGGCTCGGACCTGAAGAGCGTGCGCCTGTTCCTCGACGACGGCAGCGGGGTCTTCGACCAGGCCATAGACAAGGAGGTGACGGACCCCGCCAACCCGCCCACCTTCGACCCCGCCGACCCGGGAACCTTCGTGCTGCCGCTTTATAACCCCGGCGTGGACGGCACGGTCTCTATAGCCACCCGCACGTACTTCGTGGTTTACGAGTTCACCGCCGACGCCGTCCCCTCCCCGTTCTATGACCCGCCGAGGCCCGAGACCCTGATAACCCACGGCGCGCGCCTTGAAAACTCCGCCGTCAGCCTGCTGGACGGCGTGGTGGGGGCCTTCTCGCCCATTGTTTCCTCTACGGTGCCGCTGTACGCCACCGCGGACATGGTTTACCTGCAGGATGTGAACAAGGCCGCCCCGAACGACTTCAGCAAGCCCTCGTTCGTGACCCAGAACGACGTGAACAAGGCCGTGGCCCGCCTGACCCTGGAGATCAAGGACTCCGCGGGTTCCGCGGTCTGGCGCGGGCTGAAACTGGACCGCTGGGTGACCGGAAGCGAAAACGGAAACACGGCGGCCTGGAACAAGGTTACCGACGTGAAGAGGATAAGCCTCTGGTACGATTCTACCCGCGACGGCCTGCTGCAGAGCACCTCCGCCGTGAAGGACATCGAGGTGGTGCTGATAGGCGCCCAGACCCGCACGTTCCCGTACGACACGCTCAGGCTCCCGCTGAAGTCCACCGACACCGTCATCCGCGTCACCGACATACAGAAGTTCTTCCCGTCCGACAGCCCCTTCCCCCGCACGCCGGGCAGGCTGATAATGAACGACGGCCAGTCGGACCCGTCGCTTAAAGAGGTCATCTATTATTCCACAGTGGACGTAGTGGCCAACACTTTCGGCGGGCTTACCCGCTTCGCGGAGGGCACGACGAACTCCGTGGTCTGGGGCAGCGGCACCGTGATCTCCGGCCAGGCCGTGCTGCCGCTGATAGGAGAAGCCGGCGGTACCGAAGGCCAGGTCCTTTACACCGAGCCCAAGGACTACTTTGTCACCTACGATATAAACCCGCTGGCCAATGTCTCGGCGGCCGCCTATCTCGGCATGGCCATACGCTCCACCGACTACTTCTCCATAGACTACCCCAAGTTCATGAGCCCCGCCATTATAGGCGTCGCCACGCCGGGCAAGACCCTCTCGCTGATCGGCCGCGTGGCCGAATACGCCGACGCTGTCACGGTAAGGGCCACGGACACCGTCACCGGAGGTACGCTGCAGCAGAAGGCGGTGGACCAGACCATAATGAACTTCACCATTGAGACCAGCGTGGCCGACGCGATCTGGCGCTGGGTGCTGGTTTACGCCACCGGCACGGTGGTGAAGGAAGGCACTGCCACGGGCGACGTCTCGGCGGTCAAGGTCTGGTACGACAAGGACAACAACGGCTTCCTGGGCAGCGCGGACCCGCTGATCGGGACCGGCGTCTTCGGCAATACCATCTTCGGCCCGCTGGCTGCCAGGGTCGACATCTCCACGCAGCGCGTGGTCACCTCCGCTGAGGCCGACTCGCTCCAGCTGTCGCGGCGCTACTTCGTTACCTACGACATAAAGGCTTCCGCCATGCCCAACGACTCCCTGGGCAACCCGCGCTTCCTGGGCGCCTACCTTAAGCCGGAGTCCTTCCCAACTGGCAGCCCGGGCGCGGAGGACCCGTCAAAGAACTCCATTTCCCTGCCCAATTTCTTCTCGCAGGCGACCTCCAACCTGAGCTTTACTTCCAGGCTCCGGGAGCTCATCTCGGCGCCCAGCACCGTGACGGTGCGGACCGAGCCCATCTTCTCGCCCGGCGGCGGGGCGTCCGCCCTTTCCACGCGCCTGGCCCAGGACATAGCCGGCGGCCTTCCCGGAGGCACCACGGATTCCGCCTGGCTGGTAGTTTCCACCGCCGGCCTCCCCTCGTCCGGCTATATTATTGTGGACAACGAGATAGTGCGCTACGCCGGCACCGCTTTCGGAGCGCTTACTACGGTCATCAGGGGCTCCTTCAACACGCCGGTGGTGGCCCACAGCTCCGGCTCGGTCGTCGGGGGCATGGTTTCGCAGGGCCTGGACAATTATCCCTACATGAAGATGACGATGGCGACTTCCGGCTACGGCGTGCGCTGGCGCGGCTTCAAGCTGTCCCGCAAGCAGCCGGCCGGCATAAACGGCTACGACTCCGACGTGGGAACGATCAGGGTCTGGAAGGATAACGGCAACGGCTTATTCGACCGCGACCCTGTCAGCGGCAGGAACACCTCCGATATTGTCGTAGGCTACGGGAGCTTCGGCGTTAACGACCCGGTGGGCAAGGCCACCATCCTGGTGGCCGACCCGGCCCTTAATAAACAGAACTACGTGGTGGTGAGCGCCACCCCCACCGTGATCTTCGTGTCCATGGACATAGACAAGGCCTCGAAGTTCTCGCACGCGCAGCTCAACCCGCAGAACGACGTGCTGGGCGTCGAGGTCGTGTCCGAGGCCAACTTCATCTTCGGCCCCGATAATTCAGGCCACGACGCGCAGTTCCTGACGCCGGCCGCGGGGCCCGTCTCCGTGCTGATGCCGACCCTCAATAATATCTCGCTCACCCCGGAGGATATCTCCCCGGTGTCGACGACGCAGAACGACAAGAACGTCGGCCTGCTGTCCATGCGCATGCGCGTGGATAAGACCTCGGCGCTCCTTGAGGCGGTTAGGCTGAACCGCCGCGGCTCCGCCAACGATTCGGACATAGACCTGATAAAGGTCTGGAGGGACTCCAACGATAACTGCCTGCTGGATTCCGTGGACACGGCCACCAATACGGCCGGGCTGTACCCCAACCTTATGACCTACGGCAACGAGGCCTACTCCTCCGGCACCCTCAACGTGGTGCTGAAGACCCCTATCGTCGTCACCACCAATACGTCCTGCGCCTTCATAACCTACGATATGTCGCAGTTCGCCCTGGTGGGTTCCAGCGCGGCCCTTAATATAAACTCCATCGCGGACTTTACTGTCGGCATCCCCAATACGCTCTCTCTTTCGACCTCGCCGATCAATACCATGCCGATAATAGTGCTGGAGATCCCGTCCAATGTGACCCTGGGCGCCACCGACATGGCGGCCGAACTGGTGCAGGTCGGCGGCGTGGGCCAGGCCCAGGCCGGGGTGCCTATGGCCCGCTTCAACCTTGCCACGGAGGCCGGCAACGCGCGCTGGAGCGCCATAAAGCTGCAGCGCACCGGCGCCTCCAACGACCCCAACGC
Source organism: Elusimicrobiota bacterium (assembly GCA_030651035.1). Taxonomy (GTDB): domain Bacteria; phylum Elusimicrobiota; class Elusimicrobia; order Elusimicrobiales; family UBA9959; genus UBA9959. Next base: position 14,331 of record JAUSCK010000006.1, read on the forward strand.
GCCCTTCGCCAGGAACACGGACGTCAAGTTCATCTCCATCGTCCAGGATTCCAATCAGAACGACCTGCTGGACGTGAACGACGTGAACGTCTCGGAAGCCAGGACCACGCTGGCGGTCCTTTTCGCCTCCACCGACACCGTGCCGTTCCAGCTGGTGGTGGAATCCACGGCGGGCTTCCCGTCCGCCGGCCGCCTCTACATCAGCGGCGCCGAGCTGGCCTCCTACTCCGGGACCGGTATCTCCGCCTCCGGGAAGCCGTACCTGACCGTCACTTCCCGGGGCGAGAAGCTGGGCGACCTGATGACCCCGCACATCAGCCACGCCGCCCTGGCCTCGGTGCGCAAGGTGGACGTGTTCGACCAGGAGAGCACGCTTAACACCCAGCTGACGGTCTTCCTCTCCCAGGTGCAGACCCTGAGCCCGCTGCCGCAGACCTATTTCGGCGTGTTCGATATAGGCGAAATGGCCACCAAAGCCAATAAGGTGGGCCTGATGATCCGCGACAAGTCCTGGCTGACCGTTAACGTCCCCCACGACATCTCGCCCAGCATCTACATAGGCGTGACCAAGGTCCTGCCCAAGGGCACCTATATAGACGTCTTCCCGTTCAGCTCCAGCCTGGTGCCTATACGGGCCATAACGCTCAGGGTGACCGGCACGGACGTGTCGCCCAGGTCGGTGGAGAAGAAAACCCGGAACGCGCCGATGATGTCCTTCAGCATGGCCACGCAGTCCGACTATGTCGCGATAGGCCAGGTGAACATCACGCAGGGCGGCACCATCAGCAGCTCCACGCTGAACTACGGCGACGGGGACATCGCCAGCGTTTCCCTCTGGAAGGACGACGGCGATGGGGCCTTCAGCCCTATAACGGATTACCGCCTGGGCTATTCGGTGAATTCAGCCACCAACCCGTTCAAGAACGGCATCCAGGTCAATCTGATGTCAGGCAACCTGCCCTACCTGGTGGTCTCAACCAGCCCGGTCGTCATGCACGTGACCTGCGACATCAGCTCAGCCACGGACCTCTCCGGCGCCGACACGCTGGGCCACCTCGCCAGCCTGTCGCTGAAGTACTTTGTCGACCTGCGCGGCCTGGGCGGCCTGCCGCTGGCCGCCGGCCAGTATGCCGGGGACAATTACCCGATGGGCTCGAACCAGGTGCTTATCGCCCCGGCCATCATCCCGCTGACGCCGGTCTTTACGCCCATAACGCTGGCCTCCAACGGCTACCCCGCCTACGCGCTTACCGACTCCAGCGGGAACGTGGTGCAGGGAGCCGGCAATATGCCGCTTGCCAACACGGGATCCCCGCCCTGGATACGCAATAACCCGCCCGCCGGCTGCAAGGCCGGGGAGCCGCTTATAGACATAAACGGCGACGGGATCCCGGACAACTTCGATTTCTACGGGACCGGCAAGTGCACCAATATCAGCCTCAACAACTCCGGCCTGCCCTCTTTCGATATAGACGGGGACAACCTGCTGGACTTCGAGAGCAACATGGACTATGTGCCGGACCGCATAATGGACGACGGCGCCGGCAAGCCGCTCTATTTCCTGGGAGACACCGTCAAGAACGCCCGGCTGCTGCTGGCCGTCTCGGACCTGGGCTCCGTGCCCTCCGTCTGGTCCGCCAAGACCACCGAGCTGCCGGCGATGTGGAACCCCGCTTCGGGACTCGTGGTGTCGTATGAACTGTCGCTGGGCAACAGCTTCGCGAACCCCACCGATATTAAGAACGCCTGGCAGCCTACGGGGGCCTCGCTGGCCGGCAGGGTGACCAACGTGGCGCTGTCGCCGGGCCACTTCACCCGCCTGCTCACCCGCATAGACGTCAATACCTCCTCCTTCACCGTGCAGTCGTCCGCCGGGTTCGCCGCCGAAGGCATAGTCTACGTGGGCAACGAGATAATGCTGGTAAATAAGCTGGACGCCACCTCGTTCAAGATAGTGGAGCGCGGCATACAGGGCTCGTTCAGGGGGCCGCATACCGCCTGGGGTGAGACCGTTTCCGACCGCGGCTATATCATGTCGGTGCGCGGCATAATGGCGGACGGGAGCTATGTGCCCAGCGAAAACGGCGCGCCGATAATGATCTACCGCATAGACACCACCTACCCCACGACGCCGGGCGCCCCGGAGCCGCAGGTGGCCAAGGGCCAGGCTTCCGGGCAGGCTTACACGCTCAAATGGACCGCCGCCGAAGACCCCGAGTCGAACCTCATGTCCTACGAAGTACAGGAGCGCGAGGGCACCAGCCCGGTCTGGAAGACGGTGGCGGCCATCCCCGGCTTCAAGACGGGGGGGGCCATAAACAATATCTATACGATAGGCGACACCAGCCTGCCGGGTGAAACCCCCAGGCCGCTGGGCACTTACTACACCTACAGGGTGCGCAGCTGGAACTTCGCCGGGCTGCATTCCGAGTGGTCGGATGTTTCCACCCCGGCCGGCACCACCATCGGCACGGAGCTGCTGAGCAAGGTTTCCAGCTATCCTAACCCCGTGGATCTGCGCAAGGGCGGCGTTGAGGGAAGGGTTGACATCACTTATACACTGAACGATAACGCCGAGGTGACGATGACGATCTACGACCTCCTTGGCTACGTGGTGCGCGAATTCAAGTTCTCGAGCGGCTCGGAGGGCGGCAAGCTGGGCCCGAACCATGTGCTCTGGAACGGTCAGAACGGCTTGGGCGGGATCGTGGGAAAAGGCGGCTATATAGTGCGCGTGAAGGCCTCCAGCCCCAAGGGCAGCAAGGTGATAATGCGCAAGGTGGGCGTGATACACTAGATTGACCTGTCAAGCCCTACCCCCTTGACAAACAGGTTTTATGTGGTATACTATTAATGCAGTAAATATGTAACTGTTTTGTAATGCTGTACTGTTACGATAATAGCAAAGCCGGTTAACGTCGGCGGCGCAAAGTCAAGACCCGCTAAATATGCGGGGGTCAGACTACCGAAAAACGATGAAACGCAATTATTGTATTGCTTTTGCCCCCTTGGCTATATTACTGAAGCGTGTAATGCGCTTCAGCGTATCCATGGGGCTTTTTATTGCGTTCTCGGCGGTCCTGTGCATGGCCCAGAGCGGCGGCCAGCCCGGGCAGTTCATGAGCTACGGCGCCGGCGCCAGGAGCCTCGGGATGGGCGGGGCCTTCTTCGCGGTGGCCGACGACGCCTCGGCCTCCTACTGGAACCCCGCCGCCCTGACCCTGCTCGAGCGCAAGGAATTTTCCGCCATGCAGGCCTCGATGTTCGCCGACACCACACTGAACTTCTTCACCTACGCGCACCCCACCACCACCAAGGGCACCTGGGCTGTCAGCATGACGCAGCTCAAGTCGGTGGGCTTCGAGAAGATAGAGATCACCGCCAACCCCGGCGGCGACGAGATCATAGATATCAAAACCCTGGGAACCTTCGACAGCGTAGAGCGCGCGCTGGCTTTCTCCTGGGGCCGCGACGTTTCCGATAAACTCTCCTTCGGCATCATGGCCAAGAACATAACCCGCACGCTGGACACTTCGGCCGACTCCTTCAACGCCATAGACGTGGCCATGCTGCAGAAGTTCTCCAAGACCTACCGGGCCGCCATAGGCGTGCAGAACGTCTTCTCGATGGCCTCCGGCGACACCGAGGACAAGCTGCCGCTGATCCTGAAGTTAGGCCAGGCGCTGAGCCTCTTCAAGGGCAACCTGCTGTTCGGCTTCGACATCATGAAGCCCCAGACCGCCGACATGAACTGGCGCTTCGGCGGCGAGTACTGGCTGATGTACTGGGCCGCGCTCCGCTTCGGCGTGATGGGCGCCCCCGGCATACAGGAGGCCGATTTCGGCCTGGGCATCAAGTACAAGGACCTGGGCTTCGACGTGGCGCAGGGCGTGCACGCGCTGGGCACCACCACCCGCTTCTCGGTCACCATGCGCATGGGCCAGTCCAACAAGGGCAAGCACGACCGCGAGGTCCGCGAGATAGTCCGCCAGGCCCTGCAGTACTTCAAGGCCGGCTACTTCAGCCGCGCCATGGAGAAGCTCCGCGCGGCGATGGACGCCGACCCGGGCAACGCCGAAATACGCCGCATGGTCACCCGCCTGCAGGGCGCCATAGACTATGTGCCCACCGCCACCGGCAGCGAGGAAGTGCCCACCCTCACCCGCCGCGGCATCATCGGCTACGTGGACGGCAAGGATATACGCGCCTCGGTCAACGTGCTGCGCCACGCCTTCAACAAAGACGCCAAGAACGACCGCCTGCTCTCGCTGCTGAACCTGGTGGAGAGGGAGGCCGGCGTGAGCGAGCTCACCCGCAAGCCCGAAGGCCCCGAGATCTTCACCTACATAGACCAGCGGACCTACGACGCCCGCCAGTCTATCTACGACGGCAAGTACGACATGGCCATGAAGCGCGCCCAGGACATCCTGGACCTGGAGCCCAACAACGAGACCGCGCTGGAGATCATGGGCAGCGCCTTCTACCTTATGGACCAGAAGGAGAAGGCCAAAGTGATCTGGGAGAAGGTGATAGAGATCAACCCCGGTAACACCATGGTGAAGAATTTCCTGAAACAGGTCAAATAAGATTGAACATGGATAGACAGGATATACAGGATTTTTGTTTCTCTTTTTTTATCCTGCCTATCCTGCTCATCGATGTGAATATCCTTTCTTCTATGTTTCCGAAACTTTTTGGTAATACGGTAAAGATAGAATGATTACTATATGAGGAAGTTTCTCTTTGCGGTCCTTCTTGCTTTGCCGGCTTTGCCTGCCGCGCAGACCGGCATGGATTCCTCCCTGATGGAGAAGCAGGATTCCATGCGCCGCGAGACGGAGACCAAGGTCAAGAAGGAGATCCTGGACCCGATACTGGGGGCGGACAGGTCCTTTGTTTTCGCCGACGTGGAACTGGAGGTGATCGCTAAAAAGGCGGAGCAGACCAAGGAAGGCATGGGCATAATACAGAAGTACAAGGAGAAGGGCGGCGGGCAGAACAACCCCGACACCGATTTCCTCCTGCCGGGGATCCCGAAGCCCAGGTCCGTGCTGGGGGGGGAGAACAAGCGCCCGGAGGCGGCCACGGGGCAGCAGGCCCAGCAGGCCAAGAACGTGCAGGAGATACGCTACGGCCTCGAGACCGAGATAACCCGCTTCCAGCTCACCATCATACACGACGAAACGCTGCCGAAAGATTCCGTAAAACTGGCCCGCGAGCGCGTCGACGATTACCTGCTTCCTTATAAAATACGCAAGAAGGACGCGCCGACCGTGGTTTTCAAGCCGACGAAATTCAAGACGGTCAACCCGCTGGACGACCTGAAGCGGCCGGGGGTTTACCTGCCGTTGCTTTATGCGCTGCTTTTCCTTATACTTCTATTGTTCCTGTTCGGCCCCCTCTGGGGCTTCTTCCGCAAGTACGTCAAGGCGCTGATGGCCAAGCCCGGCGCCGAGGTCAATATAGAGCAGAAGATGGAGGAGGGCGGCGGAGGAGGAGGGGAGGATGAAGGGAAGCAGGATACGGAAGGCCACCAGGCCATAGACATGACCTATGGCGAGGCGGGAAAGGAAGAAGAGGACGAGACTATGAAGAAATTTGAACCCTTCACTTACCTGACCGAGGAAAACCTCAAGCGCCTGATATACCTGTTCCTCATGCGCAAAGAGGACCCCTGGGTTATCGCTATAGTGCTGAGCTATATGAAGCCGGACCTCGCCAGGCAGGTTCTTTCGATGCTTCCTATAGAGATGCAGTCCAAGGTTGCCCTTGAGGCCCTCACCGTGCGCCAGGCCACCCGCGCGCAGATAGAGGCCATAGACAAGGATATACGCGAAAGCGTGGATTTCGTGATGGGCGGCATAGAGCGGATGATCAAGATGCTCGAGGAGGCCGACCCCGCCATAAAGAAGAACATCCTGGAGTATCTTAAAACCCAGAAGCCCGATATCTATGAAAAGATAAAAAGGGCCATCCTCATGTTCGAAGACCTCCCCACCTATTCCGACAAGGACCTGCAGACGATAATAAGGGGCGTGGGCAACGAAGACATCGCCAAGGCCCTCAGCAAGGCGGATCCGCAGATAGTGACCAAGTTCTTCTCCAACATGTCGCAGGGCGCCTCCAACGCCATTAAGGAAATAATGGAGTACTCCGCCGGGATCAGCGTTGCCCAGATAGACGAGGCGCAGACGAAGATCCTGGACGCAGTGAAGAAACTGGAGGCCGAGGGGAAGATCACCGCCCGCGAGGGCAGCTCGCAGGAGATCTGCATGATAGACGGCGGGGATATGTCCTCAGGCGACGACAGACGCCGCAAGTACGAAAGCATGGCCGGCGCCAAAACCGAAGCCACCGGGGGCCTCACTCCCGAACAGCTGGAGCAGGCCGGCCAGTACCTGGCCGCCGGGGTGGACATGTACAACCAGGGGAAGATACCGGAAAGCCTGCAGTACCTGGAATACGCCTCCTCGGTCAACGCCGGGGACGCGCAGACCTGGCAGTACCTCGGCGCGGCCTATTATTCCCAGCAGCGCGTGGACGACGCCGTGGCGGCTTACGAGAAGTATGCCGCCCTTTCAGGCGACCCGGCCGCCGCCGAATGGCTGGCCGGATTTAAGCAGTCGGTCGGAAAATAAAAAATCGGGAATCGGGAGTCGGGAATCGGGAATCGAAAGTCGAAAGTCGGAAATCGGGGAGCGGGGAGGGGGAGAAGAACGGGGATAGGGACTGTTGAAGTATTCAGTTAACAATTTTTTAACTTTATTGAAATCGGTTTCTTTTAGAATGTAAAGGACGGCAAGAAGTATTCTGGACTTTTTATATGGACGACAGGGATAAGAAACTTCCAAAACCCGGCATGCCCCCGCTGCCGCCCGGCATGCTCAAGCCCAATTTTCCGTCCGCCCCCGGCGGACCCGGCAGACCTTCTTTGCCGCCCATGCCCTTCGGCGCGCTGCCCGCCGCCGGCTCCGTGCACGGTCCCGCCCAGCCGCAGAAAGACGACTCCGCGCAGCTGCGGAAGGAAGCCGCTGAGGCCGAGGCGCGCCGGACGCAGGAGGATAAGGACAAGCTTGAGAAGAAGATCACGGACATGGAGAAGCTCCTGTCCCAGGAAAAGGAAAAAGCCCTGCTGGCTACCCTTAAAAACCAGCAGGACGAGGCACTTTCCTCCCGCGTGGAATCCTCGCTTAAGGACATACAGGAGAAGATGCGCCGCGACCGCCGCGACCATGAGGTCGAGGAGGAGAGGCTCGCTCTCAAGGGCAAGATCAAAGAGATGGAAATGCGCCTGTCCCAGGAGCGCGAGACCTGGATGCAGACGCTCAAGAACCAGATGTCCGAGCGGGAAACCCAGGGCCGCGACGTGGAAGGCCATTTCATCAACCGCCTGCAGGAGATGGAGCGCCGCTGGCTGGACGAGAAGGCGCAGTGGCAGAAGGAAATTTCAAGCCGCGAGGAGACGATACGCTCCCTCAAGTCCGCGTCCGAGAAGCTGCGCGACCTGGAGGACGAATTCCGCAAGCTTTCGCTCGAGAAGTCCATGACGGAGCGCGAAGCTTCGAAGCTCCGCGACGAGGTGGCCCGCGCCGAGCGCGAGAAAGCCTCGATAGAATCCTACATAAAGATGATCCCGGAGAAAGAGCGGGAGATAGGCGAGCTCAGGTCGGAGAACACCGCGCTGCGCGGCCGGGAGGAGATGACAAGCGCCATGCAGCGCGGCCGCGAAGAGGCCATCCGTCTCGAGGCCATACATCGCGACGAAAGGAATAATATCGAGCTGGAGAAATTCCAGAGGGAGATAGGCCGCCTGCAGTCCGAGATCGGTTCGCTCTCCGACCGCAAGAACGTAGAGAAGAACGAGGAGCTTAAGGCGGTTCAGGCCCGCTATGAGGAGCAGCTGCTGGAAAAGGACAAGGCCTTCGCCGATGTTTCCGGAGAGAAGATCCGGGCGATCTCCGAGCTGATGAAGATCAAAGGCTTCGTCTCGCGGGTGCAGGCTATCAACGCCGTGCTCGACAAGGAGCGCGGCCAGCTGAAGCTTGAAAAAATGCAGCTCGCGCAGAACATGGCCGCCCAGCTCGAGGAGCTGAAGCGCCTGAAGGCCGAGAACGACGGTTTCAAAGCCGCCCACCAGTCGGAGCTCCAGATCCAGGCGGAAAATTTCAAGGCTGAAGTAAACAGGGTGAAGAACGGATACGCGGTGGAGCTCGCCCATAAGCACGCGGAAGAGATGGCTAAGATCCTCCGCGCCCACCAGGAAGAAACCTCAAGCGCGGCCGCCGCCCGCCAGGCAGAGGACGCAAATACGGCCGCCGCCCACCAGGCGGAGATAGCAAGCGCGGCCGCCACCCGGCAGGCGGAGATAGCAAGCGCGGCTACCGCCCACCAGGAAGAGACCGCGCGTATGGCCGCCGCCCACCAGGAAGAGACCGCGCGTATGGCCGCCGCCAACCAGCTGGAACTTGCAAGAACGGCTGCGGCGCGCCAGGCCGAAATGTCGAAGATGGCAGCCGATTATCAGGCCCTGCTGGCCAGGCTGACCGCCGAGCGGCAGTCGGAGTCCGACGCGAAAATTTCCCAGATGCGCATGCAGTACGAGGCCTCGGCCGAGGAAGAAAAAAACGCCCTCAGGCGCCAGCTGGAGGAATCTCACGCTTTGCAGCTGCAGGAAGTCAAGGCCGCCGCTGCAGCCGCGCAGGATTCCGTCCTTAAGCTGGATGTCGATAACCGCCGCCTTGCGGCCGATGCCGCTGATTTTGACCGTGCGCTGGCCGCCAAAACCAAGGAGTTCGAGGACCGTCTTGCCTGGGCCGAAGAAGACGCGCACCGCCAGGAGGCCGAAGCGCGCCGCCAGGAGGCCAGCCGGCAGGAAGCGCAGGCCGCCGCAGCCGCCGCTCAGAAAGAGGAGGCGGAGAAAGCTTTCCGTGAAGTCGTGGAGGAGCGCAAGTGTATAGCGGACGAATACGCGGCCATGCTGGAAAAGATCCCGCCGCTGGAGGCCCGGAACTCCGCCGCCGAGGCCGAGGCCGCAAAGCTGGCCGAGAATCTTCGCATCCAGACCGAGAATCTCCGCCTTGAAAGCGAGAACCGCACCCGCTTTGAATCCGAACTGCTTTTCCTCAAGCAGAAGATCCAGCAGATGGAATTCCAGTCCCAGGAGAACGAGAGCCAGCGCGAGGCCGAGCGCGCAACTCTGGCAAACCTCCAGGCCGCCGCCACCGGGCAGCAGAGCCGCGACCTGGCGCGCATTCAAGAGCTTTCAGCCGAACTGGAAAGCTACAAGACACTGGAGTCTTCCCTCGCCGGAAGGCTGAAGTGGGCGATAAAAGGGAAAAAGACGGAGGAGTAGCCGTCAGGTGGCAGGTGGCAGGCGGGCAAGAAAATGAGCACAGCCCTCATTGAACCCCGGCTACTATCTCCTACCCGCTTATCTTCAATTAAGTATAATTATTAAATGGTCGTCTGATGGGCATAGCCCCTGTTACGACACCTGCATAGCAATGATAAAACTCGAAAAACTCAACGGATCCATGGTAGTGGTGAACGCCGAACTTATTGAGAGCGTGGAGGCGACTCCGGATACCGTCATTAATCTCGCTACCGGGAACAGGTTCCTGGTGAGGAACTCCGTGGACGAGGTTATAGCCAAGGTCGTGGAATTTAAAATAAAGGTTTACGCCGAGCGGAAGTGCGTGAACCCGCTGGAAGGTCTGGAGAAGAAGGATTAAGACTTACAACTTACCGCTTAATCCTTACCACCTACATATGGATATAGCTACATTCACCGGAATAATAGTCTTCCTGGGCTTCGTGTTCGGGGCCATCTACCTTGGCGAGGGCATGGCCGGCTTCAAGCCTTTCATAAATATGGAGGCCTTCCTGATCGTCATGGGCGGAACTTTCTGCGCCCTGCTCGTCAATTTCCCGCTGTCCTCCGTTATAGGCGTGACCAAGGTGCTCAAAAAGGTCCTTTCCTCCAAGGGCGAGGACACTTCCAAGCTGGTTACCACTTTCGTCGCCCTGTCCCAGAAGGCGAAAAAAGAGGGCTTCCTGGCGCTCGAGTCGGACGCTAAAGCGATAGACAACGATTTCCTGAAGCGCGGCGTTCAGCTGGTCATAGACGGCGCCGACCACGAATTCATCCGCAACATGCTCGAGACCGAGATCGATTTCATAAGGGAGCGCCACAAGGCGGGCCGCGAGATCTTCAACGCCCTGGGCACCTACGCCCCGGCCTTCGGCATCATAGGCACGGTGCTGGGCATGATCATGATGTTGTCTTCCATCGACGACGTGGCCCAGGTGCCGCGCCGCATGGCGCTGGCGCTGGCCGCCGCCTTCTACGGCCTGGGCTCAGGCTACTGGCTTTTCATGCCCATGTCCGGCAAGCTCAAGCACCGCTCCGAAGAGGAACTTTTTGTCAAAGAGATCATCATACGCGGCGTGCTGCTGCTGCAGAGCGGGGCCACGCCCAGCGTCGTTGAGGCCAACCTGAAGGCCTACCTGGAGCCGGAAAAGCGCAAGACCGTGAAGAAAGAGGGCGCGTAGACGGCGGACAGGGAATAAGGGCTTGAATTTATGCGGAGAAGAGTCAAGGGAATGATAGATGAGGACGACAAACGGGTAGCCCCGATGGGCGAGCCCGCGCCCCCGTGGATGGTCAACTACGCCGACCTGATGACCGAGCTGGTCTGCTTCTTCGTCATCCTTTACGCCCTCAGCGCCGCCCTCAATAAGGACATGCAGAAGGCCCAGGCCGACATACAGGCGATGATAGAAGAGGGCAAGATGCAGGGGCAGGTCGCCATGGACAAAGAGGGCATGCGCATAACCATGGAGGAGCAGAGCCAGATGGCCTTCTTTGAAAGCGGGCGCGCCGAGCTCACCGACAATATGCGGGCCCAGCTGGACAAGATCGCCCCGGTGCTCCGCACCCTCTCCGAGAAGCACGATATAGTGGTGGAGGGCCACACCGACAATATGCCGATAGCCACCAAACAGTTCGCCTCGAACTGGGAGCTGTCCACCGCCCGCGCCACCAGCGTGGTGAAATCCATGCTGGCAAGCAATTTCACCCCGAAGCGGATGTCCGCGGTGGGCTACGGGGAATACCACCCGATCGTGGTTAACGACAGCGATGCGAACCGCAAGAAAAACCGGAGGGTGGTGTTCTTTATAAAGAACAACCCCTACCCGGACGCGCCCGCCGCCGGGCCGCCGGGGATAGCCGGGGCGGCCGTGTCCACCGCCGCGGTCACGCAGGCGCCCGACGGAGAAAATCCGGCGCCCGCCGCCGAGGCGGAAATTCCCGCGCCTGCCGGCGAAGGCGCCGCACCGGAAGGGGCAGCTCCCGCCGGAGGCGGGGAGTAAAAGAAAGGCCGGCAGCTCAGTAAAATATTACAGAGGATTAAAAGTGAAATCACACAAAGACACAAAGACACGAAGTAATAATAGGAAATGAGATCGGAAAAGTAGTGCCTTGGCTTTGTGGCTTAGCGGCTTTGTGTGACAAAGATTATGAAAAAGGGATTCGTGAAAATGCTGGCAGTAGCCCTGCTTGTTTCGCCGCTGGCCGGCTGCTTCGGCGGCCTCAAGCGCCTTAAGGTCGTGGATTTTACCGACCAGCGCGTCGGGGACCTTTCCCTCACCAAGAAGATGGTCGGCAAGCGCGAATTCCTTTTTTTCTCCACCACGAAGATGAGCGTTTTTCTGGACGGCAACGTGCAGGGGGTAATAACAGATTACCAGGGCAATCCCATCGAGGGCGTTACCGTTAAGGTGGTGCCCGATACCGGCAAAGCCGCGGCGGGCGGCGGAGGCGGGGACGAATTCGCGGCCACCGAGGAGAACGCCAATTCTTCGATAAACCTTACCTTCTCCCCGGGCATCAGCGATACGATGGGCCTTTTCAAGATACATTTTTCCCTGCCCGTGACCGACGACGAAGTGGATGTGCGCGGCAAGCTGGTTTATAACCCCGGCTGGGACCAGCAGAGGATGAACCTGGGCAAGGCCTATGAGCCGCAGCTGAAGGAGTCCCCTTTCCGGCTTTACTACAACCTGGACAGCGGCTTCCTGGCTTTCGCCGAGGGAGTGCGCAAGATAATAGTGCAGCCCGTGGGCGAAGGCACGGGCAGGATGAAGAACCTGCCGGGGGCCAGGGCGCCCGAGTCGTCCAAGCCAGTCGCCGCTCCCGCCGCGGAGGGCGAGCCCGCCGCCGGCAAGGCCGAGGAAGACCTGTTCAAGGGCTTCGATTTCGGCCAGTAAAAATGGCGCAGCCATTTATTGCCGGACAGCCAGGCGGCTGGACCCATAAATTATTCACATCGATGGACAGGATAGACAGGATAAAAAAGGGAAATAAAAATCCTGTACATCCTGTTTATCCATGTTCAATCTTCAGGTTGCCCGGCGAAAAATACTAAAATATAGTCATGAAGAAAGTCGTTGTCGCCATGTCAGGCGGAGTTGATTCCTCCGTCACCGCCGCGCTGCTTAAGAAAGAAGGCTATGATGTTGTCGGCGTGACCCTGAGGCTTTTTGCCGAGCGCAAGGACGCCGTAAAATGCTGCGGGGGGGCTGACAGCGCCGCTAAGGCCCGGGCCTCGGCGCAGGCGCTGGGGATACGCCACTATTTTAAAAGCGCGCAGGAATTGTTCTCAAAAACAGTGATAGATACTTTCGTTAGCGGCTACCTGGGGGGCTCCACGCCCAACCCCTGCGTGGAATGTAACCGCCACCTTAAATTCTCCTACCTTTTCGATATCGCCTGTTCCATGGGGGCGGATTTCCTGGCTACCGGTCATTATGCCGTCATAAAAAAAGAGGGCGGGGAATACGGCCTGTTCCGCGGGGCGGACCCGCTGAAAGACCAGAGCTATTTCCTGTATTGTCTCCGTAAGGAGCAGCTTGACCGGTTTCTTTTTCCGCTTGGCGGCATGACTAAAAAAGAAGTGCGCAAGCTGGCAGCGGAATTCTCCCTGCCTTCAGCCTCCGAGCCCGAATCGAACGACATCTGCTTCGTCACGGAGGGGAATTACGACCTTTACCTGAAGAAGACGGCCGGGATAAAGCCCCGGCCGGGGAATATCGTGGACATGGCCGGAAAACGCCTGGGCCGGCATAGCGGTTTTTATAATTTTACCGTCGGCCAGCGGCGCGGCACCGGGGTTTACGGCGGGTCCCGGCTTTATGTCACCGAAGTGAGGCCCGAAGCCAACGAGGTGGTGCTTGGCCCGCTTGAGGCGGCGCACGGCTCCGCCTTTGCGATGTCCGGCCTGAACTGGCTGGCTGACCCCGGGAAAAAAGATTTCAGCTGCGCGGTCCAGATACGCTACCGGCACAAGCCGGCGCCCTGCCTTGTCAGCGTGAAGGAAGACGGTAAAGCGGAGGTCCGCCTTGAGAAGCCCCAGTTCGCGGTGGCTCCCGGCCAGGCCGCGGTATTTTACGAAGGGGACAGGGTTTTGGGCGGGGGGACGATAAGGGAAAGGATGAGGGATAAGGGATAAGGGATAAGGGCGGGATGAGAGAGATTTATTATGAAAAAAAAGATCGTCGGTGTTATTTTCGGTGGGAAATCTTCGGAACACGAGGTTTCCATTGAGTCGGCGAAGACCGTTTGCGCCAAGCTGGAGAAGGCCGGTTTTTCCGTGCTGGCTTTTTATGCGCCCCGCAGCGGCGCCTGGCGGCTGGTGAAAGTAAAAGACCTGCTGTCGGACGGAAAGCTTGCCGGGCCGGAAATCGAGCCCTCGCTGGGCGGCGGCTGCTTCGTTAAAAAGGGCGGCGGCAGGCTTAAACCCGACGCGCTTTTTCCTATAATTCACGGTTCTACCGGAGAAGACGGGGTTTTGCAGGGCCTGCTGGAGCTTACCGGTATCCCCTACGCCGGCTGCGGCGTCACGGCTTCGGCCGTGGGGATGGATAAGATAATTTCAAAGGAGCTGGCGGCGCTGGACGGGATCCCCGTGCTGCCGCACGTGGTCATACGGGCGCATCAGAAAGCCTCGATGGCTCCGCTGCTCAAAAAAGCTATGAAGCTGGGCTTTCCTCTTTTTGTAAAGCCCGTGGCGCAGGGGTCTTCGGTCGGGATCACCAAAGTAAAGCGGCCGGCCGGGCTGCGCCCGGCGGTGCTCAACGCTTTCCGCTTTGACACAGCTGTGATGATAGAAAAAGGGATAGACCGGGCCAGGGAAATAGTCTGCGGGGTGCTGGGCTCCAGTGCCGCCGCCAAAGCCAGCGTGACCGGCGAAGTTGTGCCGAAGGGCAGGCACGAATTTTATGATTACGAGGCCAAGTATCTGGACAACGACGGGATGGAGCTGAAGCTGCCCGCGCCGCTTTCAGTCGAAACCTCGGAAAAGCTAAGGGCGCTGGCCGTGAAAATTTTCCTGGCGCTGGGCGGCTCCGGCCTGGCCCGCGTGGATTTCTTCGTGGACCCGAAGGACGAGAAAAAAGTCTATTTCTGCGAGATAAACACCCTCCCGGGTTTCACCTCGCACAGCCTTTACCCGCGCCTGTGGGAAAAAACCGGCCTGAAGCCTGAAAAGGTGCTTAAGGAACTGGTGGGCATAGCCCTGCGCGCCGCGGCCCAGAAGCGCCGCCTCTCGATAGCAAGGAAATAAGCAGTGAGTAAGCGGGAAAGTGAGTGGGCAAGAAAGTGAGTGGCACTCGTTCTCTTTCTCTCTTACTTACCTACTTTCCCGCTTACTCACTCACTTTCGTCTTCTTCCACGTATTCATATTCTTCTTCGGGCGCGACCTTCTTCTTGCCGGCGGCTTTCTTAGGCTTTGCGGCCGGCTTAACCGCGGCTTTCTGCTTTGCGGGGTTCTTAGCGGAGGGCTTTTTCGCGGCGTCGCCGGCCAGCGCGTTGAAAGCGGCTTTTCCGTCCTCGTTTGAGGGCGATACGGATTTTTTTGCGCGGTCCACCAGGAAAGTATAAGTGAGGCTGCCCGTTTTTGCGGGTATTATGGCGTCTATCTCGAACGTTCCTTCTTCGGAGGCCGGCCTGACTTCCCACTTGACCCGGCTGTAGTTGCCGCCGGCTTTGGCTGAGTGCGCATCGATCTTGCTTTCAAGGATCTGGCCGGCGGGCTTCAGCTTATAGGTGCGGGTAATGAAGATTATTTCAGGCGTGGCGGCAGCGTCCTGCTGCGCCGCTTTTTGCTGGGCCTGGTCCTTAATCGCCTGCGGCTGCTCCGGCTTCTGCTCCCCTGCGGGCGGAGGCGTCTCTTTCTGTTCCGGCTGCTGGGCCGGCGTCTTCTGCTCGAACTCCGCCGCGGGCTCCTGCTGGGCAGGCTTGGCGCCGGTAAAAGGCAGCGGGAAGGGGATAAACTTCGTGGCGTCAAACACGCCTAAATTCTTCATCATTATCACGGCCCCCAGCAGCACCGCCACCAGCAGGACCAGCGTGACTATCAATTTGAAGACTTTTTTAAGCATCGGCACTATTGTCGAGCCCTTGCTGCTGCCCGTGTCCGTTATTTTTGTGGGCTTTACGGCTTCCGCGGGTTCAAGCTTGGCTGCCTGGTGGGCAGGGGCTTTTGCTACGCCGCCTGCGAAAGGATTGGCTTTTTCGGCCTGCTTTACAGGGGGTATGCCGAAAACCGTGTCCGAATTCTTCTCGACCTCCACCTTCTGAATTCTACCCGATGGGGGACCCCTGAATGCAACTTTAAGCTCGCCCACTGCGTTTTCAAGGTAAACCAGCTTGCCCATCACCTCGTGCTGGAACTGCGAGTTCTTAATGGAGGAGATAACCTCCCCCATCTGGTCGAGTTTAACCCTGAGGGGGTCCACCGCCGAATTGAGGTCCTGGCGCGTGGCCGATGTTCTGGCCAGGGAGTCGAGCCGCTGTATCAGGCTCTCAAGACCGGCCATGTCGGCTACCGCGGGGGACGGCGCTGAGGAGGCCGGCCTGGAAAAGTTTTCAATAACGGGCGCTTCTGCGGCCGCCGGCCTGGAAAAGGATTCAATAATGGGGGGCAGTGCGGCTGCCGGAGTGAAGGAGATTGGTTCCGCTTCAGCCGCGGGCATTACCGGCGGCAGTTTCTGTTCACCGAGCTGCGGCTGCTCGTTCCACGCCGTAGGCTGCGGGAAAGCCCGCTGCGGCTCCAGGGCTATCCCCTCCGCCGCGGCGGGGGGCTGCGCGGTGCCTGGCGTCTCCTCGCTGGAGATGGTTTCTGAGCGGCGCTCAATGTGGGAAAGGGATATCGGGTCGAAGCTGGAGGAGGCCTGATGGGGCTGGGAAATGGCGGCGGGCTCGGGCCCGGCTTTGCCCAGGCGGTTGACGGCGATATTTATCCCTGAACTGTGCTCCGCGGGGGGGACCTGCTCCAATTGCTGCGAGGCGTGAAGGGGCTTGAAGCCTAAAGAAGTAATTCCGATAAGGTTCTGCTTCTCGGGTTCGGCCGCGGGGGCCGGATTTTCCTGTACCGCGGGAGCGGGGGCAAAGGTTTCCCTGGCGGCGGCGGGAGACCGGGCTCCTCCTGCAAGGGCTGAAAGCTCGGGATAAGTCGAGGACTCCTTCCAGTCTTCCGTTTTCTCTCCCACGGGCGTCTGCGGGCAGACAAGCAGCGAAGGTGAAAAAGACGGGAGTTCCAGCAGTTTTTCCTTTTCAAAAGGACCGAGGATCTCATTGTTAACGTATGCCCAATATTTCATAAGCGCCTTCCTGTTCCAGCTGATTGGCCGTCTGCCGGGCTAGCTCCCGATGCGGCACCGGCACAGTCCTGCGTCGCTACGCCTACCCCGTTGAATCGCGTCGCTCCGCTCTATACCGCCCAACCCCAGTAAGTCCAAAGTGAAAACATCTTTGCCTTATATGCTATAGCAATTCTAATATTTAGCTGTTACAAAAATAATAACTAATAATTAAATCCTTACTCTAGGGCCGCAAAAGAGCGCAAGGCCTGCTGTTTATAGCTGTCAGGCCCGCGGCCTCAAACGCTGATATAAGTCTGCTGAGGCTCAATAATGTACAATTTACCTATGGACGGCAAAATTTTGCGGCTGCTTATTTCTATCTTTTCCGGTCTTATAGTTGTCTTTGCTCTGCTTATACTGGTTAATTATGTCGGCAGCCTCTCCGGCTCCCGCGCGGAGCTTCCGGGACAGGAGGAGGCTGGCGGCAAGCTGCCCGATGCCGGGGTGCTGGCCCAGCAGGCTTTGGCGGCGGCCAAGGCCGGCGGCGGGGGAAGGGCTTCAATGGTCCCCGGCCCGCGGCATGACCTTTCCACCGCGGCGGTCAACTCGCAAGGGGCCATAATGATCGTGAAGGTGAAAGATTTCAGCGGGGTGGGGGAGACACCGCAGGACATGATGGCTATGCTTAACGAGATGGGCGGCGGCAGTAAAAAGAAGCCCGCCCCTATAGCGCTTAAAGATTCAGACCTGGATAAGAAAATAAGAAATTTAGGGTACGCCCCCGCTAAGGAGCCGAGCCTGAAGGTGTCCTCCATGCCGGAAATGGGGCGCAGGCCGGGGGAGGAGGGTGTTACCTTGTTCACGGCGCCGGTGGAATATAAGATCTACAAAAGCTCCGAAAACTGGTGGGCCTTCGCCAATTCGCATAAATGCCGGTCAGCTATGGAGACGGGGGCAAAGCCCCTTGCCTCGCCGCTGTCCAGCCCCGACTTTTCAAAGGAGTCCGTGCTCGTCCTTATTTCGGTGTCGGAGCTGCCGAACGGCATCTTTAAAATAATCAAGTTTGAAAAAAACGGGCAGGAACTGCTGGTAAGCTACCGGGTGGACCCCCTGGCCATGGCCGCGGGCGGCGGAACGGATCAGCACGACTTTTACTCGGCCGCCGTCATTCCAAAAATCTCCGCCGTAAAGTTAATACAGGCCCCTTAGATCCCTGAACCGGTTCGGAATAAGAAAAATGAACATGGATAGACAGGATGTACAGGATCGTTATTTTTTTATCCTGTCAATCCTGTATATCCATGTGATTACTTCCGTTTCTTAACCAGTTCCCGCTGGAGAGATCAAACATAGATAAACAGGATGGACAGGATTTGTTTTAATCCTGTTTATCAATGTGAATGATTTATTTTCTTAAATAGCCGGGTTTTTTTGTGAGTCTGGCGGCGAAAAGAACAGCCTCCCTCATGCCGGAGGCGTCCGCTTTGCCGCGCCAGGCTATGTCGAAGGCCGTGCCGTGCGCGGGGGAGGTGCGCGGGAAAGACAGCCCCCACGTCCAATGCACCGGCGGGCCGCCGCCGGGGGCGATCTTCAGGGGGGCCAGGGCCTGGTCGTGGTAAAGGCAGAGCAGCCCGTCGCATCTCCCGGCGAGGTGCGCGGCCCAGGCCGCGTCGGAGGGCGACGGGCCGGTCACGCGCAGGCCTTCCTTTTTTAACTCCCTGAGCGCCGGCAGCAGCGTTTTTATTTCTTCCCTGCCTATCACGCCGCCGTCCCCCGCGTGGGGGTTAAGGGCGCAGAGCGCGATGAGCGGCTTTTTATACCCCAGCGCTTTAAGCGCTGAATTAAAAAGGAGGGCCTTTTTCTTTACAAGCGCCTTAGTGAGCCTGGAGCTCAGGTCTTTGATCGGAACGTGTTCCGTGACCAGGGCGGCGTTAACCCGGCCGCGGGAAAAAAGCATCAGCGGCTCGCGCTTTTCAATGCTGCGGAAGAGGTCGGTGTGGGCGGGCGCGGGCGCGCCGGCCAGGGCCCAGGCTTCTTTCGAGATAGGGGCGGTGACCAGCGCGCTGAAAAGCCCCGACTTGATAAGCTTTACCGCCGCCAGCACGGCCTTTAAAGAGGCCGCCCCGCCGGGGGCTGTCGGGCCGGGGTTTGAGAAATCAAGGCCGGGCGCGTCAACCGGCAGCAGCGGGCAAAGGGCCGGGGTCCAGCCGGCCCGCTTGAGGGCGGCGGTGTCGCCGATCACAAAAAGGCGGCAGGCCCGGAGCGCGGCCGCGCTTTTCAGCGCCTTCACCGTTATCTCCGGCCCGATCCCCAGCGGGTCCCCCGCCGTTATGATTATATTAGGTTTCACGTAGAAGGGATAAATACTACATCCGAATTAGCTATTTATTAAGAAGTTCGCTGCATGAAAGATTAAACATGGATAAACAGGATGAACAGGATTTTCATCACCTGTTCTTATCCTGTCTATCCTGTTCATCGATGTAAATTACTTCTATTTTTCTTTCTCGCCGATGAAGATCTGTATTTTCGCGTCTTTGTGCAGTTCCTTTATATAGGCGCCCAGCTCGGCGGCGAAGGAATTCTGCGCCAGCACCTGCTCCAGGTCTTCCTTTACGGCCTCGTAGCGCAGCTTCTGGGCCGCGCGCTTCTCCTCGAGGCGCAGTATATGCCAGCCGAACTTGCTTTCCACCGGCTGGGAATTCTCGCCCACCTGCAGCTTAAAGGCCTCCGTGTCCACTTCGGGCGGCAGCATGCCCTTCACCACGTAGCCCAGGTCGCCGCCGCGCTGGGCGCTCTCCTGGTCTTCGGAATTCTTCACCGCGGCCTCGTCGAAATCCAGGCTGCCGTCCAGGTTCTTGCGCAGGGCCAGGGCCTTTTCCTGGGCGGCCTTCTTCTCCTCCGGGGTCGCGCCCTCTTTGAGCTTGACCAGGATGTGGCGCAGGTGTAGGCGCTCGGCGGTTATCTCCTTGAATTTCCCGGCCACGGCCAGCAGGTCCTGCATGGCCTCCGCGTCCAGGCCTTTTATCGAGGCCTCTTCGCCCTTGAGCACCAGGATAATATTGTCAAAATAGGCCTTCGTCTCGGCGTCGCCGGGCATCTTGGCGCGGGTTTTTATGGTTTCCTGCACCAGCTTCTGCACCATAAGCTGCCTGCGTATGCGCTCCCGGAACTCCTCCAGCGTGACGCCTTCTTTCTTGAGCTCGCCGCGGAAGGCCTCCTCGGCCTTCTCCGTTGAAAGCTGGCCCCCGTCGGGGGAGCGGGAGAAGCGCTTGCGTATCTCGGCTACGCCGGTTTCCAGCTCGCGCTCGTAAACCTTTATTTTCAGTGACTCGGCTTTCTGCCGCAGCAGGGCCTCGTCCACCAGCTTGTCCAGGGCGGCTTTTTCCAGCTGCGCGGCGGCGTCCTTCTGCTTGAAGAAGTCAGGCATCGCGGCGGCGTACTGCTCGGTCAGCGCCTCCTTGGCCCGCTGGTAGTCGGAAATGGTGACCGCCTCGTTGTTCACCCTCGCGGCCAGCTCCTCCACCACCTTGGCCTGGGCGGGGGCGGCCAGGGCGCAGAGCGCCGAGACCAGCAGGAATTTACCCCGAACTTTGGCCCGGGCACGGGAAAAAGTGCCGGGTTTATTTATAGTTTTCATCGATAACCTCCACTTTATTCTTCTCCTGGAACTTGGCCAGGTAGGCGTCGAACTTCTTCTTTTCCAGTATCTTGCGGACCCGCTCAAGCGCAGGGCCTTGCGGCGCCTTGTCCTGCGCCAGTTTCTTTATTATGTGGAAGCCCATGGCGGTTTTTACTATGCCCTGGGTTTCTCCGGTGCGCATCTTGAAGGCCATGTCCTCCAGCTCGGGCATGAACTCGCCGTACATCACCGGCGGCAGGCGCACGGTTTCCTTGTCCAGCGAGTATTCCCTGGCGGTCCTGTCGAAGTCGGCCCCGGACTTGAGCTTTTTAATGACCTTTTCCGCTTCCTCGTAGCTGGGCAGGAGTATGTGGGCCAGCGTCACGGTGTTGGGATATTTCTGGTAATACTCCTGCGCCTCCTGGTCAGTGACCTTCAGCTCTTTTGAGCGCATGTCGTCTATCCACATGCGGGTAAGCATGAAGTCCTTGTAGGCCTGCAGGGTATCCTTCATTTCCTTCTCTTTTTCCTTTACCTTGCCCTTGTAGTCGCCGCCGGAAGCCACGCGGCTGGTGCGCGCGGCTATCAGCATAAGCCGCTCGTGGATTATAACGTCTAAAAACTGCCTGCGCCCCGGCTTGGAAGCCAGGTATTCCTGCGCCGCCGGGCTTATCTCCGCGAATTTCTCCTGCAGATAAGTTTCGGTTATCTTTTCAGAGCCCACCCTGGCAACCACCTTGCCGTCATGCTTTGAGCAGGCCGAGAGCGCGACAGCAGCTGCGATGAGCGTAATAAGTCTTTTCATATATTAGTGTAAATCTATCATTTTAGCCTCAAGCCGGGCAATCGGGAGAGGGGAAAGTGGACGGTATGCAGGTTTTAAGGAACGCTGTCTCCCTTCTTTCGCTGTCTACTTACAACTATCGCCGTTCCATAATTTATTATAATCAGTATATGGGTTTCATCCGTAAATTCCTGGATTATCTGGACGGGCTTTCGGCCCGGGAGCTGGTCCTCAAGGCGGTTTATATCATAGGGGTGCTGTCCGCCGCCTGCATCCTGGTCGCCTCCGTGCTGATGCGCAAGACGCTTACCGATATCCCCTCGATAGACAAGCTCGACGAGTATACGCCCTCTCTTACTACCTACGTTTACGATATAAATAACCAGGTGATAAAGGAATTCTCGGTGGAGAAGCGGTCTATCCTGCCGCTGAGCAAGATCCCCGTGGATATGCAGAACGCCGTTATCGCGATGGAGGACCAGAATTTTTTCCGGCACTGGGGGATCTCGCCCAGGGGCATCATGCGGGCGCTGCTGCGCGACATCCTGCACCGGCGCAGCGCCCAGGGCGGCTCCACCATCACCCAGCAGCTTTCCCGCGGCATCTTCCTCAAGGCCGAGAAAACCATCACGCGCAAAGTAAAGGAGATAGTCCTGGCCCTGCAGATAGAGCGCAATTTCTCGAAGCAGGAAATACTTACGCTGTATCTTAACCAGATCTATTTCGGCAACGGCGTCTACGGCGTGCAATCGGCCTCCAAGCTTTATTTCGGCAAGGACGTCTCCGAGATGACGCTCGGCGAGTGCGCCATGCTCACAGGCCTGATCCCCTCCCCGGAGCGCTTCTCGCCTTTCAACAGTCTTGAAAAGGCGACGCAGCGCCGCAGCCTGGTGCTGCAGCGCATGAAGAATGAAAATTATATCACCGCCGCGGAGGCGGCCGCCGCCGCTACCGAGCCTATTCCCAGGGAAAAATCCACGCTGTTCTCCAGCCACGCGGCTTACTTCGTGGAATACGTGCGCCAGCAGCTGGAGCCTAAATACGGCGTGACGCAGCTTTGGAAGGGCGGCATGAAGATCTATACCACGCTGGACCTCGCCATGCAGATACCGGCGGAAGCTATCATGGAGAAGAACCTGGCCAAGTACGACGTGGACGCGGCCAAGAACCGCGCCCCGCTGCCCGAGTCCGCCACCGATAATGAGAAAGAGGCCGAGGTTATAGCTTCGTCCGTCCCGCTGCAGGGAGCTTTTATCATACTCGACACGAAAACCGGCGCGATAAAGGCCATGATAGGCGGGCGCAACTACGAGGTCAGCAAGTTCAACCGCGTGACGCAGGCCGCGCGCCAGGCCGGCTCCACCTTCAAGCCCATGGTCTGGATGGCCGCCCTGATGAACGGCTATACCCCGGCCAGCCTGGTGGAAGATTCCCCGATGGCCTATTATTACGACGGCAAGGACTGGCGGCTGCTCGAAGGAGCCACGGACCAGTACTCCATAGACCTGGCCATACAGCCCTTCCTGGGCAACAAGGATTTCAAGATCTGGGTGCCGAACAACTTCGACAGCAAGTTCCAGGGCCGCATAACCCTGCGCCGCGGGCTGGAGCTTTCGCGCAACCTCTCGTCGGTCTACCTGGTGACCCGGGTGGGCCCCACGCTGGTGGCCGACGTGGCGCACCGCGCCGGCATCAAGCGCAACCTCGAGGCCGTGCCCTCGATCGGGCTCGGAACCTCGGGGGTGAGCCCCATGGAAATGACCAGCTCTTTTTCCACTTTCGCCAACGGCGGCATCCACGCCGTGCCTTTCGGCGTGCTGAAGGTGACGGATAATGCGGGCCGCGTGCTCGAGGAGTTCGTGCC
>JAUSCK010000014.1 GCA_030651035.1 Elusimicrobiota bacterium
AGATTATGGACGGGAAACACCTCTTTTGCAAGCCAAAACCGGTTTCATGCTCATCTTGCGTTGGAAACGGGTTTTTTCTCATGCTCACTTTGCATTGGAAACAGGCTTTTTCTCATGCTCATCTTGCATTGGATAATTCTAACCCGGGTTAGGCCGCCCTTGAATTTATTATAATTACTGCATGTCATTATTACTTGTCCCCAAAGAAGTATTTCTCACCAAAGGCTTAGGGCGGCATAAAGAGAAGCTCGCCAGTTTCGAGGAAGCCCTCAGGGACGCCAAGATCGCCAAGTACAATCTTGTGCACGTCTCCAGCATTTTCCCCCCGCACTGCAAGGTTATACCGGCTAAAAAAGGTATAGAGAAGCTCAGGGACGGCCAGATACTGCACTGCGTGCTGAGCCGCAATGCCATTAACGAGAACCACCGCCTGATCGCCTCTTCGGTGGGCATCGCCGTCCCCAAGGACCACGCCCACTACGGCTATATCTCGGAGCACCACACTTTCGGCGAGACCGACGAGAAAACCGGGGATTACTCGGAAGACCTGGCGGCCCTGATGCTCTCCACCATCCAGGGCATCGAGTTCGGCGGGGAAACGACCTGGGACCAGAAGGAAGAGATCTGGGAGCTCAGCGGCAAGATAGTGACGACCAGGAATATAACGCAGTCCGGCATCGGCATGGAAGGCATCTGGACCACCACGGTAGCCGCGGCGGTATTCCTGTTCTGAGCAGCGGCTGCTTTTTATCTCCACCTGTTCCTACAAGGGACTTATGTCATTCAAACCGGCAGAAAACCAGTTCATACTCCGCAAAACGATAAACTTCAAGGACGCCGCCTTCGTGGTGGTGCCTGTGCCCTATGAAAAGACCACTTCATACGGCCAGGGGACCAAATACGGCCCCCCCGCGGTCATAGACGCCTCCTACCAGCTCGAGCTCTGGGACGAGGAAACCAAGACGGAGACCTGGAAGAAAGGCATTTTTACCACCCAGCCGGTGAACTGCGCGCTGCCCGAGAAGAAGTTTTTCCCCGCCCTCGAGCGCACGGTGGAGAAGCTGCTCTCTTCCACCAAAGCCCTTCCCTTCTTTATAGGCGGAGAGCACAGCGTGACGCAGGGGCTGCTGCCGCCCTTTATAAAGCGGCACAAGAACCTGTCCATACTGCATTTTGACGCGCACGCCGACCTGCGCGTGATATTCGAAGGCTCGAAGCACAGCCACGCCTGCGCGGTTTACCCGGCCTCGCTCACCAACAAGATCGTGCAGGTAGGCATACGCAGCGTGGGCGCGGACGAGCGGCAGTTCCACAACGCCGGCAACGTGACGACCCACCTGATGCACGAGAACCTGGATTTTAAAAAGCTGGAGCGGGACATCCTCCGCGAGCTGACCGATACAGTCTACCTGACCATTGATGTGGACGGGTTCGACCCGGCGGTTATGCCCGGCACCGGCACGCCGCAGCCGGGCGGCTTCCAGTGGCATGACGCGATGAAGCTGTTCAAGGCGGTGTGCACGAAGAAGAGGGTGGTGGGCGTGGACGTAATGGAAACGGCGCCTGTCAGCGGCTCCCACATAACAGAGCTCAACACCGCCAAACTGGTCTACAGGCTGATGGGATATTTAAGCGGCGATAAGTGATAAGCGGACTCCTAGAGCGCCTGGCGAAGCCAGGGAACCTCTTCTTTGGCGGCGGCTATGGCGGCGTCCAGGTCCGGGTACTCATTGGCGGGCTCCATGCTCACAGGCAGCCAGTTCATCTCCAGGATCTTGTTGTCGAAGTATTCCTCGCGGAAGCCGCAGGCCCCGTCCTCCTCCATGCGGTAAAAGCACACCCTGTGCCTGCCGTCGGCGGCGAAGACGGTCTTCACCAGCGTCCCCGTGCGCAGGCTGGGGGCGCCCAGCAAAAAAGAAGCTATCGAATGCCCAAGCTCACCCAAAAACGACCGTTTTGCCATAGCTTTTCACCTTCCGCCGCCCCCAGTGATCTCCCGTTCCCTATTCCGTCCTTCAGCCCTTATCCTTAATCCTTTCTCAGAACGTATCCAGCTTGTCGAACTCGGAAACCTTCTTCTTCGTCATCAGGTGCGCCAGGTCGCGGCTGAAGGCGAAGGGGCCCTTAGGCCAGCCGAAGCCCAGTTTCGCCGCCGTCTCTATGTCGTACTCGGAAGCCATGATCTCGGAGGCCAGCAGCTTGGCCTCTTCAATTACGGGCCGCATGATCTCGGCGAAGATGTCCCCTTTAAAAGTCTTCTTCAGCCCGAGGTACTTTATCATGTTGGGCAGCACGGGGTTCTCGCCCACGATGCGGCCCTCCTCGTAGATGTAATAGCCTATGGTGGACTTGCGGCCCAGCTGGCCGTACTGGACCAGGCGCAGCTGCGTGGGCGAAGGCGCCAGCCGCTCCGGCTTGCCCAGCGCGGCGTAGATGGCCTCGGTGGCCTGGTAGTCGGTGTCCAGGCCGGAAAAATCGGCCAGCTCAAAAGGACCGAAGGGCGCCCCGGCC
This sequence comes from Elusimicrobiota bacterium, assembly GCA_030651035.1. GTDB lineage: Bacteria > Elusimicrobiota > Elusimicrobia > Elusimicrobiales > UBA9959 > UBA9959. Next base: position 2,512 of record JAUSCK010000014.1, read on the forward strand.
ACCTCTTTGAACGCCGAGTCTATCTCGTGCGGGTAGCCCTTGCCGGATTCCAGCAGCTTGAGTGCCCCCAGCATGAAAGGCCGGGTCAGCCTCTCCACGATCTGCCCCGGGTTGTCCTTTATTATAATGGGGGTCTTGCCTATCTTGCGCAGCAGGTTGGCCGCGGCGTCCAGGTATTCATCCTTGGTGTGGTCCGTCCGCACCACTTCCACCAGCAGGTTGGAGCTCACCGGCTTGATAAAGTGAAAGCCCAGCGCCCGCTCTTTGGGCAGCTCGGTATATTCAATTATCTCCCTTACGGGCTGCACCCCGCAGAGTGCCGCCACCACGCAATGCTGGTCCAGGTGCTTCCTGAGTTTTGAAAAATAGACCTTCCGCTCCTCGGCGGATTTTGCGGCGGTCTCTATCACTATATCGGCGCCGTTGAACTTCGAGAGGTCCTGGATGCCCTCTATATTGCCCAGCAACTCCTCCTTGCCGGCCAGCTTCAGCGACCAGGAGATCTTGGCCAGCGCTATGTTCAGGCTGTCCTTGAAATCGTCGTAAAGGCGGACCTGGAAGCCGTTCTTCAGGAACAGTTCCGCGGCGCCCGTCCCGGTGTCGTTAGACCCCATTATCCCGATAGCGTTAATTTCCATTGTTTAACTCCAGTCCCCGTCCCTCGATCCCCAATCCCCAATCCTCCGATCCCCAATCCCCGATCCCCGATTTTCGATCTTCGATTTTCGATTTCCCCTAAGTTAACCTCACTTCTTCCAGCCGCACTATGCCGTCCTTGTTCAGGACTATGCGTATGCGCTCGTAATGTATGTTCACCTTCGCTTCCCTGTCGAAATAAGTGTACTTGATGACCATATTGAGGTGGTACACCCGGGCGCAGGCCGCCGTGCACAGCTCGCCGCTGGCGGGGTCTACGTAAGGATAATCCACGGCCGAGTCGTCTGCCTGCTCTATCAGCTCGCGTATATTGAAGCGCATTATGTCGTTAAGGTCGCGGAGGCGATCGTGGCTCTTCATGACCACCTCGGGATAGAGCACTATCTCCTTCTTATACTTGAAGACGCGCTCCGGCTTGCCCTCCTCGTCCACGGAGGTTATATTGTCTATGCGGCGCAGGCGGGCGATGTCGGGCGGGAGGTCCCGGTCGGAGATGAAAGTCACAGCCTCCTTAAGCAGGCCTATTCGCGCGCCGCCGCCGGAGGAGTCCAATATGTCTATCTTGCGGTCGGAGATCCAGCGCGTGAGGCTCTTCGAGAACAGCAGCTTCAGCCAGTCTTTTATGCGGTCCTTGAAGATATAGCTTATCACCACCGCCAGCACGAAGGGCATGCTGTTCATCGTGTAGCGCTGCTGGACGAACAGCATCACCAGCACCGCGAAGAGCATGGCCCCGCCGGCGGCCAGGCCGAAAAAGATCTGCGTCAGCCCTTCCCACTCGGAAAATTCAGCCTTAAGGTAAAGTACGCTGGAGATGAATTTTTTAAGCACGCCGCGGCGGTAGATTATTACCTCGTTGGAGGAGCCGGGC
>JAUSCK010000018.1 GCA_030651035.1 Elusimicrobiota bacterium
GGGGGAGACCGCAGGGGCCAGGTTAGCAAAAGCCGCCGGAAGGCGAGGCTTGCGTAAGCGCCGAGCCTGAGGCAGGCAGGCGCGCGCACGGTGTGCGCGACGCCGGTTTTGCGTTCTGGCCCCTGCGGTAGGCCCCCGACTTCGCATCTCGCGGTCTGAAATTATTTTGTCTTCAGTTTCTCTATCAGGGCGTCGGCTTCGGGTTTTTTAGCGGGGGAGAGGGAGGAGAGCTTCTGAAAATCTTTTTTTGCGCCGGAGGGGTCGCCGAGCTCGGCGCGCAGGCGGCCGCGCAGTTCGTAATTGGCCGGGTCCGACGGGGCTTTGGCAACCGCTGTATCGGCGGCCTCGAGGCCTGTCTTCAGCTCGCCGATGCGGTGCATGGCCGAGCCCAGCAGGTAGTAATAGCTGGCGTAGCCCGAGATCTCCTTCCAGTCCATCGCGGAAGAATAGTCCCAGGCCGCGCAGGGAAAATCCGCGAGCGCCTCGCAGGACAGGGCGCGGTCCAGGTAATATCGCGGGCGCCCGCCGCTGAGCCGTATCGCTTCGGAAAATCTTATCAGGGCGCGCTTGTGCAGCCCCCGCGCGGCGTAGAGCCGGCCGAGCCGCCAGAGCGCGGCGTGGCTGTCCGGCTTCAGCTTAAGTATTTTCAGCCCCGCGCTTTCAGCACCCGCGGAATCTCCGAGCAGCTCCAGGCAGAGCAGACTATACTCATAGCCGTCGGTCTCCTTGGGCTTCAGCCTGGAAAAAGAATCCGCGTCCGCGGCGCAGGCCTTGTAGTCGGCCAGCGCGTAGCCGGCCTCCGCCCTCACCAGGTACCCGTCGTCGTACGTGGGATCATAGACCAGGGCTTTCGAGGCGAGCTCCCTCTGGCGCGCGCGGTCGCCGTAAAGCCTGCCGTAAACGAGCGCCTTGAGCAGGTGGGAAATTTCCTGGGCGTAGCCGAGTTTTATCGCCTTGTCGGCCTCTTCAAGGGCCTCCCTGCCCTGGTCGGCCTCATAGTGAAGCCGGGCCCTGTAATAATGGAGCAGCGCGTCGTTAGGGTGGGCGGCAAGCCGTTTTTCAACTTCGGAAACGGCCTCGCCCAGGCCCTGCGCCGCGGCGATACTTTTTATCTCGCTCCAGCCAAGCTGCCCCCGGCGGGCGGTTTCGGCCCGCTCAAGCGCTGAAAAGACAGCAGCCAGCGAAAGCGCGGCGGCCGCAGCGGAGCCGAGGATTATCTTTGTGGTCTTAGTCATATCCCTCGCGCGCCGGGAAATAAAGGCAGGGCTGCCTATTGGGGGGTAGGTGAGGGAGGCAGCCCTGACGAATTTATTCTAGCACCCCGGTTGTCATTTGTCAAGTGCGATTGTGTTTTAAGTTAACCGCCGCATTCCCTTCGAGCGGCTTGCGGCCGTCAGGCCGGCCAGGACTCGATGCGCGCCACCAGTTCCTCGAATTTAAAAGGCTTCACATAGTAGGCGTCGGCCCCGGCGGCCAGTATCCTGCTTCTTATCTCGTCGGAATCGTAGCCGGTCACAGCTATCACCAGGGTGCGCTTGTTGCCCGCCTTTATCATCTCGCATACCTTGAAGCCGTTTATATCCGGCAGCATTATGTCCAGGATCACGACGTCAGGCTTCTCTCTGCCCACCAGCGCCCCGGCCTGGAAGCCGTCGGCAGCGGAAAAGATCTGCCACGTCTTGCGGAAAGTCCTGAAGAAGCGCTCCGTCAGCTTAAGGAATTTCACGTCGTCCTCGACAATGAGCACTTTTATCGTCGTAACAACCCGCTCAGAAAGTTCTTTAGGCACCGGGATATTGTTCTCTTCCAGGAATTTTTTCAGGTCTTCCGCCTTTACCCGCCGGTGCCCGCCGAGGGTAGTGAAAGCCTTAAGACGTCCCGCATCCACCCAGTTGGCTACGGTACCCGGTGACAGCTCGAGCATTTTCGCAACCTCAAATGTGCTGAGAATCGTCCGCCTCATAAAATTATCCTCGTGCCGGCCGTCCTGCGCATAGCGCCCGCCAAACAGCGCCGCGGGTTCGCTTCAGCGAAAAAAACCGGTCCACATCCGCAATATTATGGTTTTTACGATATTTCCTCTTTTTACTATTATAGCAGAATATTATTTTTTTTCAAGACCCAGAAAGCGGGCGGACATTCGGGCGCGCCGGGGCGCCAGCGGAGGTTACGCCAAAACGCCGGCAGGCCCGCGCGCATCGTGGTTGCTTTTTTAATATATTATGTTTTATAATTTAGATATAGGAAGGATCTTCCTTAGTTTTGGAATGATTTTGGCAGTTTGATGTGCATTGGCCGCTTTGGGCATGGCCCCTTGCGACATAAAGAGCGTCCGGTGCGGCATTGCAGATTTAATCCGCATACGTATGTATTGGGGGAACCTTGGTGGGAAAAAAAGTGCTTGTAGTGGATGACGACCCTAATGTGGGCCTGCTCATTTCCGCCGTGCTGAAAAAGTACAACTACACCGTGACCACCTTTTGTCACGGCGAAGAGGTTCTCTCTTTCCTCAAAGAAAACAAGCCGGACCTGATACTGCTGGACCTGCGCATGCCCGGCATAGACGGCTACACCCTCTGCAAGCGCATACGCGAGGCCCCGGATACGCGCGACATACCGGTTATAATACTCAGCGGCGTGTCCGAGGTGGAAGCCAGGGTCAACACCATAGAACTCGGCGCCGACGACTTCATAACGAAGCCTTTCGACGTGCGGGAGCTGAGGGCCAGGATAAACCGCATCCTTAAGCGGAAAAGCGCCGATACCGCGCTCAACCCGCTCACCCGCCTGCCTGGGAGCCCTGCTATAGAGGAAGAGGTTACGCGGCGCATAGCCGCGGATGAACCCTTCGCTTTCTGCTACGTCGACGCTGATAATTTCAAGGCCTACAACGACGTTTACGGCTACGCCAAAGGAGACGAGGTAATAAAGCGCATAGCCCAGCTGCTCGCCGAAAAGGCTAAGGCCGTGGCGGGCCACAACTACTTCGTGGGCCATGTCGGCGGGGACGATTTCGTCCTGATAACCTCGCCCGAGGCCTGTGAAACCGCGGCCAGGGCCATCACGGAGGATTTCGACAGGTTCATCCCTGAATTTTACAACGAGGCCGACCGCAGGCGCGGGTTCATAACGACCATGGACCGCAAGAACAAAACGAAGGATTTCCCGATAATGTCGCTGACCGTGGCCATAGTGGCCCCGCACACGCAGAGGCACTACGCCAAGATAGTCGAAAGCGCGGCGGAGCTCAAGCACTACGCCAAGGAGCTGCCCTCGAGGCGCGGAAGCATCTTCGTCAGGGACAGGCGCATTTAGGCGAAGGGCTGAAGGTTTAAGGGAAGACACAGCGAAACAATGGAAACAGAACCTGATATAGCCGGCACCGTCTTCGCGGGCTGTAAAATAATCTGCAAATTGGGCCAGGGCGGCATGGGCTCGGTTTACAAGGCCCACCAGGCGGCGCTGGACAAGTTCGTCTGCGTAAAGCTGCTCGCGCCCGAGCTGGCGCGGGAGCAGCGCAATATAGATTTTTTCCTCAGGGAAGCCCGCTCGGCGGCCAAGCTGGACCATCCCAACATAGTGCACATCTACAACTTCGGCCAGGAAAACGGCTCCTACTTCATACTGATGTCCTACGTGGAGGGGAAGACCCTGCACGACCTGGTGGCCGAGAAGGGCCCGCTGCCTGTGAAGCAGGCCACCGAAATAATGTCCGGGGTCATGCTGGGGCTGGGGCACGCGCATTCCAAGTCCATAATACACCGCGACATAAAGCCCTCCAACATCCTGGTGGGCGCCGACAATATCCCGCGCATCGTGGACTTCGGCCTGGCGCGCAGCATAACCGAAGAGAAGCAGCTGACGATGGCGGGGGAAATGGTGGGCACGGCTTATTTCATGTCCCCGGAGCAGGGCCTGGCGGGCACGGTGGACAACCGCGCGGACCTCTACGCCGCCGGGGCGACCTACTTCTATATACTTACCGGCAGATACCCCTTCGACGGCAAATCCTCCATCGAGGTCATACACAAGCATATCGGCGATCCCCTTCCCAACGTGATGCTGATAAGGCCGGACATCCCGCTCTGGGCCTGCCGCATAATTGAGCGGCTGATGCAGAAGAAGCCCGAGGAGCGCTACCAGGCGGCCGGCGAGGTTATTGCCGAGTTCGTGAAATACGGCTCCGACGAAGGCTACACCGAGTCGACTTCTAATGAAATAACTTTTGATATCCCCGAGATCACCTCCCGGATGGAAACCGGGTCGGCCGAGCAGCAGGTCTCGCAGGAGGCCTCGCTGGAGAGATCCGACCCCAAGCCGTCGACCAGAGTGCAGGCTTCCCCGCCACGTCCCGCGCCCCCGCCTCCGCCGCGGCCTGCTCAGGCCCGGCCGGGCCTGGAGGCGCCGCCCCTGCAGAAGCCCGCCCTTCAGCTTGCGGGGCTGCATAACAGCCTGAAGATGGGCGTGCACCTGGCGCTGACGCTGGCTGGCACCGGATGTTTTATACTGGCCGGCGCCTCGGGGACAGTCCCGGGCTCCCTGTCTTCCCCGATCTCCGAAAATCCGGTGACAGCGTTCGTAATGGCGCTGGCCGGGATCGTGCTGTACTCCTGGGCGGTCTGGCAGAAGCCGCGCAAATTCACTACGGACTACACCATTTTCGCCCTGGCCGCGGCGGTCGCCGCCTACGCCGGCGGGGCATACATACCGATGCCGCCGAACCTGGACGCTTTGCCCGGGGCGGTGCAGAGCCCGGATACGGTGGCCAGGGCCTTCATGGCCGTCAAGCTGGGGCTGCAAAACATGTTCTCAGGCGCCAACTTTATAGTTTACGCCTTTTTCCTCTACCTGGCGGCGTCAAAAGCGGTCTTCAAAGAAAACTGGATCTTCAAAGCCCTGGCGGTGGCGGCTTACCTGGGCGGCCTTGCCCTTACCTATTTTTATTTCAAGGCCGGGGCGGAAATAACCCCGGAAAGGATCTGGCTGGCGGCATGCGGCCTGCTCGCCCTTCTGGGCCTGGCGGCGGCGCTCACCCAGAAGACGTTCTCGCTGTTTTTCAACCCGCAGTTCCTATTCCTGGCGGCTAACCTGACCATGTTCTCGATGTTCACCAATCCGCAGATCGAGGCGATGACCGCCGAAAAAGTCCGCGTCGAAACCGACGCGGTGACGAAGTCCAACCGCGACCTCCAGGCCGCCTACCTGCAGGCGCTGGAGACCGCCAAGGCGGAAGTGCTTTACGACGTGGAAGGCCGCCCCATAGAGCCCGTGCTGCCCCGGCAGCCCGAAGAGATAAAGCCGCCGGAGCGCGGCAAGCTGCAGATCCAGGCCAGGCTGGACTACTACCAGGCGCTGAGCCTGCGCGTACGCGGCACGCTGGCCGGTTCAGCCGGTATAATTTTTATAGCCTTTTTTCTTGCCCTGATGGCGAACGCCTGCTTCATAGAGGAACTCACCGCCGCCTACAGGGACAAGGAACTTTATTAAAGTTCTGGAGGACTAGTGCGCAAATTTATTTTCTCTGACATTTTGTGGGGCCTGGCGCTGGCGACGGCCGCCCTTTTCTTCTACTTCACCGGCACCGGGCTTGAAACGGCCGAGCTGAAATTTTACGACTTCCGCGCGCGCCTCAGCGCCGGCTCCCCCGCCAAGAGCGACATAGCGGTGATCGAGATCAACGACGACAGCATTTCAAAGATAGGCCGGTGGCCCTGGTCCCGCTCGAAGGTGGCGGACATGCTGGTCTGGCTCTCCTCGGAGCCCGCCAGGCCCTCCGTGATAGGCCTCAACATCCTCTTCTCGGAGCCGGAGAAGAACAGCGACGCCCAGATAGCCGACCTGCTGAAAGCCAAATACACCGCGCTGCTGGCGGAGAAAAAAATAAAGGAAACGGGCAAGGACTCCGAATTTCTGCGCGCCATCGACCAGGCTAAAAAGGCCATGGACAACGACGCCAAGCTGGCGGAAGCCGTTGCCGCGGCGGGCAACGTGGTGCTGCCGCTTCTGTTCGACACCGGCCCCCCCGTAGCGAAGGCCAAGCCGGAGCCTGAATGGATGAAGCGGCTGGCCCCTTCGATCTCCCATAAGTCCGTACCGGTGGAAGCTTCGGAGGAGGGCTCGGGAATAACCGCGCCCATCGACGTCCTGGCCTCCTCGGCCGCCGGCGCCGGGCACGTGAACGTGTTCAGCGACATAGACGGGGCCGTGCGCAGGGAATACCCCTTCATCCAGTACGGCGAGAACTTCTATCCGTCCTACGCCGCCGAGCTCGTGCGCGTGCGGCTGGGGCTGACCCCGGCGCAGGTGACCCTGTCGCCCGGCGTGGCCGCGGTCTTCGGCAAAAGCGTGATGCCGCTTGACGCCGCCTCCTACGCCCTGGTGGCCTTCAACCGGAGCAAGTCCTTTAAATACTATTCTTTTTACGACGTTATGACCGGCAAGGTAGTTCCCGAGGCCTTCAAGGACAAGATAGTGCTGATAGGCCTGACCGCGCAGGGCGTGGGCAGCCTTTACGTCACCCCCACGGACAGCGCCATGTCGGCGGTCGATTTCACGGCCAACGTGGTGGACAACATCCTCTCCGGCCGCTTCATCGCCCGCCCGGACTGGGCCGCGCCCGTCGAGATCGTGCTTATCGTCATAGCCGGCCTTTTCACGGCCTTCCTGCTGCCGCGCCTTAAAGCGGGCTCGGGCGCGGTGCTGGCGGGCGGGATGTTCGCCGCGCTGCTGGCCGCCGGCATGTTCCTTTTCACCTCCAAGGGCCTGTGGCTGAAGATCATGTACCCCGCCGTGGTGCTGGTAGCCGGCTACATCTTCGTCATCACCAAGCGCTTCTTCTCCACGGAAAAATCGAAGGAGCTTATAGAGGTCTCCCAGATAGAGACGAATAAAATGCTGGGGCTTTCCTTCCAGGGCCAGGGCATGCTGGACCTGGCCTTCGAGAAGTTCCGCCTGTGCCCCCTCGACGTCAACATGAAGGACACCCTTTATAACCTGGCGCTGGACTTCGAGCGCAAGCGCCAGTACAACAAAGCCGTGGCCATCTACGAGCATATCTCCAACAAGGACCCGGAATTCAAGGACGTAAAGGCCAAGATAGACGTGCTGAAGAAAGCCGCCGACGGCGCCGTCTTCGGCAGCATAGGCGGCAAAGGCGGCGGCGGGAGCGACGCGACGATGATGATGGCGGGCTCCTCCGCCACGCCCATGCTGGGCCGCTACGAGATAAAGAAGGAGCTGGGCAAGGGCGCCATGGGCATAGTCTACCTGGGCGTGGACCCAAAGATAAACCGCCAGGTGGCCATAAAGACCATGCGCTTCGAGGAAGGCCTGGAAGAAAAAGCCATGAAGGACCAGAAGGAACGCTTCTTCCGCGAGGCGCAGGCGGCGGGCAACCTGACCCACCCGCACATAGTAAAGATCTACGACGCCGGAGAAGAGCAGGACATAGCCTACATCGCCATGGAGCTGCTGAAGGGCGACGACCTGAAGAAGTGGGCGACGAAGGACAACCTGCTCCCGACGGAGAAAGTGCTGAAATATATGTGCGAATCGGCGGAAGCCCTGGACTACGCGCACAAGAACGGCATTGTTCACCGCGACATAAAACCGGCGAACATAATGCTGCTCGAGGACGGGACGATACGGGTGGCCGACTTCGGCATAGCCAGGATAACCGAATCATCTAAAACCGCCGACGGCACTGTGATGGGCACGCCTTATTACATGAGCCCGGAGCAGATAGCCGGCAAAAAAGTTGACGGCCGCGCGGACCTCTTCTCGCTGGGCGTCACCCTTTACGAGATGCTGACCGGCGAAAGGCCCTGGAAGGGGGGGGACTCCATCGGGACCCTGATGTTCCAGATAACCTCCGACCCGTACCCGGACCCGCTGATAGTAAGAGCCGACCTGCCGCCCGCGATAGTGCCCGTGATCGACAGGGCCCTCAAGAAAAAGCCGGAGGAGCGTTTCCAGACCGGCGGCGAGATGGCCGAGGCTATAAGGGCGGTCATGGCCGGAAAAACGCCGCAGTTCAATTCCGCGCCGGCTCCCGCGCCAGCGCCGGCCGCGCAGCCGAAACCCGCGGCGGCGCAGCAGCCCGCCGCTAAGCCGGCGCCGGCTCCCGCCGCAAAACCCGCGGCGGCCCCCGCCGCTGCAAAACCCGCAGCGGCAACCGCGACATCCGCGCCGGCGGCTCAGCCCAGGCCCGCGGCCGCGCCGGCGGCTCAGCCCAGACCCGCGGCCGCGCCGGCCAAGGCTCTCGAAAGCAGCGTTCCGGTTATCTACCCCAAAGAGGATAAAAAATGACTTTTAAACTGGAATTCGCCTCGGCGTCAGACATGGGAAAAGTCCGGAAGAACAATGAGGACAGCTGCCTCCTGGCCCCCGAGCTCGACCTGGCCATCGTGGCCGACGGCATGGGCGGGCACAACTCCGGCGAGGTAGCCAGCTCGCTGGCCGTAAAAGTCACGCGCGACAAGTTCGAATCGATGATGCGCACCGGCATGAAGCCCAACCCGTATAACGACAAGGTTTCCCTTGAAGCCAACCAGCTGGGCTTCGCGGTGCAGCTTGCCAACGCGGTGATCTACGAGGCCGGCTCGGCCGGGCCGGAGAACAAGGGCATGGGCACCACGCTGAGCGCCGCGCTGCTTAACGGCTCAAAGCTGTCGATCGCCCACATCGGCGACTCGCGGATATACCTGCTGCGCGCGGGGGCCATGCAGCAGCTGACCGAGGACCACTCGCTGGTAATGGAGCACGTTAAAAAAGGCCTGCTGACCCGGGAGCAGGCGGATGTCTCCCCGCTGCAGAATATCCTTACCCGCGCGCTAGGCACGCAAAAAACCCCCGCGGTCGACCTCGTCGAGACTGAGCTTGAAGAGCGCGACAGGCTGCTGTTCTGCACCGACGGGCTGTTCAAGGCCGTAAAAGAAGACAAGCTTCAGGAGATGATAAAGCTTCAGCCGGACAACGCCAAGGCGTGCGCTGAGCTGGTGGACGCGGCCAACGCCAACGGCGGGCCCGACAATATAACGGTGATAATAGGGACTGTTGCTAAAAAAACGATCAAAGAAACCTTAAAGGACATGCTCCGGAAATCATATGCCTAAATTGATGCTTAAATTCGAAGCCGCCTTTATCCGCGAGATAAAGCTGGACAAGCCGTCTTTTTCGCTCGGGCGGAAGGCGGATAACGATGTAGTGCTGGACAACGCCGCCGTCTCGGGACACCACTGCAAAATGTACGAATCCGGAGGCACCTGGTTCGTGGAAGACCTGAACTCCACCAACGGGACATTCATCAACGGTAAAAAAACCCTTAAGGCCGGCCTCAAGAACGGCGACACTATCAACCTGGTAAAATTTTCGCTGGTTTTCATGGACGAGGCGGCGGCCACCAAGGCCCCCGAGCCGCCGCTGCCCGCGCAGAGGCCGAAAACCCCCCTGGGCGCGCTGGAAGTGCTGGAAAATCCGGCTGACACGAGGAAAGAGTTCGATCTGACCGCGCTGTCCACCTACGTGGGAAAATCCTCGCAGGCCGCCATCCCCTATAAGAGCGCGGGGCTCTTCGGCGGCGGCCCGGAGCTGGCGGTCGTCATAACGATGCGCCCCGAAGGCTACTACCTCAACCCGATAAAGGAAGATTACGCCAAGTACAACGGCAACCCTCTCACCGAGAAGGTAGTGCTGAAGGACGACGACACCATCGAGGTGGGGGCCACTCGCTTCCGCTTCTTCCTTAAGAAATAGTATTTAAATTAGGCCCCCCGGGCGGACTTTTCAGATTCACCGCAGAGGCGCAGAGGTCGCAGAGTTCAGATGAGAAAATATTAATTTGTATTCCCATGTTCTACTCACTCTGTTCTCCGCGACCTCCGCGCCTCCGCGGTGAGCTCTTTTCCCAACCTAATCTTATCTCTTCTCCTCTCATCTCTCTCTGTGTCTCTGTGGTGAAATTCTTTTATCTGCATCTCACTTTCCTAAATTAGCAATCCACCCCGACGAGTGCTATTGACACTGAAACGCGCCTTTTGCTATAGTTAGCAATTGTAGGGTTTAAGTGCTAAATATAATTTCCAGATCAAACCACAGGAGGCAAGAAAACATGTCAGATACAGCTACCAAAATTAAAATACAGCCTTTGGGCGACAGGCTCATCATAAAGGCCATGGAAGCCAAGGAAATAAAGAAGAGCGGCATCATCATCCCCGAGACCGCCAAAGAGAAGCCGCAGGAAGGCGAAGTCATGGCCGTGGGCAAAGGCAAGCTGACGGAAGAAGGCAAGCTCGTCCCCATGGAAGTGAAGACCGGCGACATCGTGCTCTACGGCAAGTACTCCGGCACCGAAATAAAGATCAACGATGAGGAATACCTCATCATGCGCGAGGAAGACGTCCTCGGCATCGTACGCTAATATAAGGAAGGAGACTAGAAACATGGCAAAACAGATAATTTACTCGGAAGAAGGCAGGATGCGGCTCAAGGCCGGCGTGGACAAGCTGGCCAACGCCGTAAAAGTGACCCTCGGCCCCAAAGGCAAGACGGTCATCCTCTCGAAGAAATTCGGCTCCCCGACCATCATCGACGACGGCGTGACGATCGCGAAGGAAATCGAGCTTGAAGATCATTTCGAAGATATGGGCGCGCAGCTCGTCCGCGAAGCCGCCTCCAAGACCAACGACATAGCCGGCGACGGAACCACCACCGCCACCGTGCTCACCCAGGCCATTTTCAGCGAAGGCCTGAAGAACGTGACCGCCGGAGCCGACGGCACCCAGATCAAGAAGGGCATAGACAAGGCCGTTGTCGCCCTGGTCGAAGAGCTCAAGAAGATGGCTAAGCCCGTGAAGACCAAGGAAGAGAAGGCCCAGATAGCCACAATTTCCGCCAACGACAAGGTCATAGGCGACCTCATCGCCCAGGCCATGGAAAAAGTGGGACACGAAGGCGTGATCACCGTCGAAGAGGGCAAATCCTCCGAGACCGAACTGGAAGTCGTGGAAGGCATGCAGTTCGACCGCGGCTATGTCTCTCCCTACTTCGTGACCGACCCGGAGAGGATGGAGTGCGTGCTCGAAGACGCGATGATCCTCATCACCGACAAGAAGATATCCGCCATGAACGACCTGCTGCCCGTGCTCGAGAAGATCGTGCAGACCGGCAAGCAGTTCCTAATCCTCGCCGAAGACCTGGACGGCGAAGCGCTGGCCACCCTGGTGGTCAACAAGCTGCGCGGCACCCTTAAGGGCTGCGCCGTGAAGGCCCCCGGCTTCGGCGACCGCCGCAAAGAGATGCTGGAAGACATCGCCATCCTCACCGGCGGCGAAGTCATCAGCGAAGAGCGCGGCATGAAGCTCGACAAGACCGACGTTAAGCAGCTCGGCACCGCCAAGCGCATCGTCATCGACAAGGAAAACACCACCATCGTCGACGGCGCGGGCGACAAGGCCGAGATCAAGAAGCGCACCGGTCAGATCCGCAAGCAGATGGAAGACACCACTTCCGACTACGACAAGGAAAAGCTGGAAGAGCGGCTTGCCAAACTCTCGGGCGGCGTCGCCGTCATCCGCGTGGGCGCGGCCACCGAGACCGAGATGAAGGCCAAGAAATCCAAGATAGAAGACGCCAGGAACGCCACCAAGGCGGGCGTGCAGGAAGGCATCATCCCCGGCGGCGGCGTGGCGCTTATCCGCGCGGTCAAAGCCCTGGACAAGGTGAAAGGTTCGAACGAGGACGAGACGACCGGCATCAACATAGTGCGCCGCGCCATCTACGCCCCGCTCCGCATCATCGCCGAGAACGCAGGCATGGACGGCTCCATCGTGATCGACAAGGTAAAGAACCTTAGCGCCGAGATGGGCTTCAACGCCGACACCCTGGAGTACGTGGACGTTATGAAGGCCGGTATCGTGGACCCGTTAAAGGTCACCCGCACCGCGCTCGAGAACGCCGCGTCCATAGCCAGCACGCTGCTGACCACCGAGTGCCTGGTGGCGGATATGCCCGAGAAGAAGCAGCCCGCGATGTCCGGAATGGGCGGCGGCATGCCCCCCGGCTCGGACATGTACTAAGTCAGCGCTTAACAATAAATACCCCCGGTCCCAAAAGGCCGGGGGTTTTTATTTTAAGAGGAGGGAGAAACTTATAGTTCGCTATTGCGTCAGGCCTGTCACGGGACCGGAACGCAAAATCGGCGTCGCGCAACACCGTGCGCGCGCCTGCCGGTCTCGGACTCGGCGCTTACGCAAGCCTCGGCCTCCGACGGGCTTTTGCTAACCCGGTCCCCGCGCCAGGCCCTATAGACACAACATATTACATGAATCCGATTTTGTACTATCAAGATAACAGGGGAATAAACATGAGTATTGAAGAAAAAGTTAATATAAGTTTAAATCAAAATTTATGGGGGCTATTTATAGCCCTCGCCGCACTCGGTATTCCCGAAAAATATGATTTGAGGATGCTTTCTAGTTTTTCTTCTTTTTTGGCATTAATATTCAGCATGTCTGTTATTATCACGACAATTGCCTATACAATTAATTATTGGAAACACAAAGTTCCAAACGCGGACAAGCCATAGCTGACTAAAGCCTCAGGAAATTACCATGAAAACAACTCTCTTTTTATTGCCAGCAGTATTATTCATCGCAGCGTGTTCTAATCCAAGCTCGAACTCCGAGACCGCCAAGACAGAAACCACAACAGAGGACTCTGTTAGCGATGATATTTTGCTTAAAGATGATAGATACGCAATGTTTGAATCAAAAACTGGGAATGTATTTCTTTTTGATAAGGTTAAAGGAGCTGTATGACAAAAGCATACTGCTGCCAGTGGAGAGGTATGGTTTGCCCCGTGTCCATCTTTACTTTTTACCTTTAAAAGCTTGAGCAGTTAAACCGCCGGAGGAAACTCCGGCGGTTTGTTCTTATGGAGTAACAAACAAAATAATGGAGGGGAGGCCGCGGGGGCCGGATTAGCAAAACTCTCGTTGAGCCCGCCGGTTGCATAGCCCGGCGGGCCAATACCGAGTAAGGCCACGGTGTGGCCGAACGTGTTTTGCGTTCCGGCCCACACGGTAGACCCTGACTTCGCATCTCGCGGAAATCCCGGCAAACTATCCCGACACGCGGTTGTCGGGGTCGTCTGCTAGGATATTAGCAAGGATTAAGAGGATGGGGAGGCGCTATGTCCAAAGAACTAATTCCGCAGGATATTTTAGAGTCGAAGATCTTCATAGCCCGGGGGCACAGGATAATGCTTGACCGCGACCTGGCTCTGCTTTACGGCATAGAGGTCAAGAGACTAAATGAGCAAGTAAAACGCAAGATCAAGAGATTCCCGTCCGACTTCATGTTTCAACTATCCAATAAGGATGCTGCCGAGCTTTCAAGGTCGCAAATTGCGACCTTGAAGCGGGGACAAAACATCAAGTACCTGCCGTACGCTTTCACTGAAAACGGGATTTCAATGCTGTCCAGCGTCTTAAATACCGACCGCGCCATAGGCGTCAATATACAGATAATGAGGACATTCAACAAACTCCGCCGTTTTCTATTCGATAACGCGGAACTGCGCCGCAAACTAGAGGCCCTGGAGCGAAATTACGACGCGCAGTTCAAGAGCGTGTTCAACGCGATAAAAGCGCTGATGCAGCCACAGGATGACACAACCGCAACTCCTAAAAAGATAACCGGCTTTCACCCATGATAAGAGCTCTAAATAATTAAATGGAGGGGAGACCGCGGGGGCCGGGTTAGCAAAACCGTCGTTGAGCCCGCCGGTTGCATAGCCCGGCGGGCGAATACCGAGCGAGGCCACGGTGTGGCCGAGCGTGTTTTGCGTTCCGGCCCCCGCGGTAGGCCCCGACTTCACATCTCGCGGATCTTCTGTTTTAGTCTTTACGCGGGTTCGGTGGCTTGTTCGGGGGCGGGGGGGAGGGTGGGGCCGCGCAGGCCGTTCTGGTCGGGGGTGAGGCGGCGGCCGAGGCTTAGGAAGCCAAGAGAGGAAATAACCGCTATAGAGGCAATAATAAACCAGGGAGCCTGCTGGTATAGCGGGCTCAGGCGGCCTATGGCGTTCGAGCCGATGAAGATGCCCACGGAGCTGCCCACCTGCTGGAACAGGCCCTGCACGCCCAGGTAGCGGCCCTTCTCGGCCTTAGGAGCCATATTAGCGCCCAAAGCCTGCAAGCCCGGCGATACCGCCACCTCGCCAAGAGTCACCACCACGATGGCCGCCGCGGCGGCATAGAAAACAGTTGAAAAGCCGAAGGCCAGGTAGCCGATGCCATACAAAAGCGCGCCAGCCGCCAGCCCCGAAGTAATGCGCCGCTCCTCAAGCACCCGCGTCATGAAGTACTGGAAAGCCACCACGATAAAGCCGTTAACAGAGAACAGCAGCCCTATCTCCCGCTCCGAAAAACCCAGGTAGTTCTTTGAATAAAGCGAGCTCGAAACCACCAGTTGGCTCATCACCGCGCACATAGTAAAAGTAAAAAAACAGAAGCGCAGGAAAGCCCTGTTTTTAAGCGCCGCCGCCGCCCCCCTGAAGCTGGGCGCCACAAATTTCCCGCTGGCCGCCCCCGGCGCGTCCTTAATACTAAGCGCTACAATGATCGTACAGACCCCGAAAGCGGCTGCCGATACAAAGAACATCAGCGAATAAGACCCGACAGCCAGCAGCCCTCCCAAAGCCGGACCCACCGCCCAGCCCGCATTAGAGACCATCCGCAAGAGGCCATAGGCCTTCATCCGCCGCGAGGGGTGAGTATAGTCTGCGACCCAGGACCGGGCAGCAGGATGAAAAAAAGAGCCGGCGAACATACCGAGAGGGTGAAAAGCAAAAATAGCCCAGAGCCCGGCCCCGCTGTAAATTATCCAGGCTATGACGGCTATCAGCAGCGTACGGACGGCCAGCGCGCAGACCATCACCTTGCGCCTGCCTACCGCGTCGGAGATCTCCCCGCCTATGAACTGCGCAAGCGAACCTATCAGCATGGAGGAAGCCAGAAAAAAACCTACCCGGGCCATGGGCACGCCGCGGTGCGCGCTGAGGTAGATCGCGAGGAAAGGAAAAGAAATGGCGTAGCCGGCCGTCATCAGGCCTTCTGCTGCGGCGAGTATCCAGAAACCGGGCGGAGTTCCCATATATAAATAATAGCATTTGCCCGCGCAGCGGGCTTTGCCGTACTAAATATTCCCCTATAAAAACAAGCGTTTTTTTGCTAGAATATAGTTAATCCCAATGCCAACTGCCGAACTTACACGCAAAAGCGCGCTTCTTTCCAATTTTCAGGACATAACAGGCAGGATAGCAGCCGCCCGCGGCCGCGCCGGCGCCGATACTTCCGCCGTTGAACTCCTTGCCGTAACCAAGTACGCCGCGGCCGAAGACGTGAAGATCCTGATAGAAGCCGGCGCTATAAGGACGGCCGGCGAGAACAAGGTGCAGGACGCCAGGGCCAAGTGGGTGAACGGGGACCTTGCCCCCCTGAGGCCGCGCGTAAAACTCCATTTCATAGGCCACCTGCAGACCAACAAGGCCAAAGCCGCGGCAGAGACCTTCGACTGGATCGACTCCATAGACAGCTTTAAAATAGCGGCGGAGATAAACCGCCACGCCGAAGCCCTGGGCAGGACAATACCTGTAATGATACAGCTGAAGCTGAACGACTCCGCTACGCAGTCCGGCATAGCCGCGGACAAGGCGGGGGAACTGCTTGCCGAGATCCGGAGCCTCAAGAACCTGGAGCCGCGCGGCTACCTGGGCATCGCCCCGGCGGCCGCCTCTCCCGCGGAGCTCAAGGCGGTGTTCTCGAAAGCTAAAAAGATCTTTGACCGCGACTTTCCCGTCACGGTCGCCGGCGGTCCCGTAAATTACCTGTCGCTCGGCATGAGCGGGGACTACGAACTGGCGGTGGCGGCGGGCTCGAACCTGCCGCGCATAGGGAGTTCTCTTTTCGCCTAGCGGTAAGCCCCCAGGGGAACAGCGGCGACGCCGCCGGCCACGAAGTCAGCGTGGAGCGACGCGACACAATTCAGCGTTCAGGAGGCAGGGACATGATCGTAAAAGTAAGAGTCATACCCAACTGCGAAGACAACGAAGTGGTTTCGCGCATCGGCAGCGTGCTGCGCGTGAAGATCTGCGCGCCTGCGGCCGACCTCAAGATAAACATGCTGCTCAGGGATTATCTTTCCGAGTTCTTCGAAGTCCCGTGCAAGATGGTTAACATCATCCGCGGAGCCAAAGGCCGCGAGAAGACTGTCGAGATAACCGGCAAGACGGAGGAGCAGCTGAAAAACCTGCTCGACTCGATACCCTGAACTAAAGAGGTCTAAGAGTCGGGGGTCTTAGAGTCGGGAGTCAAAAGCTGAATTCCCGACTCTGGGACTCTAAGACACTCAGACTCTCAGACCACCCCCGATGATCCCGCCCAGGCTTATTTTCAGGAAAGGCGCCTTAAAGATCCTTGACCAGCGGCTGTTGCCGGACAGGGTAAAATTCATTTCTGTTAAGGACGCCGCCGCGACCGCGAAGGCCACCAAAGATATGGCCCTGCGCGGCGCGCCGCTCATAGGCTGCGCGGCCGCCTTCGGCTTCGCGCTTGAGATCCGCCGGCTGCGGCCGTCCACCTCCGCCGGACTCCGGTCCCTGGCGCGCAGAACCGCCTCCCTTCTCAAGGCCGCCCGCCCCACGGCGGTGGCCCTTTTCTATGCGGCGGACCGGATGCTTAATATGGCGCTGGGCTTCGCCGCGAAAAATCCCGGCAGGTTCACCGCAGCCGCGCGCAAAGAACTGCTGGACCTTATCGACCGGGAAGCCCGCCTGGTAACCTCCGAGGACGCGGCCGCCTGCCTGGCCATGGGGAAATTAGGCGCGGACCTGCTGCCGAAAAACTGCGTCGTCATGACGCATTGCAACGCCGGCGCGCTCGCCACCATGGGGATAGGCACCGCCGTGGGCGTTATAACCGCCGCGCACAAGCTCGGGAAGGTAAAGCGCGCTTACGCCTGCGAAACCCGCCCCTACCTGCAGGGGGCGCGCCTCACGATCTGGGAACTGATGCGGGAAGGCGTGCCTTCGGAACTTATCACCGACAACATGGCCGCCCATATAATCAAGACCTGCGGCGTGAACGCGATAGTGGTAGGCGCGGACAGGATCGCCGCCAACGGCGACACCGCCAACAAGATCGGCACCTACGGCCTGGCGGTAATAGCCCGCCACCACAGGATCCCCTTCTACGTGGCGGCTCCGGCGCCGACCATAGACCTGCTGGCGTACGACGGCGGGGCGATAGTGATAGAAGAGCGCTCCTCCGAAGAGGTGACCTTTGTAAAAGGCCTGCGCATAGCCCCGAGGGGGGTAAAAGTGCGCCACCCCGCCTTCGACGTCACCCCCGCTTCCCTCATCACCGCCCTGATAACGGAAAAAGGCGTCATCAGCCCCGTCACCCGCGAAAACATCAAAAAGAACCTCGCTAAATAGCGGGGGAGGCTGCGTAGCGAACTGATTCCCGATTTTCGATTCCCGATTTCTTTTTGGTTGTAATGTTCCTGTAACACCCCTTTGTTATGATTTGAATATGACAGAACCGATTTTGCGATATTACGTCTACATAAAAAAAGCCATACGCGGTCCTTTTTATCCCAAGGATGCGGCCATGCAGCCCGGTTTCAGCCGCTCGACCCTGGTCTGCACTGAAAAGGCCCTTGGGCAGTGGCACGAAGCCGCCTTTGAGCCGGCCTTCCAGGCCCTGCTGGAAACCCCGCAGCATGCCCTTGTAAAGCCGAGGCCGCCGATGACGGCGGCGGCCGCCGAGGAGACCGCGTCGCGCTCCCTGCTCGAGAAGGCCATTACGAAGAACTCGCAGCTCGAGCACGACGTAAAAGACCTGCGCAAGGATTACCATTCGGAAAAACACGCTTTTGAAGAGGCCCTGCAAAAGAAAGACGCGGAGATCAGGGCGCTCGCCGGGAAGCTGAAGCGCTCCATAGAGAACACCCAGACCGTAAAAGGGGAGCACCCGTCGTGGGAAACGCTCTACAAGACCATCAAGAAGCGCTCCGAAGAAAAGCTGGCGGAGGCCACCCAGGCCCTGGCCGAGAAGATGTCGGAGGCTGCGCGCCTGAGGGAGCGCCTGCAGGCCGCGGCGGAGAACAACAGCGCGGCGCTCCGCAACGCTGAAGCGGCCTACAACGAAAAAATCCTGGCTTTTGACAAAGAGGCGCACGAACTGAGGTCGCAGGTGGAGGAGAAGGAGATGCTGGCAAAAACCTTCAGCGACAACATTATCTCGCTGGTGGGCAAGAACGAGGAGTTCCAGAGCATCATGTTCGACGAGCGCCGCGATTACGAGGAGCAGTCGAAAAAATTCTGCGAGGAGATCGGCCGCCTCCGCGCCGACCTTAAATGGCGCGACCAGGAGATAGGCAAGATCCGTGAGGAGCTTGTTGACGCGGTCAACCGGCTGAAGGAATTCGAGGCCGTGGACCACATCAAATCCCGCGAGCAGGAAGAACTTTACGGCGCCCTGAAATCAAAGCTTAAGCTGCTCGCCGGTTATTTTGAGAACCTGGAGGCCAAGGTCAAATACACCTTCCGCAAAGCCTGAACCAGTGGCGAGTTTAGCCACAAAAAGCACAAAAGGCACATAAATAATTAGTTGCCTTTTTGTGCTTTTTGTGCCTTTTGTGGCTAATTATATGCCGCCCAATTGGTATAATTAACCTTAATTAGCCGCATTTTTGGAGAGATTTGATGAACATAACATTTAAACAACTTATAATAGCCGGCGGCCCGGTACTTTTCCTGCTGGCGGGGCTTTCCATTTACTCAATAGCCCTTATCTGGGAGCGCTGGACGGTTTACTCGCGCACCTTAAGCGGCATGGAAGACCTGCTGCACAAGATACACGCCCTGCTCAGGGCGGGGGAAATAAAGCAGATCTCCGAGCTCTGCGCCAGGTCAAAAAACCCGGCCGGCGACATAGTGCAGAAGGTCATAGCCCATTACGGCAGCCCCCTTGAAAAGCGCGAGCTGGCGGAGAAGGCAGTGGAGTGGCATGTCTCCAGGATGAACAAAAGCCTTACGGCCTTAGCCACTATCGGCAGCATAAGCCCCTTTATAGGCCTTTTCGGCACGGTAATCGGCGTGATACGCGCCTTCCGGGACCTTTCGATGTACGCCGGGGCCGGCCCGTCGGTGGTGGCCATGGGCATAGCCGAGGCGCTGGTGAACACCGCGGCGGGGCTGTTCGTAGCCGTCCCGGCAATAGTCGCCTATAACTATTTCGCGCACAAGTCGAACGATTTTTCCAGCGAGATGAACTGGATCACCGAGCAGGTCATAGACCGCTCCGTCCCCCGTGAGCCCAGCGGAGTATACTGATGCCTGCTCTTCCCCTCATCCCTTCTTTATGAGAGTCCATAACGTAAATAAAAAGATAATCGCGGAGATCAACATGATCCCGCTGATAGACATTTCCCTGATACTGCTTATCATTTTCATGGTGATAACGCCTTTCCTGGTGCAGTCGCAGATACAGGTGAACCTTCCGAAGGCCTCGACGGGAACCAAGGGCGGCGACGAAGACGTCCTGAAAGTGCAGCTGGCCGCCGACGGCACGCTGACGGTCGACGGCAGGCGCATAAAATTCCAGCGCCTTGAGAAAGAGCTTACGCTGCGCTTTTCAAAGTCCTACAAAAAAACCGTGCTGGTGGAAGCCGACAGGACCGTGCCGGTGGAACGCGTGGTAACGGTTCTGGACATAGCCAAGAAGCTGGGCGCCGGGAAGATCGGCATAGCCGTAAAGCCGGAAGATTAGCGGGATAGAGGACTGCCTTATGCGTTCCTACCTTCTCTATTCCTCCTCCGCCCACTTCCTGATCCTGGCCGTTATCCTTCTTGCCTCCCGCAACTCTTTCAGACATAAACAGGACCAGGCCTACTACATAGATTTCATCGGCCCCTCCAGCGTGGTTACAATGGCGAAGGCGGCCGCGGCGGAAGGCAGCGCGGCAGCGCCCGCCGCTAAGGCGGCGCCCGCCGCCAAGGCGGCCCGGGCCGCGGAGGAAAAAGCCGATGAAGACGATTTTGCCTCCGGCGCCCTGCCGAAACCCAGCATCCTTTCAAGCGGGGCCCGGCTTTTTGAGGAGGAAAAAAAGGCCGGCGGGTCTTCCGGCGAAGAGGGGACCCCGCTGACGACCGACTCCGCCAATTTTCCCTACCCCTGGTACATAACCCAGGTGCGCGAAGCCCTCTGGAACGCCTGGACGGAGAAAATGCCCTCGGGCGGCAGCCTGCGCTGCACGGCGCGATTTACGATCAACAGGAACGGCTCGATCAAAGGCGTAAGCGTCGAGAAGTCCTCCGGCAACCGGCTCTTCGACAGCGCCGCGGAAAGCTCCGTGCAGGCCGCGGCGCCCTTCGCCCCGCTGCCCGACGATTTCTACGAAGACCGCCTGACGGTGCACGTAGAATTCAAAGCCAAGGATTAAATGACCATAAGCGCGTATATTGTATTAGCCGCGGTGATCAACCTGGCGGCTTTCGTTTCCTATCCGTACAGCGGGCGGTTCGGCTTTACCTTCCTTTATCTTTCAATGATACTGTGGGCTGCCGCGGCCATTTTCATAAACCACGCGGCTAACTGCTACGGCACGGCCTGGAAGGTCACTATCGCGGCCGGCTTCGCCCTGATGTGCGCCTTCGCCACGCTTTCCTTCCTGCCGCAGGCCGACGGGGTCACGCCGCTGGAAAAATTCACGTCGGGGAATTACCCGGATAAAAAAACGCTGTATATCGGGCTGCTGAAGCTGGGCGTGGACGCGCCGGGCCTGCTGACCCCGTAAAAAGAGGAGACGCTTCCATGAAACTTATATTCAAACTTGCGGCCGTGGCCCTGCTGCACCTTGTCTTTTTCGCCTGCTACCCGGAGACCGGCCAGTTCGGGAATTATTACCTGGCAATCTCGCTGCTTCTGTGGGTGGTTTTCATGCTGTTTATAAGCACCAGCACAAAGCTGGTAAGCCTCTTCAGCGGCGCGGCGGGCCTGGCGATAAACCTGGCGGCTTTCGGCCTTATGGCGCTGGCGCTGGCGGCCACCATGCCGCAGGGCGACAAGACCAGCGTGCTTACGAAGCTGCAGGAGAAAAAATACCCGGACCGCGACACGATAAGCGCCGGGCTGGAGCGCTTCGGCATCAACCTTCCCCGCGAAGCGAAAGCGGGCAGGAAAGCCCTGGAGAAGGAGATGGAGAACGCGGTAAAGAAAGCTGAAGAGAAAATAGCGAAGTAAATTTATGAAGACAATCGCTGTTACGGGGGGGACGGGGTTCGTGGGCCGGGCGCTTTCAAAGGCCCTGCTGGAAAGAGGCTTTGCCGTGCGCATCTTGACCCGGAAAATGCCGGCGGCAATGCTTGAGGCCGCCGCCTACGCCGAAACCGATTTCTCGGACGGGGAAAGCCTGAAGAGGGCCCTCGCCGGCGCGGACGCCGCCGTGCACCTGGCGGCAGCGCTTTTCTGCCGCTCCAAAGAGGATTTCATGCGCGCCAACGCCGGGGGGACGGCCAACCTGGCGGCCGCCGCGAACGCCACGCCGTCGCTTAAGAAGCTCGTGTATATCTCCAGCCTGGCGGCGGGCGGCCCGTCCTCCGCGGAGACCCCCAGGACCGAGGCCGAAAAGGAGGCCCCTGTTTCTTTTTACGGGCAGAGCAAGCTGGAGGGGGAAAAAGCCGTACGGGGTTTTTCAGGTCCTTATGTAATACTGCGCCCGCCCATAATCTACGGCAGGAAGGATTCCGGCTTTTCAAAGATAGCCGAGTGGGTGAGGAAAGGCGTAATGGTGAACGCGGGCTCGGCCGGCGGCCGCTTCAGCTTCGTCTATCTTGACGACCTCGTAAACGCCGTGGTCTCGGCGCTTGAGACCGGCAAATTCGACGGCGGGACTTTTTATGTCTGCGAGAGCCGCTCCTACGAGTGGAAGGAATTCATCGCTATGCTGGCCGCCGGGATGGGTGTTAAAATGCCCTTTATGCTTTCGCTGCCGCCCTGGGCTGTATACGCCGTAGGCTGGCTTTACGAAACCGTGACCGCCGTAACAGGCGCCGAGCCGATGATGAACCGGGACAAAGCCAGGGAAGCCTCCGCCCCCAACTGGACCGCCTCCCCGGCCCTGTGGGAAAAGACCTCCGGCTCGGCCAACTGGACCCCCCTTGAAGAAGGCATAAAAAAGACTTTTAACTGACAGTATTTTTATATAATAAACTAGCGCAGTTTGATTGATATCTCTTTGTCTTTGTAAGTGCAGTGCGTTCGGGGTGCGACAAGGGGAGAGGTGGCCGAGCGGTTGAAGGCACCGGTTTGCTAAACCGGCATACGGGGTAAACCCGTATCAAGGGTTCGAATCCCTTCCTCTCCGAACTTTTTTGCTTTTTAAAAATTCTTCGGAAAAAATTAAATTTTCTGCGCGCGCAGAATTAAAATTTAATATAAATTCCCAAGGTTTTTTGTATTCGACGGAAAGCCGCCGCCTGCCTATACGGAAGTTCGAACCGATCTTTTTCAACTTTTCCCGGTTTTCCTCCGCATTTCCGCTCTCCGCCAGTTCTCCGACGTGAACCGCCTCGCGGTATAACTCCAGCTCCGGTTCGAACCGATTGGCTCCCTGCCGGGCAAAAGCTGCGAGTTTGTTTTCAATTTCCTTTTTCTCGTTGACCAATTGGGCTTTACGCTCAGCGTATTCGGACTGAGTAAGGTGGCCTTGCAGTACCAAATCCAGCAACTTGCCCAATTGGTCTGTAAGGGGAATCAAATTATCTCGCAGCTTTTGCCGGGCACTTTCCCCGGCCTGGGCCAACGCGGCTCGTTCCTTCTCTGCCATAAGGATGAGCCCGTTGGCCAGGGCCGGGGGTAAGGAAACAGATTTTAGTTCACCTTTTATCTGGGCCGTAATCAGTTCCTCTCTTACATACGGCTCGGCGCAAGGCCCTTTCCTTTTTGTACAGCGCAAATAATTGTGATTTTTCTGGGTTTCGGTGGTTATGAAGCAACCGCACTCCTTACAGTGGAACACTCCACGGTAGGTGTAAGGCTTCAACCTAGGCCCCTTGGGCTTGCTTTTACGAAGCATTACGGCCTGGCACAGGTCGAAGAGGGCTTTAGTTATGATGGGTTCATGCTTTCCCTCGTAGAGCTCGCCCTTATACCTTATAAGACCATAATAGACCGGGTTCTTGAGCATGTACTGGTAATTGCTGACTGAAAGGGCGGTATGCCGCCCTTTCAGTCCGACCTCGTTCATTATGCGGCGCACTTCGGCAAGTGGGTAGTCGCCTGACGAATACAGTTCAAAGGTCTTCCGGATAAAGACCGCCCGGTCTTTATCCGGAAATATTGTGCGGGTGTTCTTGTCGTTTATGTAGCCGAGCGGGGCGCAACAGGGCCAAATGCCATTGCGTAGTTTTTGACGAAAGCCTCTCCGGATATTTTCCGATAGGTTATCAACGTAATATTTGGACTGGCCGAACGCTATAGAAAGCATAAACTTTCCTTGCGGCGTAGGGTCAAACCAAAAGGTAGGGAACTTCAGGGCCGTTATCTTTGTGGTGTCCACCAAATATATTATGCGTCCACCGTCGATACTATTCCTAGCGAGGCGGTCCGGGTGCCAGGCTATAATGCCCTGCGCCTTGCCGTCTTCTATGGAGGCGATCATATCATTGAAGATTTCACGGCCTGGCTCTTTGGCCGTCTTGCTCTCGATAAAATCTTTTACGATTATGAGGTTCTCTTTCTTGGCGTATTCGCGGAGTTCCGCGAGCTGCCCCTCTATAGATAGGATTTGCCTGTCAGGTTCGTCCGTTGACTTTCTGGCATAAAGAAAATACCGCATGTCTTGGTTTTGCATAAGACCTCCCATACCTTGCGCTTAATGTCGGTTTGGCCCAGCAGGGCGGAACCGACATTAAGGGCTAACTCTGCAACTCTCCGCCGCGCGTAAGGCCGGCTTTGCTTACCAAAGCTAAGACGGCCTTACATGCGGCGATAAAGAAGAAGATCGGTTCGGAAAACGCTCTGCGTTTCCTCAGGGCGCCAGCCCTGAAACTTCCGTAGG
>JAUSCK010000188.1 GCA_030651035.1 Elusimicrobiota bacterium
CCTCGCCTACCCGCCTGTTGAAGACCGCGACGTTGCGGGCGCCCATGGCGGCCGCGGCCCAGCTGAGGAAATCGCAGCGCCTGACGCGCGAATCGAGCAGCTGGAAATTAAATTCTTCAAGCGCCGCGGAGAGCGCCAGGCCCGGAAAGCCCGCGCCCGAGCCCGCGTCGGCTATAAGCGCGCCGGGCCTGAGCCGCCGGCGCAGCAGGATAGCGGCGGCAAGCGAGTCCAGGATGTGGCGCTCCCAAAGTTGCGGCATGTCTTTTTCGGACACGAGGTTCTGGACGGAGTTCTTCTCTTTAAGCCCGGCGGCAAAAATTTCCAGCTTGCGCAGGCTTTCCCCGGTAAGTTTCAGCCCCCAGGCTTCGAGGGTCGCGGTCACGGCGTCAGTCATCGTTCTTTTCCCGCTTTCCAAGCAGTATCCACAGCAGTTGTACGTCCGCCGGGGTCACGCCGGGGATCCTGCCGGCCTGCGCCAGCGTAAGGGGCCGGTGCTTTTCAAGCTTGTGCCTGGCCTCGTTCGACAGGGCCTTCGCCTTGGCATAGCTGAAATTCTCCGGTATCCGCAGGTGCTCCAGTTTTTTCATCTTCTCGGCTTCCCTGCGGTTGCGCTCGATGTAGACAGCGTAATCCTTATCTATGGCGGCGGTTGCGTGCGCCTTTTCCAGGGTCCAGGGGCCGGGCGGCAGCCGCTGCGGTTTGCCGCCGGACAGCAGGACTTCCGCCGCCGTGCGGTAGGCCTCAAAATTTTCCCTGAGCGCCGGGTCAAGCAGCCCCAGCGCGAAGCCGTGCGGCGCCAGCCGCAGGTCGGCGTTGTCGGACCTGAGCAGCAGCCGGTATTCGGCGCGGGAGGTGAAAATGCGGTACGGCTCGTCCACGCCTTTGGAGACCAGGTCGTCTATCATCACGCCGATGTAGCCCTCGTCACGCCGCAGTATCAGCGGCCCGCGGCCCGAAACTTTCAGCGCGGCATTTATCCCCGCCACCACCCCCTGGCCGGCGGCCTCCTCGTAGCCGGTGGTTCCGTTCACCTGCCCGGCCAGGTAAAGCCCGGGCAGCGCGCGCGCCTCCAGCGTGTAGTCCAGCTGGCGGGGGTCTGAATAATCATACTCTATCGCGTAGGCGGCCCGCATTATCTCGGCCTTCTCAAGGCCGGCGACCGAGCGCACTATTTCAACCTGGACCTCTTCCGGCAGGCTGGTGGACAGCCCGTTTACGTAGTATTCCGCGGTATTGAAGCCCTCCGGCTCCAGGAAGAGGTGGTGGGCGCCATGGTGCGGGAACTTCACCACCTTGTCCTCTATGGAT
The DNA here is from genome assembly GCA_030651035.1 of Elusimicrobiota bacterium. GTDB lineage: Bacteria > Elusimicrobiota > Elusimicrobia > Elusimicrobiales > UBA9959 > UBA9959. The sequence goes on from JAUSCK010000188.1 coordinate 1,309, forward strand.
GGGCAGTAGCGGGGGCCCGTGGATTTAATCTTGCCGCTGTAGAGCGGGGAGAGGTGCAGCCCCGCCTTTATTATTTCGGCGGTGGCCGCGCCCGTGCGGGTTATCCAGCAGGGCAGCTGGGGATTCTTTATTTCTCCGGTGAAATGCGAGAGAGGGATGGGCGGCGAATCAGTTTCCTGCCGTTCGCATTTCGAGAAATCTATGCTTCTGCCGTTCAGGCGCATTGGCGTGCCCGTCTTAAGGCGGCCCAGCTTTAAGCCGAGGGCGGACAGGCTTTTTGAAAGCAGGTTCGACGGCGGGTGATTGTACCTGCCGCCCGGGAAGGAGTCCAGGCCTATGTGTATAACTCCGCGCAGGAAGGTGCCGGCGGTCAGTATTACCGCTCCTGAACGGTAGCGGGTATTGCGGGCGGTCTGTACGCCGGCCGCCTTCCCCCCTTTTTCCAGGATCTGCGCCGCCTCGTCCTGTATTACGCGCAGGTTCGGCTGCCGCTCCAGGACGTGCTTCATCGCGAACTGGTACATCTTTTTATCGCACTGCGCGCGCGGCGAGCGTACCGCGGCGCCCTTGGACATGTTCAGCATGTGGCAGTTCAGCATGGAAAAGTCCGCTATCTTCGCCATCTCTCCGCCGAGCGCGTCTAGCTCGCGCACCAGCTGCCCCTTGCCCACCCCCCCTATCGAGGGGTTGCAGGACATCATCCCTATCGCGTCCAGGTCCTGCGTGATGAGCAGGGTGCCCGCCCCGAGGCGGGCGGCGGCCAGCGCGGCCTCGCACCCGGCGTGGCCCGCGCCGATCACGATAACGTCGAAAGAGTCCGGGTAATTAAAGGCCGTCATAGTTCAGGAAACAAGCAGCAGGACCGTGAAGATGTCCGGCGGCAGCAGCCGCAGGTTGTAGAGAAGGAACAGGAATGCCGCCGAGCACAGCAGGGCCAGCACCGCCGCCGCCACAGCCCTGGGCATGGCGGCGTCGTAAACAGCCGCCGCTGCCTTAGCCAGCCAGATCAGCGAGATCAGCGAGAAAAAATATTCCAGGGCGGCGTAGCCCTTGACCGACCCGGCCAGGGCTGCCGCGCCTCCCGCAACGTCAGCTATTACGCTTATGGCGGACAGCGCCAGCATGGCCTTCAGCGCGGCGGAGCAGCGCTCTTTGTCCCGCAAGGCCGCCCAGGCCGCGAACCCCGCCGCCGCCAGCGCCGCCGCGGCGCCCGCCGGGCGCAGCCCGGCCGAGCCGTGCATGGCTGCCGCAAGCAGGCCGTAAACTCCGGCCCCCAGCGCGGCGAGCGGCAGCCGCAACGAAAGCCTGCCCGTCCGCAGGAAGGCAGCTAAGGCCGAAAGCAGGGCGCAGGTAAAAAGTGAGAACAGCAGCCCGCCGGGCATGGCGACAAGGAGGTAAAACCAGAAACCCCGCCCCTGCGGCAGAGCCGCTCCCTCGAACGATTCCGAAATATACTGCGGCGGCAGGACGGAAAGCAGGAAAGCCGAGCCGGCTATTGAAAGGGCGTAGAGCCCCAGCGGCCAGCCCCAGCCCGTCCTGCCCGCGGCGATCCCGGCAAAAGTCTCGCCCGGCTGAAATATAACCTTCAAAGGAAAAAAATCTTTAATCATATTTACTTTCACCGCAGAGGCGCGGAGGTCGCAGAGAAAAAATATAAAAAACCGGCCTGTTAGTGTATTGATTTGTAAAACGCATCGTTTGTCCTCAACCGTTAATCTTACTCAGCGACCTCTGCGCCTCTGCGGTGAATTCCTATTTCCCTATGCAGAAATTTTTAAAGATGCTGCTTAATACTTCTTCCGGGGTTGTTTCGCCGAGCAGGGAGGCCAGGGCCTCCAGCGCGCCGCGCAGGTGCTCGGCGGCCAGCTCCAGCGGCGGCGGGCTCTTCCTTATCACGGCCTCAAGGCCTGCCAGTTCGCCGGCCGCGGCGGACAGCGCCGCGAAATGCCTGGCCGAGGTTACCACCGCCTGCGCGCCGTCGCGGAAAACTTTTTTTTGTTCGGCCACCAGCGCGGCCTTCAGCCCGGGCAGGCCCTTACCGGTTTTGGCCGACACTTCCAGGCAGCCGGCGGCGGACCGGCCTTTTTTCGCCGGCAGGTCCGACTTGTTAAGGACCCGTATAAGCCTGGCGCCTTTAAGGGCCAGGCGCGCTGTTTCCTTTTCAGCCCGCCGGTCGCCGGGGGTCTCGTTTATGGAGGCGTCTTTCACCAGCACCACCGCGTCGGCCCGCGCTATCGCTTTTTCGGCCCGCTTTATTCCTTCCCGCTCCAGCGGCGAGGCCGCGCGCGCGTTAAGCCCCGCGGTGTCGGTAAAAAGCACGGAAAACCCGTCTATGTCCAGCGCCGCCTCAAGGGTGTCGCGGGTGGTGCCCGCCCGGCGCGAGACCATGGCCCGGTCATAGCCGAGCAGGGCGTTCAACAGGGAGGATTTTCCGGAGTTGGGCGCGCCGGTTATGACCACTTTTAGGCCTTCGCGTATGCCCCGTCCGGCTTCGAACCCCGAAGCCAGGGAAAGAGCTTTTTTGCGGGAGGCCGACGCCAGGCGCGCGAAAGATCTCATCTCAAGCGCCGGTATTTCCTCGTAGGAATCGTCCAGGCGGGCCTCTAGTTCGGCGAGCAGCCCGACCAGGGCGGCCCTGATGCCGCGCACCTCGGCCGAAAGGCCGCCCTCGGCCTGGGCGATGGCCGCGCGGTGCGCCCCGGCTGAGGCGGAGGCGATAAGTTCCCCGACGGCCTCGGCCTGGGCCAGGTCCATCTTACCGTTGAGGAAGGAGCGCAGCGTGAATTCCCCGGGCTCGGCCGGCCTGACGCCGCTCTTAACGGCCAGGTTCAGTATAGTCCTGATTATGTACGGGGAGCCGTGGCAGGAAATTTCAACGGTGTCGTCGCCGGTGTAGCTAGCGGGGCCGCGGTAAAAAACAACCACGGCCCTGTCTACCAGAGCGCCGCCGTCCATTACCGAAAGGAGCCTGGCGGCGGCGTGGCCGGGGTCGCGCGGGAAGGGAGAAAGAAAGGAGGAGGCGGCGCTGAAGGCCGCCGGGCCGGAAATGCGTATCACGGCCAGCGCGCCGGCGCCGGGCGGAGTGGACTGTGCGGCTATAGTGTCGCTTGTTTCCGGCAGCTTCATTCTTCTCCTGAAAACAAACGGCGTGACAGCGCAAGCGCCGTCACGCCGGGTTGACCAGGTGCGTTACTTCTGCTCGGTGGTCTGCTCTGCCGGCTGGGCGGCGGCTTCAGCGGGCTGCTGGACCGGCTGCTCAGCGGCTTGCACAACGGGCTGCTCAGCGGCTTGCACAACGGGCTGCTCAGCGGCTTGCACGACGGGCTGCTCAGCGGCTTGCACGACGGGCTGCGCCGCAGCCTGGGGTCTGTCCATTTTGCGGATCGCAACCTTGCGCCAGCGGCCTTCGCCTTCCGATATGGTTTCCATGTCGGGGTAATTGGCCTTCACAAGGTTGTGCACTATCTTGCGCATGGAGGCGGGCATCGGGTCCAGGCGGTTAGGCCTGTTATTAGTCCTTACGTCGTTCACGGCCTCTTCCACGCGAGTCGCTATTTCTTTTTCCTTGCTGTCCCAGTAGCCGCCGGTGTCCAGGCGCAGGGCCAGGTGCGGCTCGCGCTTGCGGCTGACTATGGAGTTGAGCACGAACTGCAGGGACTGCAGGCCGCGGCCGTTCTCTTCGGTGAAGACGGCTGAATCAGCGCACTCGAAGCGGATGAACAGCAGGTTTTCCGCCTGTTCAAGGCGGGCTTCGGTGACCGTCGCCTGCATACCCATCAGCGTAAGCATCTTGAGCAGCGCCGTCTTGGCGTGCTCTACCGGGTCCTGCGCCGGCTGCAGGGCGATGTAATCAGCGCCGAGGGATTCCTCTTTGTAAACGCGCTCGACCCTGTGGCGGTCTTCGCGCGAAGGCCGATAGTCACGTGAGGGCCGCTCGTCGCGGGAGGGCCGCTCGTCACGTGAGGGCTGCTCGGTGCGGGATTCCTCCGGCGGGGGCAGCCGGGCGTCTTCATAGCCGTAACGGCCGGGCCGCCTGGGGGGTGAAGAAGGGGCTGAGGGGGCTGCCGAGGGGGTTGAGGGCCGGCTGTCGCGCCGGGGTCCCATGCTGTCGCGCCTGGGGCCTCCGCCCCTGCCGTCGCGCCTCGGGCCTCCGCCCCTGCCGTCGCGCCTCGGGCCGCGGCTCTCGCGCGGCTCGTCGCTTCCGCGTCCGCCGGCCCAGTGCTTTTCCCTTAAAATAACGCAGGCTTTCTTCGCGCCGAAGCCGAGGAATCCCTTTGTCCCTTCGCTTTCCACCACCACTTCCACCTGGTCGCGCCGAAGGCCCATTTCCGCAAGGCCTTTCTCAACGGCGTCCTGTATCGTTTTCGCTTCTGTCTTTGTCTCTCTCATTTGAATGTCTCCTCCGTCGTTCAGTTAATAAATAAATTATTCACATTGATGCACAGGATGGACAGGATAGTAAAGGAAAATAAAAAATCCTGCATATCCTGTCTATCCATGTTTAAAATCCCGTTTACGCCATCTTTTTCTGCAGGTACATGGTCTGCGCGAAGCCCCAGGTGCTGTTGATCAGCCAGTAAAGCACCAGGCCCGACGGGAAGGTCAGGAACATGAAGGTGAAGATGACCGGCATCCACTTCATCATGGCCGCCTGCGAGGGGTCCGAGGAAGCCTGCGGGCTCAGATGCTGCTGCAGGAACATTATGCCGCCCATCACTATGGGCATCACGTAGAAGGGGTCCTTCGCCGAGAGGTCCTTTATCCAGAATATAAAAGGCGCGCCGTGCAGCGCCCAGGATTCCCGCAGCGCGGTGAACAGCGCGAAGAAGACCGGGATCTGCAGCAGCATGGGCAGGCAGCCGCCCAGCGGGTTGGTGCCGTGCCGCTTATAGAGGTCCATGACCTCAGCGTTCATGCGCTTGGGGTCTTCTTTATATTTCTTCTGTATGGCCTGCATCTCCGGCTGTATCTTCTTCATCACCGCCATGGCCTTGAAGCTCTTGTAGCTGAGCGGGGTCAGCATCAGCTGGATGAGGACGCTGAGTATTATGATGGCGGCCCCGTAGTTCCCGGTGACCTTATGGAAATAGACGATCGAGGAATTGGCAAGTTTAGCCAGAGGCGAGAAAAAGCCGAAATCCACCGAGCGGTCCAGCCCGTGGCCGAGGGCCTGCAGTTTGCCGTAGTCCTTGGGGCCTATGTAAAACTGTGTTTCCCAGGCGCGCTTTTCCCCCGCCTTCAGCTCAGCGGCGGGCACGGGGAGCGCCAGCAGCGGCGCTTTGTTATCTTTTACCAGGGTTTCCCTGTGCGCGGGCCTGACCCCGGCCAGCCCTTCTCCGGTGATGGCTGCCAGGAAATAGCGGTTAGTCAGGCCTGCCCAAACCCATTCCGCGCGGGCGGGCTCGTCCTTCAGGTCCTTGAGGTCTTTAAGGGTGGGGTGCTTGCGGCCCTCTTCCTTGTAGGTGTAAACGGCTTTCCAGAGTTTGGGGTTTTCCTTCTCCTCGCTTTTTACGGTGCCCAGGCCGGGGCCTATCGAAAGCTCCCAGGCCGGCAGCAACAGCGCGTTGGCGGTGGTGTTGACCGCGGTTATCGTAAGCGAGTTAAGGGCGTTATCTTCGGAAAAAGTGAACTTTTTCGTTATCAGCAGCCCGGGCTGGGGGCGGGCCTCGAACTCGATAGAGTCCGCGGACCTTAATTTCAGTTTGAAAATTCCCGGCAGCGAGGAGGCGAAGTAGCCGATTTCCGGATCGGGGATGAGCTCCACCGGGGCCACAGGACCCTGGTAAACCGCGCTCTTTATGGCCGCGGCGCCGGAGTAAAACACATATTCGGCTTTACCCGCTTTGAGGGAGACGGTCTCTTTTTTAAGGTCGGCGCTTACCGGCATGGCCGCGGGGGCCTGGGCGTATGGCGTTCCGGCAGCCGCGGCCGCGCCCGGTGGTTTCACTTCCTGCTGCTTCGCCTGGTCTACCTGCGGCTGGATCTTTTTTTCTATGAAAGAGTACCAGCCGATATAAACCAGCGAGGACAGGACTACCGCAAGGATAAGATTCTTCTGCATTTAACCTCCGCCGCGTGTGGAGGCTTCAGGGGGGCGCTAAGGCACCGGGTCGTAACCGCCCGGAGAGAAAGGACGACAGCGGGACAGGCGGCTTGCGGCCATCCTGGTCCCTGTTAAAATCCCGTGTTTATCCAGCGCCTGGAACGCGTAGTCGGAACAGGACGGTGTAAACCTGCAGGTGCCGGGCCCTAGGGCCGGCCTGAAAGTCCTGTATGCCGAGCGCAACGTAACAAGCGCCAGTGATTTAAGATTTTTTGAACCGGTATTATTTACCGTCATCGTTAAGGCGCGCCCTCTGCCGGAGCGTATCCAGCTCTTGTCGGGCCTGCGCCAGGTTTTGCATGGCGCAGCCCGCTTTGGGATAGATGATAAGGCGCGTGCCTTCCTTTAACTCTTTTCTGCTCAGCCTGAACGCTTCCCTTAGAAGCCTTTTTAGCCTGTTCCGCTTCACCGCCCCGCCGGTCTTTTTAGAAACCATGAGGCCGATCTTTTTTTCTTTGTCGACGCCCGGGAGGTGCCAGGCCACCAGGTCCCTGGTGACGGTCTTCCTCCCCGCTGCGAAGACGGCCTCAAACTCTTTTTTGAGGCGGAGGCGTGAAGCTCTTGAAAAGGCGAATTCTTTCACTGTTTAAAACCCGCTCGGCCTTCGGCCGTTTTATGCGGGTATCGGTATGAGCTTCCAGCGGCCTTTAGCGCGTCTGCGGGCGAGGGTTTTCCTGCCGCCCGCGGTTTTCATCTTGGCGCGGAAGCCGATGTGTTTTGCCCGTTTCCGGACATTTGGTCTGTAAGTAGGTAGCATAGTGTTATAATTATATAAATAAAGCCGATAAAAAGCAAAGGTGCAGATGTTGGCCGGACTAATTTAAGATTTTCGGAACCGCGAGATGTGAAGTCGGGGGCATACCACGGGGACCGGAACGCAAAACCAGCGTCGCGCACACCGTGCGCGCGCTTCCGTGTCTCAGCCTTCGCGCTTACGCAAGCTCAGGCTTCCGACCGGTTTTGCTAACCCGGTCCCCGCG
>JAUSCK010000036.1 GCA_030651035.1 Elusimicrobiota bacterium
CATCCTGTTCATCCATGTGATTAATTCTCATCGCTAATTTGCGCAAGAGGTAGTTTATGTCGCACGCGTAGAGGTTAGTATGAGGAGGCGGGCGAGTTCGGCGTCGGCGGCTTCGGGGGAGGCGACTTTCAAGGCGGTGAGCGGCTGGGAGGAGATGAAGGCCTGCAGGAAGCGGTTTTTTACCGCTTTGAAGGCGGGGGCCGAGATGGCGTCGAGCAGGGCGCGGAAATTCACCAGGCTCGAGTGGGAGCGCGCGGGGCCCAGCGGCGAGAAATCCAGGTTCTCGGGCTTAAGCAGCAGCCGCAGGCGCTCTTCGCCGCCTATTATATCGGCGCGGAAAAAAGTTTCCCGCGGCGGCGCCGGGACCGGCGGGACCGGGATGCCCGCAAGGCGCGCTATTTTTTCAAAGAGGCCGGGCTTAAGGGCGGAAATGTTGTCCGCGGCAGCGGGCGCATCAAAAGCGGCGGCCGAGAAAACGGTTATTGAATCGTAAGAAATGAAAGTCAGCGCGCCGGCCGCGCGCGCGTTGAACCCGTTGCTCTTAGGCTCGATCCAGTCTGATTCGATGGGGTGCGGCGGGGCCGGGACTTCGGTTTCCGCTATCAGCATGGTGTCAAAGCCGGCCTGCGCGGCCGCGGCCGCAAGTTCGCGCGCCGCTTCAAGCTGGAGGTTCCTGCCCAGGAAGCCGGGCTGGGCGCGCAGGAAGCTCCGCGCGGAGTCCCTGGTATAGCCTTTTACCGCCGACAGGAAGGCGGCGGGGGCTAAAGGCTCTGCCGCGGCTTCTTTAAGGGCTATGGCGTACAGGCTCATGGCGTCACTTCTTTGAGGAGTATGTTCATAGTTAAAAAGAAAAGCTCCTTTTACGGGTCCAGATCGCCAGGGCTGACATTGAAATGAAAGCGCAGGCCGCGCCGGCCGCGAACGGGGCGGCGGGGGAGATCCTGTCCCATAGCAGTCCGGCGAGGGCGCTGGCAAAGAAGGCCAGGAAGCCCATGGCGCCCTGGAAATAGCCCATGGCGGAGGCGCGGTTGTCGGCGGAGCTTAAATGCGAGACCACGGCCTTGGCTATACCCTCGTTGAATGCCCCGTAGAAGCCGTACAGGGCGAACAGCACCCAGACCATCCACGGCTTGTCCGCCAGCGCGAACCCGGCGTAAACCGCGGCGAAGACCAGGAAGCCGAAGGCCATCGTTTTTATCTTGCCCAGCCTGTCCGAAAGCCAGCCGGCCGGCGTGGCCAGCAGGGCGTAGACCAGATTGTAGCCGGTATAGGCGAGTATCACATGGGTAAGGGTGAACCCCATATTCTTCGCTTTCAATATCAGGAAGACGTCGCTGGAATTGCCGACGGCGAAAATAGCGTAAAGGAGGAGGAAGACCTTGAAGTCGGAGGTCATGGGCGTGCGGGCGGCGGGGGGGGCGCCGGGGACCTCCGGCGCGGCCGCGGCTTCCCGTACAAAGTAGAGCAGGACGAAAACTCCGAGCAGGCCCGGGATGAAAGCCGCCATAAAAATAAAACGGTAGTCCGGCTTTCCCGCCGGCATGAAGTTAATTATCAGGAGCGCCGCCAGGGGGCCGAGGGCCGCTCCCATGGTGTCCATCGCCCTGTGGAAGCCGAAGGCTTTCCCCCAGTGCTCCTTGTCCGCCGAGCCGGCTATCAGCGCGTCGCGCGCCGGGGTGCGCAGGCCTTTGCCCACCCGGTCTATGAACCGGGAGAACAACACGAAATGCCAGGTGCCCGCGAGCGCCAGGAGCGGCTTTGAAATAGCGGAGAGGGAATAGCCCGCCACCACGAAAGGTTTTCTTTTGCCGGCGCGGTCGGACAGCCGGCCTCCGACTATTTTAAGCAGGCTGGCCGTGGCCTCCGCCGTGCCTTCTATGAGGCCCACCACCTGCATGGGGGCGCCCAGCACCGTGGTGAGGAAGATGGGAACGATGGGGTAGAGCATCTCGCTGGAGATGTCGGTCAGGCCGCTGACTACGCCGAGGAAGGTCACGTTGCGGGTGAGACCGGACCTCATGTCGTTGATAAATCCCATGGCTTAAATCCCTACATTAATTATAGGAATCTTAGGAGCAGATTCAAAGCGGAGGCGAAGACCAGCGCCGCGGCGAAGTTCATGGCGAAAACCAGGGCCGCGTTCCTGGCTCCCAGCTCCCGCACCGTTACCATAAAGCCGCCAAGGCAGGGCAGGTAGAGGCTGAGGAAGACGCTGGCCACCACAATGGAGCCCGGCGGCAGCGCGAAGGGCGCAAGCATGGCTATGGAGATGTCCTTTCGCAGGAAGCCCAGTGTCATTACCGAGACCGTTTCCGCCGGCAGACCAAGCAGGCCCGTTACCGCCGGTTTGAATAATTCCGAGAGGCCGCTTAAGACCCCGCTCAGGTCAAGAAGATTAATTACCAGCACGCCCAGAACTATCATGGGTACGGCTTCAACGAGGAAATCCTTGACCCGGAAATAAAGTTTCTTCGCCAGTACCGGCACGCAGGGGGTCTGGTAGGGCGGGATCTCCAGGAAAAGTTCCGGCGTTTCTCCCTTGAGCATGCGGCTGAGCAGCAGCGAGCTGGCTATCCCGGCGGCGGCGATGGCCGCGAACACCGCCAGCGTGTATATTAAAGGGTAGGGGGAAAGTATGCTCATTATCATGGCGGTCTGCGGCATGCAGGGAGCCAGCGCCAGCGTAAGCGCCGCGGCGATCACGCGTTCGCGCGGGGTTTCAAGCACGCGCGTCGCCAGTATTGCCGGCACCTTGCAGCCCAGCCCCAGCATCAGCGGGATGGTGCCGTAGCCGTGCAGGCCCAGGCGGTGCATGGAACTGTCCAGCATTATGGCCAGGCGCGGCAGGTAGCCGATATCTTCAAGCAGGCCAAGCGCGGCATAGAATGAAATTATATAGGGCAGTACCGTGACGAAAGGAATATAGAGGCCCGTAGTGAGCAGGCCGAAGGATTCCATGGGCACGGGCGTGACGCCCAGCAGCAGTGTTTTAAGGAAGCCTCCCTCCGCCAGACCGGACAGCGCCGCCTTTACCAGGGGCAGCCAGCCGTGCCGGAACGCCGGGTCAAGAACGTTATTTATCAGGCCCTCGCCTGTAAAGCGTATGGCCCAGAAAACAGCCAGCATCATAACCGCGGCGAAGGGGAGCCCTGTGGAGGGACTGGAGGTGATGTCCTCGAGCCTGTCCAGAAGGGTGGCATGTTTGTGCTCCAGCTTCTGGCACCCGGCCGAGATGCGCCCTATAAGTTTCCATTTCTCGTCGGGCCCGGCGGGAACCGGGGCGGGGGAGGGCAGGCGGCCGGAGTTGAAGTCCTCAACGGCGCTTTTCAGGCCGGAGAGGCCTTCGCCGGTGGTCGCTACGAAGGGTATCACGCGCACGCCCAGCTGGCGCCCAAGGGCGGCCGCGTCTATGGTCACGCCCCTGCGGCGGGCTATGTCCCATTTATTCAGGAGGATTATGATAGGCGCGCCCAAGCCGGCCAGCTCAAGGGTGTAAAACAGGTTGCGCTCAAGGTTGGTGGCGTCCACTACGTTAAGGACCAGGGCCTTATCCTCTTCATCAAGCAGGCTGGCGGCGACCTCTTCCGCTTTGTTGGCGGCGGCGTGGCTGTAGGCGCCCGGCACGTCCACTAACGAGAACCTCTCTCCGGCAAGTATGATGTTGCCGGCGGTGTATTCCACGGTGGTGCCGGGGTAGTTGGAGGAGATTACCTCCAGGCCGGTCAGCCGCGAGAATACCACGCTCTTTCCGACATTGGGATTGCCGGCCAGCAGTATCCGGCGGGTCCTTACTTTTACCGAAATGCTGGCGGCCATCCCGCGGCCCAGCGCGACCTTTGTGCCCATCACCTCCACGACCACCGGGCCCCCGGATCCTTCGGGCGAGCGCTTTGCTATCTGCCTGCCGGCGCAGAGCCCCATAGCTTTAAGCTTGCCCTGGAACTCCGTGCCGCCTGAAATCCCGGATATGTAGCCGGTCTCGTTATCGCGCATGGAGAGCAGCGTTATGGCGGGGGAGGTTTTCATCCGTTTTTCCTTTTTGACATGGCTGACCTGGCCGCAAGAAGGAGCCTGCGGCGAGGAGGGGCTTTTAGAAAAACTGCGAGAGCCCCTACGCGCCTCAGGGCTTCGGGGCTAAGGGCATGCTCGGCCCTGCAGGCGTCCTCCCCGGCCTGGTTTTCATCCATAGCAAGCACTGAAACAAAAAAATCCTTTAGCAGCGCGTGCCTCCCGGATATTTCAGCCCCGGCTTTCAGCCCCGCGGGGGAGAGGCGTATGTAGCCGTAGTGCTCATGCTCCAGCAGGCCGCGGGCGGCCAGGGCTTTTACCGCCGAGTTAACGGAGGGTTTTGAGACTTTAAGCAGGCGGCTTATGCCGCAGGCCCGGGAGAACCCTTCTTTAAGGCTCAGCGTGTAGGCCGCTTCAAGGTAATCTTCAAGGCTGGGTGAGAGGTTCTTCATGCGCCTTCCTAATGTTAGGGTATGCTAATAAAGTTAGCCATGGCTAACTATAGCAAAAAAGGGATGGGCAAGGCAAATTGAAACGGCAGCAAGGGGAAGCGGAAAGGCGGCCGGAAGTAACGTTATTGGGCGCAGCCGCCGGTAAAGCAGGAGAGTCTCAGGAAGGGGGACTTGATCAAAAGGTAAATTCCGCCGGCGCAGGCCGCTGCCACCAGCACCGACAAAGTTATGCTTATCGCCGGGTGTTTCCGCCTGAACTCCCAGCAGGAGGTAAGCGTCGCGAGTATGGTTTCACGTGTCATGTTTTCACCCCAGGGGCTCGGCCAGGTTCCTGAGCACCACGCTCAAATCCTTTTCGCCGTAACCGCTATTATAGGATTTCTCCATCAGGCTTGCCACGGCCGCGGTGACCGGGAGGGTAAGCTTTTTTTTCGCGGCCTCGGCCAGCATGAACCTGGCGTCCTTGAGCATATGCTTAAGCGGGAAAGCCGGCGGGAACTCCTTTTTCAGTATGTTGTCCTTTTTGAGGTCAAAATAGCCGCAGTTGAGGGACGGGTTGAGGGCGAGCGTTTTGAAGATAAGCGCGGGTGCTATGCCCTGCGCCTGCGCCAGGGCGGCGGCCTCGGCCAGCGCCGTCGTAAGCTGCGCCACTATCAGGTTCACGCACAGCTTGAGCGCCGTGCCGGCCGGGGCCGGCCCCGCGTAAAGGACGGCCCGGCCCATTGCTTTCAGGACAGGAGAAAATTTTTCGACGGTCTCCTTTTCCCCGCCGGCCAGCATCACAAGCTGGGCGTCCTCCGCCGCGCCTTTGGAGCCGGAGACAGGGCAGTCAAGAAAATTCACTCCCGCGAGGAAGCATGTTTTCGCCAGGGAGGCGGTGTAATCCGGCGAGAGGGTGCTCATGTTTATCAGGGTGTTGCCGCCGGCGAAGGCGGAGCTCACTCCCTCCGGGCCTTCCATCACGGCTTCCATGGCCGCCGGGTCGGAGACCATGGTTATCACTATATTGCACAGTTTGGCAAGGGCGCGCGGGGTAGCCGCCACTTCGCAGCCTAAGTCGGCGAATTCTATGGTGCGCCGGCGGGTGCGGTTGTAAACCGAAACCGTGAAGCCGGCTTTTACCAGGTTCATGGCCATCGCCCGGCCCATCGTGCCGAGCCCGATAAAACCGATGCGCGGTGGAATTGACATATTGATAGCTCCTTAAGAAATTTCACCGCAGAGGCGCAGAGTACGCGGAGTACACAGAGAAGAGGTATGAGAGAAAAAGAGTAAGCTATTTTTCATATGCGTTGTTCTCAATAATACAAACTCTGCGACCTCTGCGCCTCTGCGGTGAACTCCCTTTTTCCGACTCTCAGATTCTTAGACTCTCAGACTTTTGACTTCTTTTTCCGTCAGTTCGCGCCACTGGCCAGGCTCCAGGTTTTCAAGGGTGAGCGGGCCTATGGCCCGGCGTATCAGCCTGAGCACAGGGAAACCGACCGCGGCCAGCATGCGCCTCACCTGCCGGTTGCGCCCCTCCTTCAGTATTATTTCAGTCCAGGAAGTCGGCACGGTCTTGCGGAAGCGGATGGGCGGGGTGCGCGGCAGGAGTCCGGGGTCCGGCAGCACGCGGGCCCCGCAAGGGAGCGTCGGCCCGTCGTTAAGCGTCAGCCCGGCGCGCAGCTTTATAACGGCCTCCGGCGTAATTTCCTTCTCGACCTGGGCCCAGTAGATTTTAGGCATTTTGTGGCGGGGGTCGGCGATCCTGGCCTGCAGGGGGCCGTCGGAGGTAAGGAGCAGCAGCCCCTCGCTGTCGTGGTCCAGCCGCCCGGCCGGGTAAATGCCGCCGGGCAGTTTGAAATCGCCGAGCGAGCTGTGCCCGTGCTCGCGGGTGAACTGCGAAAGCACCCCGTAAGGCTTGTTGAAAATTATGGTGGGCATCTGTCTAAAATGATAGCAACAGAAAGCGGCGGAACGCAACAGAAAGTAAGATGCCGGGTTCAAAATAACCTTCCGCGGCCTTCCATTGCTTTCCCGCCTTTTTGCTATCATCTATATTATGAGTTACACCTTCATTGACACGCAGAAAGAATTTGACGAGCTGGCCGCCAGGCTGGCGAAGCACAAATACATAGCCATAGACACGGAGTCCAACAGCCTCTACGCCTACAAAGAAAAATTCTGCCTGATGCAGCTGACCAGCGACCACATTAACGCCGTGGTGGATACGCTGGCGGTGGATATAAAATCCATACTGCCCGTTTTCGCCGACCCGGCGGTGGAGAAGATCTTCCATTCCGCGGATTCCGACATCAGGGTTTTCAAGGCGGCGATGGGCTGCACATTCGTGAACATCTTCGACGTGATGGTGGCCGCGAAATATCTGGGCATAATCAAGTGCGGCCTGGACAATATGGTGAAGGAATTCTTCGGCCTTTCGATGAACAAGAAATTCCAGAAGGCCGACTGGGGCCACAGGCCGCTCACGAAGGAAATGCTGGACTACGCCAGCTCCGACACCGTGCACCTGAAGAAGCTGCGCGACCTCCTGGCTGCCGACTTGGAAAAGAAAGGCCGTCTGCAGGACGCGATGGGGCAGTTCGCGCAGATCTGCAAGATCGAGCCGTCGCCGATGCGTTTCGACGAGAGCGGCTTCCTGACGCTGAAGAGCGCGCGCCAGCTTAACGGGCGCGGCCTTGCCGTGCTGCGCGAGCTTTACCTGGCGCGCGAAGTGGCCGCGATAAAGCGCAACGCCCCGCCCTTCAAGATAATAAGCGAAGACCTGATGCTGCGCCTGTCGGTGGCGCCGCGCGAAGGCCTGCATAACCTTTCTATTTTCAAGGGAGTGAGCGGCTACGTGCTGGCCAACCACGGCGCCTGGATACGGGAGGCCCTGCAGCGGGGGCTGAAATCACCGGAGTACCACGTGCCCAGGCGGGAGATCTCAAGGGAGAAGCGGGCCTATTTCGAGGTGGTGAAGAACCGGTTCAAGAACCTGAAGATGTGGCGCAAGGAGATCGCCGTCAGGCGCAACATGCTGCCGGAGGCGATAATGGGCAACGACGTGCTGGAGCGCATTGCGCTTTCCCAGCCGAAGACGCTGGAGGACCTGCACGAGGTGCGCGGGCTCGGGGCCGAGAAGGTCTCGCTCTACGGGCTCGAGCTTATAGAATTTGTGAAGAAGCACCACCTGCCGAAGTAAACCGATCTGCTTTCACCGCAGAGACGCGGAGTACGCAGAGAGGATGAGAATAAAATCACACAAAGACACGAAGGCACGAAGAAGTGCCGGAATAATGGATCTTTGGCTGTTTACTGGCCATAGGCCTTGATATGGCACTAACATAGCTTTGTGTCTTTGTGCCTTTGTGTGAGAAAATCTTCTCCGCGACCTCTGCGCCTCGGCGGTGAATTAAAAAGTCCGCTCCACATTATTAACCGAGGAGTTTCTTGATCAGGTCCGGGCGGTTTATTTCGCGCAGGGCTTTTATTATCAGGGGCTTGTTCTCAGGCTTGTAGTACTGGAGGAGCGCCCGCTGCATGCGGCGCTCCGCTTCTTTTTTGGGGACGTAGACCGGCTCCAGCGTGAACGGGTCCAGGCCGGTGAAGTAGACCGAGGTGGCCAGCTCCATCGGGGCGGGCAGGAAATCGTTGATCTGCTGCGGGCGGATGCGCCTCTCCTTCAGGAAAAGGGCCAGCTCAGCCATATCGGCCAGCGTCGAGCCGGGGTGGGCGGAGATGAAGTAGAGCACCAGGTACTGCTCCTTGCCCGCCTTTTTCGACTCCGCCAGGAATTTCTCCGCGAATTCCCTGAAGATCTCGACGGAAGGTTTTTTCATCACGGAGAGCACTTTAGGGGAAATGTGCTCCGGCGCCACCTTAAGCTGGCCGCCGGTGTGGAAGCGCGCGATCTCGGAAATATACTCGCCGCACTTCAGCGCCAGGTCCATCCGTATGCCGCTGGCCACGAAAGCTTTTTTCAGGCCTTTTACCGCCCTTATCCTGCGCATCAGCGAAAGCAGCGGCTTGTGGTCCGTGTCCAGGTTCGGGCAGATGACCGGGTGCAGGCAGGAAAGCTTTTTGCACTGCCTGCATATTTCCATGTCCCGGCCGCCCATCCTGTACATGTTCGCCGACGGGGCGCCGAGGTCCGAGATATTCCCGGGGTGGCGCGGGGTTTCCAGGAGCCTGCGGGCCTCGGTTTCCACGGAGGCTTCGCTGCGGCTCTGGATGAAGCGGCCCTGGTGCAGCGCGAGCGAGCAGAAGGCGCACCCGCCGAAGCAGCCCCGGTGTATGACGATGGAATCCTTTATCATCTCCAGGGCGGGGATGGGTTCTTTATACGACGGGTGGGCGCGCTTGGCGAAGGGCAGGCCGTATACCGCGTCCATCTCCGCCGTGGTGAGCGGCAGGGCGGGGGGATTCTGCACCACGGCGCGGCCCTCGCTTTTCTGCACGAGGGGTTTCGCGTTGTAGGGGTTGGACTCTTCGTAGATCAGGCGCGTGGCCGTCGAGAATTTCACCCTGTCTCCGGCGGCCTCCCCCGCGGACGGCAGCTCCAGCGCGCCGGAAATATTTATTTCAGCGGTTTCCCGCGCCCCCAGAGGGTAGGCGGTGCCGCGTATATCCCTCAGGGCAGAGATTTTTTCACCCGCGTTAAGGCGCGCGGCTATTTCCCGCACCTGGCGCTCGCCCATGCCGTAAACCAGCAGGTCCGCCTTGGAGTCCAGCAGCACGCTCTTGCGCACCTTGTCGGACCAGTAGTCGTAATGGGCGAAGCGGCGCATGGTGGCCTCAATGCCGCCTATCACTATGGGGGCGTCGGGATAGGCCTCGCGGGCGCGCTGCGAATAGATTATGGTGGCCCTGTCCGGGCGCAGGCCGGGCTGGGCGCCGGGGGAAAAATCGTCCGAGGAACGGATCTTCCGGTTGTGGGTGTACTTGTTGATCATCGAATCCATGTTCCCGGCCGAGACGCCGAAGAACAGGCGGGGGCGGCCGAACTTCCTGAAGTCGGCGCAGCTCTCCCAGCGGGGCTGGGCCAGTATGGCCACCCGCAGGCCTTCCGCCTCGAGCACGCGGCCGACCAGCGCCATGGCGAAAGAGGGGTGGTCCACGTAGGCGTCGCCGGTCACCAGGACCACGTCCACGGCGTCCCAGCCCCGTTTTTTCACCTCCTCGGGAGTCATCGGAAGGAAATCCATTGCTAAATAATAGCAAAAAGCCCGCAGGACGGGGTTCAAGCCTATGGCAGTGCCGCAGCAAGGGCTATGCCCAGCAAGCGGCCGAACCCGGCAGATTGGGGTTGAGCCCCTACTATATTATTTGTAATAATAAAGGGACGGGGCCCTACGCCCCGCAATTAAGGAGAAACAAATGAAAAAAATTATTCTTACGCTCTGCATGCTGCCGCTGCTCGCAACCGCAGTCAAGGCCGACCCGTTCAGCCCGTTTACCAAATTCAAGGCCCAGATACAGGCTCTCGGCGAGTCCAAGCTTAAGCCTTTTGCCGCCGACCTGGGCGGGATTCTCGGCGCCAATGACTTCAACTCCGGCCGCGCCATAGGCTTCCCCGGCTTCGAGGCCGGGTTCGCCGTTACCGCGCAGGCCAAGCCCAGCCCGGAAAACACCATACTGCGCAACGCGAAGGTCAAGGCTTTCGGGTTGCCCATGCTGCACGCCGGCGCGGCCCTGCCTGTTATAGGCGCCGACGTAATGGTGCGCGGATTCTCCTACTCCGGCTTCTCAATAATCGGCGGCGGCCTGCGCTACCCGGTGATGAAGAGCGGCACGCTGACCATGTTCATTCCCGATGTGTCCGTTTCGGCCTATTATGACGTGATAAAATACAGCTACTTCAAGGGCACCCATATGTCCCTGGACGCGGCGGCCTCTTTCAACATCCCCGTAGTAAAGCCTTATGTGGGCGTCGGCCTGGACCGGACCACGGTAGATGTAAGCAATGTGCCGGGCTTTAATAAACTTTCCGGCACCATCTCGAAACCCCGCTACACGCTCGGCGTCCGCCTTTCGCCCTTGCCTCTGCTCTATGTCTACGGGGCTTACAACATCCTGCATGACCAGAAGGGCTACTCCTTCGGCGCCGGCGCGAAGTTCTAGTCAGTAAGGCGGCCGGACGGCGGGGCGCTTCCTGAAAAAGCCGCCCTGCCGTCCTGCCGTCCAGTTTAGTACAAGGAGATCCACATGGAAACCGATCAGACCCGGAATACTGAAAGTCTTAAGTTTGTAGAGCTGGCCGAGCATTACGGGGCCAACAACTACCACCCGCTTCCGATAGTCATCACTACCGCCAAGGGCGTATGGGTGAAGGACCCGGAAGGGAAAAGATACATGGACATGCTCAGTGCCTACTCGGCGCTGAACCACGGCCACAGGCATCCCCGGGTACTGAAGGCCCTGGTGGAGCAGTCCAAGAAAGTGACGCTGACCTCGCGCGCCTTCAACAACGACCAGATAGGCCCGTTCTTCAAGGAACTCTGCGAGTTCACCGGCTACGAGATGGTGCTGCCTATGAACACCGGCGCCGAAGCCGTGGAAACGGCCGTCAAGGCCGTGCGCAAATGGGGCTATAAAGTGAAAGGCGTGCAGGAAGGCAAGGCGGAGATAATAGTCGCGTCCAATAACTTCCATGGCCGCACTATCTCCATAATTTCCTTCTCGACCGAGCCGCAGTACAAGGACGGCTTCGGGCCGCTCACGCCCGGCTTCAAAGTGGTGGGCTACGGCAATATCGACGAGCTGAAGGCCGCCATTAACCCTAACACGGTGGCTTTCCTGGTGGAGCCCATACAGGGCGAGGCGGGCATCATAGTGCCGCCGGCGGGCTATCTCAAGGCCGCCTCCGAACTGTGCAAAGCCAGCAACGTGCTGTTCGTGGCCGACGAGATCCAGACCGGCTTCGGCCGCACCGGCAAAAAGTTCGCCTGCGACTACGAGAATGTGAAGCCGGATATGCTCATCATGGGCAAGGCCCTGGGCGGCGGCGTGATGCCGATATCGGCGGTGGTGGCTTCTAAAGCCGTGCTGGGCGTGTTCAACCCCGGAGACCACGGCAGCACCTTCGGCGGCAACCCGCTTGCCTGCGCGGTGTCGCGCATGGCGCTCAGGGTGCTGGTGGAGGAAAAGCTGGTGGAGCAGTCCTGCGAGATGGGCCGGTATTTCATGGAGAAGCTGCGCTCGATAAAGGGCAAGCACATAAAGGAAGTGCGCGGCAAAGGCCTGCTTATAGGCGTGGAAATGGACACCGCGGCGCGCCCGTACTGCGAGCAGCTGATGGCGCTGGGCCTGCTGGCGAAAGAGACGCATGACCATGTCATACGCTTCGCGCCGCCGCTGGTCATCAC
>JAUSCK010000041.1 GCA_030651035.1 Elusimicrobiota bacterium
GGCAGGGCGGCGGCTGCGCCGGGCCGCGTAAGGAACTCCACTTTATAAAGGAACTCCGCTCGCGAGTAAGTGCAAATTTGCCCTGTACGGCAAGTTAACATAACGATGTTATGTATAACCCAAGCCCGCCCGCCACCTTAAAATATATCAGGAACGGAGCGGGCGCAGTGGCGAAGCAATACGGCGGGGAAAGGGCAACTTACGATAATATATATATTATCGCCTCTAAGTTGCCCGGTTCCGCGCTTCGCGGAATTCCCCGCCGTATTGCCGCTTCCGGACCGCAAAATAAACACACTTGCGCATAAGCTTGCCCCTTCCTTATTTCTTGCAAGGTCGCGGTCGTTTGCGCGGGCCGTTTGCCATCAGGCAAACGGGGGGCGCGCGACCGCGCAGGGGCGGGGCATAAGGAGCGGCCCGTAGGCCCCACGAACTGGCCCGCCTGGCGGGCGAGCGCCGCGGCTTTGCGCGGCGGTGGGGCGAACAGCCGGAGGCGTCGTCCGCCTTAGGCGGACGTGGCCGCAGGCTGCGGAGGGCCGTTTCATTGTCGTGGGAAGCGGGCCGCTGCCGGCAGCCGGGGGGATCTGCGGCCGGGCGGGGGCGGTCGTTGTAAGGAAGCCGGCCTGGCCTAAGCGAAGCCACGGCCGCCAGGCCGGGGCGAAGCGCAGGTCTGGCCGGCTTTCCTTTTCGTGAAGAGCGGCCCCGCGATCAGCTGCGCCGCCTTTACCGCGCAAGCGGGGAAGGCGGCGCAGCTGGCCGCGAAGGGCCGTTTCCTCAGACCATAGCGGCAAGGCGCTCGTCGTAAAATGGGGGGTAGAATGATACCGCTTCGTCGAGAAAACGCTGTCCTGGGTCATTCTCGCGCGAATTTAAAAGGCCATTTTTGCAAATTTGCAAAAATGGCTGTAAACGCGATTTAAGGGTGGTTAGGGGGAAAGGGTCGTTTGGGGCGGGAAAGCGCCTCCAGGAGCCGCCGGCGGCGGGTGTATGGGGGCGTAGAACTGGGGGGCTGGTTGGTTTAGTTGTCAGCCAGGAGGGTCTATGGCTTTGCAATCAACTACTGAATAAGAAGTTCATAAGCCGTCAGTGCCTTATTATCGTTTTTCTTCTTCAAAAAATAGAACTTGATACTCCTGAAACGTTCTCGTTCAAGAATAACTCCGTCCCAAAACCATCCTGAAGTGATCTTAATGCTCTTAATTTCTCTACGAGGAATTGCCTCCTCCGAAAATCCACCAAAAACACCCGGCTGTCGATATAGAAGAGGATCGCCAATAACTACGGATGCCGGCTTTATCCATGAACCCAACGGACACACATCTTCCGTAATCTCCCCAGCTATGGCGTTTACTGAACCCGTTGATGTGTTTGAAAACCAAATAAATGGAAATACAAAAACACCTATAAAAACACCTGCAAAAACACTTAACAGAATGAAGTCCAGAATTTTCTTAGGTAGCGTTCTGATAAACTCACCAAAATCAGCGGCTAATTCGCGTGGGCTTAATTTTAATGGAGGGTACTTTGACACCTGGCCCGCTCCATCTTTATAAGTAGTCATCCAACTCCACAAATAAGAAGCCTCGGTGGTAAAGGCATTCCAAAAACGCGTCAGTCGTTTCATTTTCTATCCATGGTGGAGTCGGCTTCGGTAAATCGTGGCATATTCTCCAGCTTTTGCCTTTAAATTTGTAGGCAACATAAAACCGTTACAATGACCTTCCCCCGCCAACCAGGCCAGGGTTATGGAAGAGGATCTCCTTACCGATCCAATACTGCTAACTCTATTCACAATCCAGAACGGTGGGGTGTCCATCGAATTCTCTAACCGAAAAATGTATCTGGATTTGTGGTGATGGATTATCAAAGTCTTTAAAGCGACCAATTAATAATTCTCTAATCTCATAGCATATTGTTTGGAAGTGCCCCATGGTTTCTTGATTGGAAACAACCTTCTCCATTACATAGTTAAGTTCAATTGTTTTAGTATGTGCTCCAATCTTCATAAAAGATTGTTTCGCGGGATCATCTAATAAGCCAAGCGGATCACCACCCGATACATTTGCTATTTTAGGGACATGCTTAACAATTGTGGCCTGACACCCCTGCAAAAGGATTAAAGGCAACAACATTAATATTGTTATCAAAACTTTTTTCACAACTCCTCCTTTAATCTTATACTACCACAATCATACTGAAACAAGTGTTTAAAACTGAGGATCTCAGCGGCGTTTGGCTTTTCCGCCTGAGGCGGACCCGCCGGATTGTTTGGCGGGCAAAAGCCCCTTAGCCGGGTTGAAGTCCACGTCCGCCCGGGGCGGGATCCAGATGAGCTGCCCGGTCTTGGGGTGCCGGACGTGGCGCCCTGGGCGTATCTTCTTGGTGAAGGAGCCGAAGTTCCTAAAGTAAATCCGCTCACCTTTCTTAAGGCTTGCGGCGATCTGGATTAGAACAGAGTTTATGATCGCGACCGCGTCCACCTGGGAGAGAATAAACTCCTTGGCGATCGCCCGGGAAAGCTGGCCCTGGTTCATTTGCGCTTCCGCGTGGGGTTCTCGTGCGCAGAGATCCACTCAAGGATGGTCTTGGAGATCTTCCCCAGGTCGGTGGGGTTGTGCTTAATAACCGAGGCCGCGGTCTGGTCCCAGGTAAGGTCGGTCTTC
>JAUSCK010000046.1 GCA_030651035.1 Elusimicrobiota bacterium
GTCTATATCGCGCCCGATCTCGAACTCGATAGTGATGCGCGAACTGCCGCGGCTGGATTTAGAGGATACTTCCCTTATCCCCTGTATGCCCATCAATGCGCCTTCAATGATGTCCGCCACCTGCGTTTCCATCACTTCCGGAGCTGCGCCTTCCAGCGACACGCTTACATTTACCACCGGCGAGTCAACGTCGGGCATCTGGCTTATGCCCATTTTGCTGAAGCCGATAGCGCCGAAAACTATAAGGCCCAGCATGAGCATCCAGGCGAAAACCGGGTTCTTGATCGAGAAGTCCGAAAGCGTCATTATCTGATCTCCTGGCCCGCGGCGGTTTTAAGCTTCAGCAGGGTCCAGATCTCCTGCACGCGGGCCTGGGAAAGGGCTAGCCGCGTCTGCTGCACCGTATTAAGGGCGCTTAGCACGTCGAGATTGGTCACCAGGCCGAGTTTATAATCCTCTTCCTGGTAAAGAGCGTTCCCGGAGGCCAGGGCAAGGGCTTCCTCCAGGCTGGCGGCCTGAAGCGCCGAATATTTCAGCTCCTCGTAAGCCGACCGGACTTCGGTAAGGGCCTGTCTCTCCGCCAGCTGCAAAGCCGTCACGGCCGCGCGTTTGACCGAATAGGCGGCCTGCCTCTGCGCCTGCGCCGCGCCGCCTTTATAAAGGGGTATGTTGACCGCCAGGTTTCCGTCCCAGCGGTTCACGGGGTCGGGCAAGGGGTGCCGCACGACGTAATAATTCGCGGAAACGGTAACCGTGGGCCAGAGATTGCGGTCCTGCACGTCCAGAAGGTAGCCGGTGACTTCGAGCGATTTACGCCTGGCTGCCAGGTCGGGGCGCTGGAGGGCGGTTTTCAGGTAGGACTCGAGAGCGGCCTCGCCGCTAAGTGAGATCCCGCCCGGGGCCAGGTCCGCGTCAAGCCCGGTCAGGAACATAAGGGCCTGCTGGGCCAGTCGTTCGGCGGCGGCGGCGTTCAGGTAGCTGGCTTTATCCTGCGCCAGTTGGGTCTTTACGGCCACGGCTTCGCTTTTGCGGGACCGGCCGATGTCCACCCTCGCCTCCAGCTCGGCTATGCGCTTGCCGGTGACGTCGAGCTGCTCGCCGCGTATAAGCACTTCCCTCTGGGCGGCAAGCAGGTTAAGGTACGCCTGGGCTACGCCGAGGTAAAGCTGCTGGCCGGCGCGGGCAAGGTCAAGCTGCGCGGCTCCCGTCCTGGCGGCGGCCGCTTTTTGCGAAATATAGTCGCGCATGCCGGAAAAAAGCGAGTAGCTGCCGGACAGGTAGCCCCTGGTCACGGAGGCCGAGTTCTGCTGTTTGTATTGCGAGGCGTTCAGGTCGAACGAGGGGCGGAAAGCGGCGTTGAGCAGGCGTTCGGCGGCCTCGAGCTGCTTTATTCCTTCTCCCTGCTGGGCCAGCTGTTCGCTCTTTGCGAGCGAAAGCGCGCAGGCTTCGCCGAGGGTTATGGGCCGCATGCCGCCGGTGGAGAATTCCTGCGCCGGAAGTCCGCAGGGAAGCAGCGCGAACAGTAATGGTATTAAAAATATTTTCATTAAGGCCTCCGCGGGTTATTGTTTTATCAGCTGCGTGACTATTTCAGAAGCCCTGGAGAGATGGTCCAGCAGTATATGCTCGTCGTTCGGCCTCGGGCAGCAGGCCCCTATTCCGAAGCTGACGGCGGCCAGGCCCCGGGCGTTAAGCGCGTTAGCTTCACTTCTGCCCGGAGACGGGAGGGCGAGCGGCGTCAGCCCGGCTGCCCTGAGTGCCTGCTCGGCAAGGAGACAGACTTCCGAGCCGGGCGGGTGAAGGTAGGGCTGGAATTCCCAGAACCATTTAAAGGCTACCGCCCCGCCGGCGGCCGCGGCGGACTTTTGAAACTCGGTCTTTATCCGGTCCAGCACAGGAAGCGCTTTGCCGGCTTCGGAAACGCCTACCTGTCCCCTGACCAGCGCCGCCAGGGGGACGGAGCCCGTGCCGGAGCCGCCTGTTATAGTGCCTATGTTCGAAGTGGTTTCAGGGTCGTGCCGGCCGAGCGGCAGCGCCGCGATCGCCTTTGCGGCTATGGTAATGGCGGAGATCCCGCTTTCCGGGTCGTTGACGGCGTCGGAGGTCCTGCCGAGGATATCCGCCGAAAAAAGGGCTATACCCGGGGAGGACGCCGCGTAAGCCCCGGGGGACAGCTCGGAACCGAAGACAAAGGCGCTGCGTACCCGCTGCGGCAGGACCAGGTGCTTCACGCCCGCCATGTTGCCCTTGCCCCTGGTAGTGAAGGCTATGGTGAACGGCTTGAGCGGGAACCCGCAGTTTACCGCGCGCTCAAGGGCGTAGAGTATAGCGGCCATGCCGGCCCGGCCGTCCATGCCGAGAGGGCCCTTCCCGCCGAAGGCTATCTTATCGGCCGTTACCAACTGCGCCGCCGTGGATGTGTATTGCAGCGTGTCCATGTGGGCCACCAGCACAAGGTCCCCCCCGCCGCCCACGCTGCAGACCACGTTGCTGGTGTTGGAAAGCGCGGCGGCGGCGGAGCCGTCCATCTGGACCGGCAGCCCCAGGTTCTTGATGAACAGGAACGCGCGGTTAGCCACCGTGGCTTCTTTGCCCGGCAGGGCGTCTATGCGCGCCAGCTCCAGGAACAGGTCTATCAGCCTTTTGCTCGCCATCTTTTTGCCTTACTTTATTCCGCCCATTTCCGGGCCAGGTTTATAAGCACCTCGGCGGATCTGTTCATGCCGTCGAGGGAGACCCACTCGTAGCGGCCGTGGTAGTTGTAGCCGCCGGTGAAAACGTTGGGCGTAGGAAGCCCCATGAAGGACAGGCGCGCCCCGTCGGTGCCGCCCCGCACAGGCTTCAGGCGCGGCGTGACCCCGGCCTGTTTTACCGCGGCCATAAGTTTGCCCATAACCTCGGGGTGCTTTACGATGATCTCCTTCATATTGCGGTACTGCTCGCGGAAACTCAGCTCTATCTTCGCGAGCGGGTACTTCAGCCGCGCCGCCGCCACGATAGCCCCGAGCTGTCTCTCCATCGCCTTCAGCTTTTTCATGTCATGCTCGCGCACTATGCCGGAGATCTCCGCTTTTTCGGTTTCGCCGGAAATATCCGTGAACATTATAAAACCTTCCCTGTTCTCCGTCGTCTCAGGCAGCATGTTCTCGGGCCAGCCGGCGACGATCTCCGCGGCTATGCGCGCCGCGTTGGCCATGGCGTTCTTGGCGGAGCCCGGGTGCACGCTCTTGCCGGTCACCGAGATCTTCACGCAGTCGGCGTTGAAATTCTCATCCTCTACGGAGCCCTCCATGTCCCCGTCGAAAGTGTAGGCGTACTTCGCCCCGAAAGCCTTAACGTCGAAATACTTGACTCCCTGCCCGACTTCCTCGTCGGGGGTGAAGCCGATCTTTAATGCGCCGTGGGGGATCTCCCTGTGCCTGATAAGGTGCTCCGCCGCCGTCATGATAATAGCTATCCCGGCTTTATTGTCGGCGCCCAGCAGGGTGTCTCCGGAGGCCGTGACAATGTCTTCCCCCTTAAAGCCGGCCAGCTCCGGGCAGTTCTTCGTGTTCAGTACAACGCCGTGGCGGCGGCTTATCACTATGTCGCCGCCTTTCCAGCCCTTATGCACCTGGGGCTTTACGCCCTTGCCTGAAGCGGCGGGGGAGGTGTCGATATGCGCGAGGAAACCAATGACGGGTTTGTTCCCTTTTACGGTGGCCGGGATCTCGGCCGTCACGTAGCCGTATTTATCCAGCTTCACGCCTTTGGCCCCTATGGCCTTCAGCTCGGCGGCCAGCAGCTTCGCCAGCACCAGCTGCTTTTTTGTCGACGGGAAGGTCTGCGACTTTTCGTCGCTCTGGGTGTCCACCCTGGCGTATTTTTCCAGCCTTTTATAAAGCGAAGCCTTGAAATCCATGGAATCCTCCTGCTGTTTGCTTGCTGTTTCACAAAAGGATATAATTAATTTAGATACAGGCACAAGGAGCTCACCAGATGGCCATAAATTTCCTGCCGAGAGAAGTAAAATTCTTCGACTTCCTCAATTTACAGATGGAGAACATCGTAAAAGCCGCCGGCTGTTTTAAAGCCGCCGTTAAAAAAGGCTGCTTCGACGAGGATACCGTGCGGACGATAAAGAATTTCGAGCACGAGGGCGACACGCTCTCCCACGAGATAGTGGACATGCTCAACCGCACCTTCATAACCCCCATCGACCGCGAAGACATCTTCGCCCTGGCCAATACGCTCGACGATATCCTGGACATGATAAACTCCATGTCCAACCGCATAAGGCTGTACAAGCTCGACGCCAACGAGGAGTACATGGTGCAGTTCGCCGACACCATAGACCAGTCCACGCAGGCGCTGGCCAACGCGGTCAAGCATATGCACGACACCAAGCGCGCCCGCCGCGTGCTGGACCACTGCATAGAGGTCAACCGCCTGGAGAACATCGGCGACCAGATAAGGGAAAAGGCCATCAGCAACCTTTTCGAGACCGAGAAAGACCCCATCATGGTCATAAAGTGGAAAGAAATTTACGAGGTCGCCGAGGGCACGTTGGACGTCTGCGAGCACGTGGCCAAGGTTATAGAGGCCATACTTGTAAAGCATGGATAGTACACTTCTCCCTATAGTCGGGCTGGTGGCCCTGGCCCTGATCTTCGACTACCTTAACGGCTTCCACGATGCCGCTAACTCCATAGCCACTATAGTTTCAACGCGGGTGCTTTCCCCCCGCCAGGCTGTTATCTGGGCGGCCTTCTTTAATATGCTGGCCTTCTTTCTCTTCAACCATGAAGTGGCAAAGACCATGGGCAAGGGCATAGTGGATATTGGCGTGATAGACAACCATGTCGTATTCGGCGCGCTGATGGGCGCCTGCATCTGGAATATCCTTACCTGGTATTACGGTCTGCCGTCAAGCTCTTCTCACGCGCTGATGGGCGGGCTGGCGGGCGCTGCCATGGTAAAGGCCGGCACGGGAGTGCTTGTCTGGGGCGGTATAATCAAGGTATTGCTCTTTATCGTAATTTCCCCCATACTCGGAATGCTGCTGGGGCTGCTTTTCGGTGTGGTGGTCTACCGGCTGTTCAGCAAGTCCGTCCCGAGTAAGGTGGACCATCTCTTCAGAAAGGGGCAGTTGGTTTCAGCCGCCGCCTACAGCCTGGGCCACGGCGGCAACGACGCGCAGAAAACCATGGGTATAATAACCGGCCTGCTGTTCAGCGCCGGCTATTTAGGGGACAAGTTCGAAGTTCCGGGCTGGGTGGCTTTAGCCTGCTACGCGGCCATGGGCCTGGGAACAATGTCGGGCGGCTGGCGTATAGTAAAGACCATGGGCCACAAGATCTCGAAATTGAAGCCGGTGGACGGCTTCTGCGCTGAATCAGGCGCCGCTGCCACGCTTTTCATGGCCTCCTCAATGGGTGTCCCGGTAAGCACCACGCACACAATAACCGGCGCCATAATGGGCGTGGGCGCCATGAAGCGCTTCAGCGCGGTAAAATGGGGCGTAGCCGGCCAGATCGTCTGGGCCTGGGTTATGACCATCCCCGCCGCGGCGATCATTTCAGCTGTTTTTTATTTATTTTCCAAAGCAGTATTCAAATAAATATCGTCAGGAATTTCAATATTTCTCACACAAAGGCACAAAGCCACAAAGTTATACTGGTGCCATAACCCACCATCGCTTATAACTCTTCTTTGTGCCTTCGTGTCTTTGTGTGGTAATTTTTTACAGGAGATTGGGAGTTTTGTGCGTTTTTGCGGCTAAATTTCCCGCTATCTGTTGCTATTGTTTGGCGGCTGAGCGGCCGGCCAGAATACCCGACGTCCACGCCAGGTGCAGGTTGTAGCCGCCGGAGTCCCCGTCTATATCCAGCAGCTCGCCGGTTACGTAAAGGCCCTTTGCTTTTTTAGAGCCGAAGCCGGCCGGGTCCACTTCGGACAGCGCGCAGCCGCCGGCGGTGACCATCGCGTCCTCAAAGCCCAGCGAGCCCGCTACTTCCAGCGTAAACGACTTAAGCGCAGAGGCAAGTTCCGGGGCGCAGCCGGGCAGCACCGGGGAGTCCCAGGTGATCCCGGCGCGGGCCGCCGAGGCCCTCATCACCTTTTCGTTCAGCAGGCCGCAGGCGAAATGAGAGAAAGGCCTGCCCGCGAAAGCGGCCGCCCGCCCGGCCAGGAACTTTTCAAATTCAGCCGGCTTGCGCTCCGGAAAAAAATCAGCTTCTATAACTACCGGCCCGGCCGCAAGCCCGGCCAGCGCGGCGCGGCTCAGGTCCAGTACCGCGGGCCCGGAAACGCCGTAGGACGTGAACAGTATTTCACCTGCTGTCTTCGAAATTAATTTATCACCCGCCCTGAGCTTCAATGAGGCGTCCAGCCTGACACCTTCCAGCTCCTTAACATAATTTCCTTTGACCTTCAGCGGGACGGTGGCCGGGGAAACCGGGGAAACCGTGTGGCCCAGGGCGCTCAGCAGGGCGTAGCCGCCGGTGCTTCCGCCTATCTGGGGATAGCAGGCGCCGCCGGCCGCGAGGATAAGCCGCCCGGCGCGGTAGACGGTCTTTTCGCCAGGCGCGGTTTTCTTGTCCCACTTCGGGGCCACTTTTACGGCTTCCACGGAAAAGCCATCCTTGCCCGCGGAAACGGCACGAGCTTCGGTAAGTGTGTGTATGCGGACCTTCAGGAAATCCAGCTCGTTCAGCAGAACGTTCACCACGTCCTGCGCCTTCATGGACCTGGGGAAAAGCCTGCCTTTTTCACCTTTTACCCACAGCAGGCCGAGCCCCTCGAAAAAAGAAAGCACCTCCGCCGGGGGCAGCGCTGAAAAAACTTTTTTAAGGAAGGCCGGGCTTGAAGGATGATAGGAAGCCGGGGTTATTTTCAGGTTGGAGAAATTACACTTGCCGGAGCCGGTGGAGAGTATCTTGCGCCCGGGCACGTGGTTTTTTTCAAGCACAAGGACCGAGGCGCCCGCCCGGGAGGCCGCTATCGCCGCCGCCAGCCCGGACGCCCCCGCCCCTATTATTATAACGTCGAATTTATTGTGCATAAAAAGCAGGTGATAAACACATAGACACAGAGACCACGGAGTTTCACGGAGTTTATTCTCTGTGTTTCTCTGTGCTCTCCGTGTCTCCGTGGTTTTCTTATTGCTAATCAGTTACCTTTTTCCTATACCCTGCCGGCCGAGCCGAGGACGGTCTGGTTCTTGTCCATGTACATCTTTATCAGCTCTTCCCGGGCGGGGCCCAGGTATTTGCGCGGGTCGAATTCGCCCGGCTTCTCCGCGAACACCTTGCGGATGACGGCCGTCATCACGAGGCGCCCGTCCGAATCTATGTTGATCTTGCACACCGCCGACTTGGCCGCCTTGCGCAGCTGGTCGGCGCTCACGCCCACGGCGTTCTCCATCTTGCCGCCGTACTTGTTGATCATGTCGATATAGCTGGTAAGCACCGAGGAAGCCCCGTGCAGCACTATCGGGAAGCCGGGAATGCGGCGCTCGCATTCCTCCAGGATGTCGAAGCGCAGCGGGGGCGCCGACTCGCCGGGCTTTACCTTGAACTTGAAGGCGCCGTGGCTGGTGCCGATGGAGATGGCCAGCGAGTCCACGCCGGTGCGCTTTACGAAATCCTCGACCTGCGCGGGGTCGGTATAATTGGAATGCTCGTGGGACACCTCGTCCTCTATGCCGGCCAGCACGCCCAGCTCGCCTTCCACAGTCACGTCGAACTGGTGCGCGTATTCCACGACCTGCTTCGTGAGCTTTATGTTCTCCTCGTAGGGCAGGTGCGAGGCGTCTATCATCACGGACGAAAAGCCGTTCTCTATGCAGGACTTGCACAGCTCGAAGGAATCGCCGTGGTCCAGGTGCAGGGCTACGGGCACGGGCCCTTCCTTCATCTCCTTTATCATCTCCATCGCGCCCATGGCCATCCAGCGCAGCAGCGTGGCGTTGGCGTAATCGCGGGCGCCCTTGGAGAGCTGCAATATCACCGGCGAGCGGGAGCGCAGGCAGGCGGTGAGTATGGCCTGTAGCTGCTCCATGTTATTGAAATTGTAGGCGGGCACGGCATAGCAGACCTTAATGGCGTCCTAAAACATCTGGCGCGTTTTGACGAAGCCGAGTTCCTTGTAAGTCACTGTTTTCGAGGCGGTAGCGGTCATATATTCCTCCAGAGTTAGCTGTCGCTTTCTATTATATTAATTAATTTGAATAATACAAACTGTCAACCTCATTGGTAATTTGCTAAAATATTATATTCCGCGTTTGACATGCGGATGCAAAATGAACGCGACGATCGATTTCAACTCCGTTAAACCTTCAAAGTTCACGCTCAGCCAGCGCCGCGCTTCCTATTACGACGTTTCCGACATCATAACGGCCTCGCAGTTCAAGGCTGACGACGACGACATCAAAGCCCTCGAAGACATAGACCTTGTTTACCGCGCCCTCTGCGCCGTCCTTTACAACTTCGCCCCCCTTTCCGGCCACCCCGGCGGCAGCGTTTCCTCCGGCCGCATAGCCCAGGCCCTGCTCTTCTCTACGATGGACTACGATTTTTTCGACCCTCAAAAGAAGGAGAGCGACATCCTCTCCTACTCCGCCGGGCATAAAGCCATGGGCCTGTACGCCCTCTGGGCGCTGCGCAACGAACTGCTGCGCGCCGCGGGCGCTAGCCTGCCCGGTGAGAAACACCAGCTGCGCCTCGAGGACCTGCTGGGCTTCCGCCGCAGCCGGTCCTGCAGCACGCCTATTTTTAAAAAGCTTTGTTCAAAAGCCCTGGACGGTCATCCCACCCCGCTGACCCCTTTCGTCAAGCTGGCCACCGGGGCTTCAGGAGTGGGGGTCGGGGCGACGGCCGGGCTGGCCCTGGCCGCCGCCGACATCTACGGCGCGAACTGCCCCAGGGTCAACATGATAGAGGGCGAGGGCGGCCTTACCCCCGGTCGCGTCTCAGAGGCTATGGCCGCCGCCGCCACCGCGCAGCTTTCCAACCTGGTCATGCACATAGACTGGAACCAGTCCTCCATAGATTCCAACAATGTCTGCTCGGAAAAATTAAAACCCGGCGACTACGTGCAATGGTCCCCGGGAGAGCTGGCCTATCTGAACGACTGGAACGTGATCCACGTAGCCAACGGGCACGACTTCTTCCAGATACTCAGCGCGCAGCAGTTCGCCCGCAGCATTAAGTCGCAGCCCACGGCCATTGTCTACCGGACGGTGAAAGGCTGGAAATACGGCATCGAGGGCTGCTCCGCGCACGGGGCCGGCCACAAGTTCGCCTCCGACGGCTACTACGCCGCGCTGAACGACTTTGAAACCCGCTTCGGCGTCAAGGCGCCGCGCTACTGCGCCTCAAAACCCACGCCTGACGCCGTCGAGGCCTGCTTCCACGAAACGCTGCTGACGGTGCGGAAAGCCGTTGAGAATTCCCCCGGGTTAACCGCCTTCGCCCTGAAACAGATAAACGAAGCCTCGTTCAGGCTGGAGGCCGCGGGCAGGGTCCCGCGCGCCAAGGCCCCTTCCTCTGAAAAAGCCTATGAGCTGGACCCCGGGGCCGTCCCCGCGGGCCTCGCCCTCAGGACGGGCCGGGAAGCGACCCTGCGCGAAACCCTGGGCAGCGTCCTCAGCCACGTCGGCCGCCTCACCGACGGCGCTGTGATGGCCGCCGCGGCGGACCTTTACAGCTCCACCAGCGTAGACCTGGTAAACAAGGGATTTGGGGAAGGCTTCTTCAGCGCCGTCTCCAACCCCGCCGCGCGCCTTGTTTCCGCCGGGGGCATCTGCGAGGACGGGATGGGGGCGTTAATGTCGGGGCTTTCCGGCTTCGGCTCGCACATCGGGGTAACCTCGTCTTACGCGGCCTTCATAGCGCCGCTTGAGCATATCGCCGCGCGCCTGCACGCGATTGGCCAGCAGGGCCGCCGGGACCTGGACGGAAAGCCCTTTGACACCTTCATAATGATAAACGCCCACGCGGGCCTGAAAACCGGAGAGGACGGCCCCACCCACGCCGACCCCCAGGCCCTTCAGCTGCTGGAAGGGAATTTCCCGAAGGGCGCCATGATCACGCTTACGCCCTGGGAGCCGCAGGAGATCTGGCCGCTAATGGCCGCTGCGCTCAACAGGCGCCCGGCGGTTATCGCGCCTTTTATAACCCGCCCGGCGGAGAAGGTGCCGGACCGGAAAGCTTCTGGGCTGCCCCCGGCGGCCGCGGCCATAAAAGGCCTGTACCCGCTGCTCGAGGCCGGGCGCGGGCAGCGCCACGGGACCATTGTCCTGCAGGGCAACGGCGTGACCACGATCTTTGTGAATGAAGTACTGCCGGAGATAAAGAAGCTGGGCTTTAACCTGAACGTTTTTTATGTTTCCAGCCGGGAGCTTTTTGACCTGCTGGGCGACGCTGAAAAAGAGGATATTTATCCGGGGCGCCTCGCCCTGGAGGCGATGGGGATCACGGATTTTACGCTGCCCACCATGCATCGCTGGGTGTGCTCCGGAGAGGGCAGGGCCCGCACGCTGCACCCTTTCAGGAACGGGCGCTACCCGGGCTCGGGCAGGGCCGCGGACGTTATGAAGGAGGCGGGCCTGGACGGCGCGGCGCAGCTCGAAGCGGTGAAGAATTACGCGGAGTTTATAATTTCCAGAAAATAAACGGGGACAACGGAGAGAACATGCAAACTCAGGAAAAACCTTATCTTACCGGCAGGGCGTTCTTATTCAGCATACACAAAGGCGAGGACCTGCTGCAGGCCATACAGTATTTCTGCCACCACCACCAGGTCCGCTGCGGCCTGATAAACGCCATAGGCGCCGTGGAGCGGGCCACCTTCTGCGTCTACGACCAGAAGGCCAAGAAATATAAAAAGCTGAATATAGAGAGGGAACTCGAGATACTCTCGCTGGCCGGCAATATCAGCCTTTTCGACGACAAGCCCATGGTGCATGCGCATGTGATGTTCTCCGACTCCGAGGGCAAGGCCTTCGGCGGGCACCTCGTGGCGGGCACCAGGGTCTTCAGCTCCGAGGTCTTCATCCAGGAGCTCACCGGCGACATCAAGGTGCGCAAGCTGGAAAAAGCCACCCAGCTGCCGCTCTGGGCCAACCCGGTCTGTCTGAAATGAGCGGTGACACGCCGGCGGGTTTCAGGTCGGGCTTCGTTCCCATAACGGGCCTTCCCAACGCCGGCAAGTCCACGCTGATGAACTCCCTCTGCGGCACGCGCCTGTCCATCATTTCGGACAAGCCGCAGACCACCCGCAACAACATCCTCGGCATACTCAACACCCCTGACTTCCAGGCTGTCTTCGTCGACACGCCGGGCTTCCTGCGCGGGCGCAATATGTTCGAGCGCAGCATGGCCAACGCCATTAAGCGGGCGGCCGCCGAGGAAGGCGACCTGGTCATACTTATCGCGGAGCCCGGCCTGCCGCCGGAAGACAAGTTCCCCCTCTTCGACCCGCTCAAGCAGGTCCGCTGCCCGCTCTACCTGGCAGTGAACAAGCTTGACAAAGAAACTACCGATGTCAGGGTCAAGGCCGCGGAAGAGTTTTACGGGAAACTATTACCGATAAAGCAGGTCTTTCATATCTCCGCGCTTACCGGCGGCGGGCTGAAGGAGCTGCGCGCAGCCATAAAGGCCGCCCTTCCCGAACACCCCCCTTACTACCCTGTCGACCAGCTGACCGACCGCTGGGAAAAGTTCTACGCCGCGGAAATAATACGCGAGCAGATCTTCAAGCTTTACAGCCAGGAGATCCCCTACTCCTCGGCGGTGGAGATAGAAGTTTTCAGGGAGACTCCCGGCGAGAACGACGAGATATTGGCGAAGATACACATAGCGCGGGAAAGCCAGAAGCCCATAATCATAGGGAAGGGCGGCGCTATGATCAAAATACTGCGCGAAGCTTCCGCGAAAGCCCTGGCGGCTTTCCTCCGGCGGCCGGTGGAGCTGCACCTCACGGTCAAGGTGACCCCCGGCTGGCAGGACAACCCCGCCTTCCTTAAAGAAATCGGTTTTTATGAAAAGAAGTGAGACTGAGGTGCTTCTTTACTCCCTGACGGCCTATCTTGGGGCCTCCATGCTGGCCACGGTCCTGCTGCTCCTGGGCTCGCTGGCCGCCATGAAAGTTTTTTTTATTTTTGCCCGTTTCGCCTTCGGGCCCGAAGAAGTTTACTGGATAAAACCCCTGCTTTACGATTCTATCGGCTTCGCCCTGGCTTCCTCGGGCACGGCGCTGGCCCAGTATTACCTTGTCAGCCTGCTTTGCCGCTTCGTTACGGAGCGCGCCGTCCTCTCGCTTATAGTCTCTTTTACCGCTCTCTTCTGCGGCTTGTTCTTCTGGCGCGGCGCGCTCTCCTCCAGCCTGGGAAGTTACGGTTTTTCAGGCTTGGCCGTCACCCTTGCGGCGCTGCTGGGCGGCCTGGAGGCGGTTTTCCAGGAGCCCGACTCACCGCAGAGGCGCAGAGGTCGCGGAGTGGAGCAAAGCAACACAATTTAATTGTGTGCAGCCGTAGTCATTTTATATTTCTTTCCTCTGCGACCTCTGCGCCTCTGCGGTGAAATTATTCCCAGACGCCGGGGATCTTATGGCCGCAGGGGCAGGCGCCGGTTTTTACCAGCAGGTTTTTCTTTACGGAAAACCCTTCGCGGGTTATCACCGCCAGGCCGCAGGACGGGCATACGGTATCCTGCCCGGCGACCCCGCGGATGTTGCCGCAGTAAACATAGCGCAGGCCGGCGGCGCGGGCTATGTCGCGGGC
>JAUSCK010000064.1 GCA_030651035.1 Elusimicrobiota bacterium
CTCCGAACCGCAGAAAACGCTGCGCCCGCGCGTGCTGCTGGCGGAAGACCAGACCGACCTGCTGCTGCTGATGAAGGAGATGGTGGAATTAGCCGGCTTCGAGGTGGTCACCGCCAACGACGGGGTGGAGGCCATGACGGCGGTTTTCGAGACCAACCCCGACATAATCGTGCTGGACAACAATATGCCCCGCAGGAGCGGCCTCGAGGTGGCGCAGGGCCTCAAGAACAACCCGGTCTTCGCGCATATACCGATAATCATAGTGACCGGCGCGGGAGAAAAAAGCACCAAGCTCAAGGGCCTGAGCATGGGCATAGACGATTACCTTATAAAGCCGGTGGACACGGACGAGCTGATAGCCCGCATCCGCATGATACTCAAGCGCAACAAGCAGGTGCTGGACACCAACCCGCTTTCGAAGCTGCCGGGCAACCCCTCCATACAGGCGCGCGTGGAGCGCGAGATACAGAAGGGCGGCAAGTTCGCGGTGCTTTACCTTGACCTGGACAACTTCAAGGCCTATAACGACACCTACGGCTTCGAGGCCGGGGACCGCGTGATAAAAGCCACCGCCAGCCTGCTGGTGAAGCTCACCATCCAGAACGAGAATGCCAAGGATTTCATAGGCCACATCGGCGGGGACGACTTTATTGTGGTGACCAGCTTCGAGGGCTCGGAAGAACTGGCCAGGCGCATAGTCACCGCCTTCGACGGGATCTCCCCCTCTTTTTACAGCAAGGCGGACAGGGAGCGCGGCTGCATAGTCTCCACCGACCGGCAGGGCAATATAAAGAAATTCCCGCTGCTTTCTATTTCGATAGGCATAGTCCACAACAATACCCGCCCGATACAATCCTTCGCGCAGGTCAGCAACATAGGCACCGAGCTGAAAAAGGTAGCGAAGGCCGCCAACAAGAGCCATTACACGGTGGACCGCCGTAAAGATTAAAAAAGGCAGGACGCCGGCACAAAAAAACGCCGCCCGTTTTTGACGCGGGCGGCGTTGACGTTAAGACTGCCTTACTTATTTCGTCACGTTCTTGCTGATGATCGTGGCCAGGTCAAACATCGTAACCTGTTTCTTGCCGGCGAAAAGCTTGAGAAGCTTCTCATCCGCATTGATGTTGCGCTTGTTCTTCGTGTCCTGAAGTTTGTTCTTCTTTATATAGACCCATATCTTCTTCACGATCTCTGTGCGGGGTATCGGCTTAGCGCCGACTATCTCGCCAAGAATAGCGTTAGGGGTGACGGGGGCCATGAACTTCGAGTTTGTTTTTGCTGCGGGCATTGTACTTCCTCCTTAAGGATCTCGCTTGAAATTACACCTACATATAACCTATTTTCCCTTGGGACTGTCAATACTTTTGTTCTGAGGGGACGCTGATTACTAAATGACTAACTTTTGCGTTTCCGCAAGTTTCCGGCCTTTCGCCGCCAATCTCGAAACTGCACTTTGCCCTATTTTCAGCTCTCGCCTCAATTCAGCGCCAGACACGCCGCCTTTCTCTTTACATAGGTAACAATACAAGGCCCGCGCCTGCGCTGGCGCCCAGCAGTGGCTTGGCCTTAGTATTTCTTTACGCGGCACGCCTGTGCTCTGCTCGACAGTCTTTAAAAGCTCCTCCCGGCTTTTCAGCGGGGCTGCAAGAGCTTCGTTGGCGGCACGCAATATAGCTTCCACAAAATCCCCCTCGCCGAGGATGCGGGGATCGGAGCGCGCTTTATCCCCGGCCCTTAAAGCCGGCAGCGCATTCCCGGCTCCGCCCAGACTCCGCTGCAGGCCTCCGGCTGAAAGAGCAGCGTTTGCGCTGTCCGCGGCTTTTTCCTTCATCAGCGCCTTGTACTTATCAACCGCGGTTTCTTCATCGCCGCTAAAATGTCCAAGAAGCTCCGCCCTGTCCAGAACCTCGTCGGGAGCGCCGTTTACAGCGCAGGCATGGCCGCACCATTTATAGTTCTCTAGTTCCGCCAGGCTCCCTACCAGTTTCGCGCGCAGGGGATTTAGATGTATATAAGGGACAAGCCCAAGCAGATATTCATCCGCATCGCAGATTATCGCCTTGTACCTGTTTTGGAACAGGTGCCCCACGCGGTGGTGCCTACCGTTGAAGTTAACCGCATAGCCGGTCATTACATGATGCATCACTTCTGAAAGAGGCCGGTCTCCCCGTAACAGCAGAAAATGGAAATGGTTGGGGATAAGGCACCAGGCGAGACATTTGCCTCCGCTCTTTTTCAGCCATACCCCCATACGCTCTAAAAAATCCGCACAGTCTTCTTCGCTTAAGAATATTTTCCTGCGC
Source organism: Elusimicrobiota bacterium (assembly GCA_030651035.1). Taxonomy (GTDB): domain Bacteria; phylum Elusimicrobiota; class Elusimicrobia; order Elusimicrobiales; family UBA9959; genus UBA9959. Next base: position 2,304 of record JAUSCK010000064.1, read on the forward strand.
TCTATCCCTCTGGACATCACATGATACAGCTGCCCAGGAATATCGATTCTCGCTTGTCTTGGCATAATCCCCCCTTTCCCATCACCAATAGCATAGCAGACGAACCCGACAAGGGCTTGTCGGGTTGTTTCAATTGGTTTTTAGAAGAATTGTACGGACAAAACAGGCGGAATATTAACAGTTAGGCATTTAGTAATCAGCGTCCCCTTCAGTTCTAGTCATTTAGTAATCAGCGTCCCCTTCAGCTTTGGCCCGGCGGCTCTTACTTCGGGGGGGCATTTTGACTGGAATTTTTTGAAGTTTTCGATGAAGAGGGAGCCGAGTTGCTGGTATTTGGCCATATAGAGTTTCTTGTCGCTCCAGGAATTGGCTGGATGAAGAACCTCGTCGGGCACGCCGGCGCATTGCTTGGGAACCTCAAAGCCGAAAACGGGGTCTTTATAGTATTCCACCTTGTCCAACCCGCCCTCCAGGGCGGTGTTCAGCAGGGCGCGGGTGTATTTTATGCTGATGCGCTTGCCGATGCCGTACTGGCCGCCGGTCCAGCCGGTGTTAAGGAGCCAGCATTTCGAGCCGTAGCGGAGGATCTTCTTCCTGAGCAGCTCCGAATAGACCGCGGGGTGGTGTACCATGAAAGGCGCGCCGAAGCAGGCGCTGAAGGTCGTTTCGGGCTCTTTGCGCATGTCCAGCTCGGTCTCGCTTATCTTGGCGGTATAGCCGGAGATGAAGTGGTACATCGCCTGCTCCACGCTGAGCCTGGAGATAGGAGGCATCACGCCCGTAGCGTCGCAGGTGAGCATGACTATATTGAGCGGGTGCCCGCCCAGCTTGGACTCCACCGCGTTCTCTATGAAGCTTATAGGATAGGCCGCGCGCGTGTTCTCGGTCAGGGAGCCGTCGTCCAGGTCCAGCTGGCGCGTGACGGGGTCGAAGACCACGTTCTCGAGCACCGTGCCGAAGCGCCGGGTGGCCGCGTAGATAGCCGGCTCAGCCTTTTCAGAGAGGTTGATGACCTTGGCGTAACAGCCGTTCTCGATATTGAAGATACCCTCGTCGCTCCAGCCGTGCTGGTCATCGCCGATGAGGTTGCGGGAAGGGTCAGCGGAAAGGGTGGTCTTGCCGGTGCCGGAAAGACCGAAGAACAGCGCCGTATCGCCCTTTTTACCGATATTAGCCGAGCAGTGCATGGACAGCACGCCCTTGAGCGGCAGCAGGTAATTCATCACCGTGAAAACCGACTTTTTTATCTCGCCGGCATAGTGGGTATTGCCGATTATCACCAAGCGGGCTTCGAAGTTGATGATGATGAAGGTGCCGGACTGCGTCATGTCTATTTCCGGCGCGGCCTTGAAACCGGGCACACAGACTATGGTGAAGTCCGGCGCGAACTTGCGGAGCTCGTCGTGAGTCTCCGGCTCAATGAACATCGTCTTCGCGAACAGGCTGTGCCAGGCGTACTCCGTGATGACGCGGACCGGCAGCCTGTGCTCCTTGTCGGCGCCGCCGTACAGGTCCTGCACGAAAACGTCGCGGCCTTCGAGGTAGCCCTGCAGGCGGTTGTAGAGGGCGCTGAACTTATCGGAATTGAAGGGCTTGTTATATTCGCTCCACCAGACATGACCCTCGCTGTCCCCGCCCTTAACCACGAATTTGTCGTTGGCGGAGCGGGCCGTGTACTTCCCGGTATTCACCACGAAGGGGCCCATATGGCCGATGCGGCCTTCCCGCCTGAAAACGGCCTCCTCGTACAGGCTGGGCACGGAAAGGTTCCAGTATTCGGCGTTCAAATTGGTCAGGCCGTGGTTCTGAAGGCCGTATTCGCTTTTCAGGGCCTTCGCTTCTTTATTCGCCGGGGTTTTGATGCCTAGGTAATCGTTCATTTCCAGTCCCTCACGCACTTCCTGTCGCCGATATAAATTTCCTTGGTCGAATCCGGGTCAAGCGCCCAGCGTATGCGCGCCGCGCCTTCAAGGGTGTCCTTCATGCTGCCGCAGTAGCTCAGGCGCAGGTGGCCTTCCATGCCGAATTCCTTGCCGGGCACGGTCACCACCATGGCCCGCTCAAGCAGTTTCTTAGACAGCGCCACTGAATCTTTGGAATAGGCGCGGAAATCCGGCAGGCAGTAGAAAGTTCCCTGCGGCTTTATAACTTTCACGCCGTTTATCGCTTCCAGCTCGCGTACCATCACGTCGCGGTTATTCTGCAGCGTGGCCGTCAGGCTGTCCACATAGCTCTGTATCCCGTTCAGCGCGCCCACCGCCGCCGCCTGCAGCAGCGACGACGGGCAGGACGTGGTCTGCGCCTGCACATTGGTCATAACCTGTATTAATTTCTTGTTCGCCACCGCCCAGCCGATGCGGAAGCCGGTCATGGCGTAAAGTTTGGACACGCCGTTAATGACCACCAGGCGGGAGGAGTCGGAGAAATTCTTGGCGTATTTGAAGCAGGAAACCGGCTTCAGACCATCAAACATAAGTTTGTGGTAGATATCGTCCATAATAAGGTAGATACCGGCCTTCTCGCAGTATTCCACCAGGCCCTTGATCAACTCAGCGGAGTAAACCACGCCGGAGGGATTATTGGGGCTGTTTACGATTATCGCCTTGGTGGCGGAGCCGACAGCTTCCTTTATTTCCTTAAGGCTGGGCTCGAAGCGGCCGTCCTCGGGAGTAACTATCACCGGCTTCGCGTAGCAAAGTTTGACCATTTCCGGGTAGCTGACCCAGTAGGGCGCGAGGACTATGACCTCGTCCTGCGGGTCGAGGATCGAAACCAGGAGGGAATAAAGCGCGGCCTTCGCCCCGGCGGAGACCATCACGTTCTCCACGCCGACGCGCTTGTCGTAATTTTCCTCGGTATAGCGCACTATCGCTTTTTTGAGGGAAGGTATGCCGTCCACGGGGGTATATTTCACTTCCGCGGAGGTGAGCTTGCCCGCGGCCGCGATTATCGCGTCTATCGGCGTTTTTGATTTAGGTTCGCCGGTGCCCAGGTGAATGACCGCTTCGCCCCGCTCTTTCAGGAGCGCGGCTTTTTCATTCAGTGCTAGGGTGGGAGACTCTTGTACCGCTTCCGCAAGCTGGCTAATGGGAGATTTCATTTTTCTAACCCTTGAGACCCGGTGTCTTAGCCCCGCCTGGCGACAGGGCCCTGCGAAACAACTGAAATTTTTAAGGTGCGGGTGGGAATCGAACCCACGAATAAGAGTTTTGCAGACTCTCGCCTTACCACTTGGCCACCGCACCGTGAAAATATCTTATCAAACTTTATCCGAATCAACAACCCGCCGCCATTAAAACAGCCCGCTTTCCGGAGGGCAGATATCGGTGCGGGGCGGGAATTATACCTATAGCCGAACGTATAACCCCGAATAGCGGCAAAAGGCGCGGGAGAGTATAGTGTAAGAAGGGGCATACAGCCCCAACAACTGAGCCATATATTTTTCAATGGAGAACGATATGAGAAAACCGTCAAGAGTCAAGGCCTTAACAAAAACCGCGACCAACGCCGGGATAAAGAAGGCCGAGCTGCTCCGGCAGCTCCACGCCTTAGACCCGAAATACCTGGCCATAACTTCCGCCTCGCAGGACATCATCTACTCCGCGAACATGAACGGGAAGATCGTTTACGCAAACCCGAAGGTCGCGGATTACGGCTATAGGCCGGAGGATTTCCACGGCCGCAGCATGTTCGACTTCGCCCACCCGCAGGACCGGGGGATTACCATAAAAGCTTTTAATAAAGCGCTGAAAGCCGGCCGGACCCTGCCGATGCTTTCTTACAGGATACGCAAAAAGGACGGCGGCTATTTTTTCGCTGAACAGAGAAGCGGCATTGTGATGTCCGACGGCAAACCGGCCTTGATCACAGGCGTCATCCGCGACGTAAGCGAAAAGCTGCGCGCCGCGGCCGCGCTGAAAGAAAGCGAAGAGATGCTGCGGACCATCTTTGAAACCGCGAAAGACGCTATTTTCATAAAAGACCTCGCGGGCCGCTACATAAAGCTTAACAAGGCCTGCGCTGCTATCTTCCTTTTGAAACCGGAGGCGGCGCTGGGCAAGACCGATGCCGATATTTTCCCGCCTGAAGTGGCGCGGGCGGTGACAGAGAACGACCGGGAGGTGCTCAGCACCGGGAAAACGCTAACCCTGTCTTACGAAATGGCGCTGCCGTCGGGTAAATATTATTTCAACACCGTCAAGACACCCCTGCGCAATGCAGGCGGCAAGATAATAGGTGTGCTGGGCTTTGCCCGCGACATATCAAATATCAAAAAAATAGAATCGGAACTGGCTATGGTCAGGGCCCTGGACGCCGTAAGCCGCAAAACCAGGCCGATGGCGCACAACTTCAATAACGCGCTGACAGTCATCACCGGCTACGCCACGATGATCGACGACGAACTGCCCGGCGCAAGCCCGATAAAGCCGGAGATAGCGCATATCATTAAAGCCGCAAAACGCGCGACCGGGCTTACCTCGGAATTGCAGGATTTCGCCATGGACCCAAAAACAGAAAGAAGGGGTATCTTGTGAATATTACTGATAGCCGGGGGTATAACTCCGCATATCGGCAAAAGGCCCCGGAAAGGTATGGTAGATATATAAGTATAAATGCAGGGTTGAAGTCCTGCGCATTTTAAGGAGCTAAATCCATGAAAACGTTACTAGCTTTGGTTTGCCTGCTCGCTGCCGGAGTAAGCCCGCTGCGGGCTCAGAATGCGGGCGATTTCGGGGCGGGTGTAGTTCTCGGGAGCCAGACCGGCGCCACGGCCAAGCTTTGGCTCGACGGCGTCCGGGCGCTGGACGCCAACCTGGGTTTCAACTCGGACTTAAGCCTGTCCGCCGACTTTTTATGGCACAGCTGGAGGGTATTTCCCCAGCCGGTCGAGGGAAAAATCCCCGCCTACATCGGCCTGGGCGCCCAGGTCGGGGGTTCGTTCCACAACCAAGACAACAGTTTAGGGCTGCGCGCCGTGGCGGGCGTCGCCTATTGGCTGCCGCGCAATCCGCTGGAGATATTCCTTGAGCTGGTTCCCGTCATCCACCTTTCTGATAACGGCGGCACGGACGTGAACATAAATATCGGCCTGCGGTACTACTTTTAACGGACAAATATATGAACACGACATTGGAAATTATGACCCCGGCTAAAAATGCTTGCGGCAAGCCAACTAAAGGAGAACTCCTCCGGCTTATGTACGCGCTAGATCCGCGGCACTCTTCCCATGGAGCCAGCAAGGGCTCCGGTGAGATCCCGAAGGCTAAGCCGGCGAAGAGATTTTCCACGGAACGCCGGAACCAGACAACCCGCGACCTGCTGCGCCGGTACTTCGTGCTGCAGGTTGCGCAGATCACCGGAGAGGCCGGCTAAGCAAGGTTTTTAATAACACCGGAAGGCAAGCCCAAGGAGGCTATAATGAAGATCCTGTTAAATATCCTGGTAAGTGGCCTGGCGGTTTTTGTGGCCGCCCGCCTGCTTCCGGGGGTGACGGTCGCCGGTTTCGGCACCGCTATCGCGGTCGCGGTAGTCCTGGGCATCGTAAGCGCTTTTCTCGCGCCGGCGCTGCTGCTGCTGACCCTGCCGCTGAATATAATGACCTTGGGCTTGTTCACCTTCGTCATCATCGGCGGGCTGGTGATGCTTACGGCGCGAATGGTGCCCGGCTTCCAGGTTGCCAGCTTCTGGTGGGCGCTGGCCTTCGCGCTTTTGCTCTCAGTGATCAACGCCATATTTCACGGAGTCAGGCTCCCCTGATGAAAGAAACGCCGGCGGCTACCGCGGTGACCAAGAGGTTTCACCTGATCACCTTCCTGGGCGCGCTTTTCGCCTGCATCGCCACCATCTTATGGATGGTGGGCCCGTACCTGCTGCCGCTGTACCTGGGCGGGACGCTGGCCATGCTCGCCTATCCGGTGAATCAATGGTTCCGGGCAAGGAAATGCGGCCCCCGGCTGGCCGCCGCCGCTGTCACCGCGCTACTGCTGCTGCTGGTCATGGCGCCGCTGACTGGCTTCTCTATCCTGGCCGTAAAGCAGGGGATAGCCATCAGCGGGCAACTGTCCGAGCTCAAGGAGTTCTCTCCGAAGGCGATCACCACGGCCCTGAGCCGCTGGCAGCTGGTCCGGACAGTGGTCGGGGACCCGGCGCAGGTCAACGCGCGGCTCAAGGGCGTGATCCAATCCGCCGGGCAGTTCACCAGCGAGACCGTGCTGAAGCTGGGCAAAAGCATCCCGAAACTGCTGCTGCAGCTTATCCTGGCCCAGATCGCCTTCTTCTTCTTCCTGCTCAACGGCGAACAGTTCGTGGCCTGGTTCCTCGGCCTCGGCGCGTTCGACCGGAGCATGCAGGAGCAACTGGTCAAGTCGTTCCGGGAAGCCACCATCTCCGCCGTGCTCGCCGGGCTCGCCGCCGCGGCTTCCCAGGCTATCCTGATCCTGCTCACTTTCCTGCTCCTTGGCGTGCCAGGCGCGTTCCTGGCCGGCGGACTTACCTTCATCTTCGCATGGATACCCGTGCTGGGAACCATCCCGGCCGTTCTGGCCGGGCTGCTCTATCTCTACGTGCAGGGGGCGTCGGTAAAGATAGCGCTGATGATAGTCCTGGGGCTCTTTGCGGGCATCGTCGATAACATGATCCCCCCCCTGGTCCTCAAGGGCCGCGCCGGCATGCATCCGCTGGTGGGGCTCGTCGCCATCATCAGCGGCATACAGATGTTCGGGATACTGGGCGTCTTCATCGGGCCCATACTGGCGGCTATGCTGCTCTCGCTGCTGAAGATCTGGCCGGTGATAAGGGGCCGGTTCGGGATAGACCCCGCGGCGGGCAGATGAACTGTTATTAGCGTGATAACGCCCTTTAAGCCCGGTCATCGGCATGTTTCAGCGGCGCGGAGAGCTTACAGGAGAGCATCGTTTTAGGAAGAAAAAATTTCCATGAAAAATACTTATAAAATTGCCGCCTCGCTTACCGGCGCAGCGCTGCTGATCACGGTGGTGGCGGCAGGGGCGTTCTGGGCCTTCAGCCAGATAAAAAAAGACGCTGACGCGCGCAAGCATACCGCCATGGTAATAGACAGCGCGAACAAGCTGATGACCGCGTTGATAGATGCGGAGACCGGCCAGCGCGGCTATTTGCTGACCGGCGATAAGGCATTCCTGGAACCGTATTTGAAGGTGCGCAACAACATCAGCGAGCACCTGGATGGATTACGCGAACTTACCTTAAGCAGCGCCGCCCATAAGCACCTGGACGCAATGGCTCCGTTAACAGCCGCCAAAATGGCGGAAATGGCCAATAGCATCGAGCTGCGCCGCAATAATCATATAGCCAGCGTACTGGCGGTCGTGGGCAGCGGCAAGGGCAAGAAGCTGATGGATTCCATCCGCGCCGAGATGAGCGGCTTCATCCGGTTGGCGGAAGCCGGGTATGCGGAGCACGACGCGGAGTTCCAGACGGACATGCGCCGCCTGTTTTTCATGATCGTTATCGCCAGCCTGCTCCTGCTGCTGCTTGCGCTTATATCCGTCTATCTGGTCTACCGGGAAACACAGCAGCGGCTTGCGAATTTAGTTCAGCTTGAAACACAGCATTTACTCGAGAGCCAGGAGGACACGAATAAGCAGCTGCAGCAGGCAAATACCACCCTGCAGATCAGCGAGGAAAAGCTGGCCGTCACGCTCAAATCCATCGGCGATGCGGTGCTGACCACCGACGCAGAAGGGCGCGTGACGCTCCTCAATCCCCTGGCCGAACGACTCACCGGCTGGACGCAGGCTGAAGCGGCCGGCCGCCCGGTGGAAGAGATTTTTAACATCATCAACGAAAAAACCCGCCAACCTTCATCCAATCCGGTAACGAAAACGCTGGTAAACGGCGCGATCCCGGTAATGGGCATCCATACCCTACTGATCGCGCGCGCCGGCACCGAGTGCGCTATCGCCGACAGTTGCGCACCGATCCGCAGCCGCGCCGGGCAGATGGTCGGCGCCGTGATGGTGTTCCGCGAGGTCACCAGGAGAAAAGAGATAGAAACAGGGCTGGAAACGACCCGGAGAGAGCTGGAAATTATCAGAAAAACCGCGGATGAAGCCAGCGAATACGCCGACAGCATCATCAACACCGTGCGCGAGCCGCTGATCTCACTGGACCAGGATTTAAGGGTGGTCTCCGCCAGCCGCTCCTTCTATGAAGTCTTTAAGGTTAAACCCAAGGAGACCGTGGGCCAGCTTATTTACGACCTGGGCAATAAACAGTGGGATATCCCCAAGCTCAGGGAGCTTCTGGAGACCATCCTTCCCCAAAAGGCGACCTTTGATAACTACGAGGTCGAACACGATTTTGCCGCCATCGGCCGCCGCATCATGCTGCTGAACGCCCGGCAGATACAAAGGGTGTCGGGAAAAGAGCGGATCATCCTGCTTGCCATCGAGGACATCACCGAGCGCAGGGAGATCGAGAACGGGCTGGAAAAAGCCCGCAAAGAACTGGCGGCTACCAAGATCTCCGAAGACGCGGCACGCGAATATTCAGAGAGCCTCGTTAACACTGTGCGTGAACCTTTGATCGCCCTGGACCAGGACCTGAGGGTAGTCACCGCCAGCCGCTCCTTTTATGAAGTCTTTAAGGTCAACCCTGAAGAGACAGTGGGCCAGCTTATTTACGACCTGGGCAATAAACAGTGGGATATCCCCAAGCTCCGGGAACTGCTGGAAACCATCCTTCCCCAAAAAGCGACCTTCGACAACTACGAGGTGGAGCACGACTTCGCCG
>JAUSCK010000068.1 GCA_030651035.1 Elusimicrobiota bacterium
TCCCGCACATCCCCAGGCACGGAAACTATATGCCCGGCAAAGCCCTTTTCGCGCAGTTCCTTGTCTATATAGAACAGCGCGGTATTGTGGTTTTCAAGCAGCACCACTTTCTTAGGCCCCAGCGCCAGCACCTGCCGGCAATAGTTAAGCCTTAATAAGCTTCAGTAATAAAGCGACACGCTCGTAAGCATCCCGGCGAACGCGCTCCTGCTCTTGCGGATCTGTAATGTTTTCAAAAGCTGCTATATGTGTCGGTCCTAATCCCTTTACCGACCCAAATTTATCGCGCAGTATCGCCAAGCCCTCTTGAACCAGTTTATTAGCGGAAAATTTCCTGAACTCAGCGGCAATCGTCTCCACGCCGCCGGGATAGTTAAGAAGGCAATAATAAATATCCCAGGAGTCTTTTTCTTTAAGCCTGTCATTTAGCGCCTGCGCTTTCATAACCAGAAAAGGAACTATGGACGCCACTTTCACGCTGACTTTATCCTCGGCTCCGTCAGGCAAAGTGCCGGAGACAATAATATCAACGGGCTTATTAAAAGCCAGATCCGCGCCGCGCGCTTTCCTTATTTTAATATCCTGCGCCTGCTGGGTCCTGTGTTTTTTACCCGTCCCCTTGTATTGCGCTCCCAGAAAATCTACCTCCACTCTGATAGTGCGGCTTTTTTGGGTTACTTCCCGGTAAAAAATAAACGGCTGTTCCCCCTCTGTATAACCCCGTTCCATAAGAAGCTTTTTTATCGTTTTATAGACAGGAGCCTGCAGGTTCCGGTGGTCCAGCAATAGATCAATATCTATACTGCCCACATGTTTATCCGAGGCTCCGCAGCAAAGCAACTGCGGCACCCAACCGCCGACCAATACCATAGAATCCCGATATGCGCCCAGCAAGTGTGTAATCTCAAGCAAAACGGAATGAGCGGCTTCAACTGCGTCAAGGTTATAGTCGTTATTTGTCACCATTTAAGCACCTGCTCCATTATGGATTTAGCCGCTTCCTCGCCTCGCCCGCCCATAACAATAAGGTCCAAGTATGCCTGCACCGGCGAAACCAGCATTTTCCCATGCAATTTGCATGAGTCAATGAAAACACCTTCATCATATGGCGATATCAATTGGACATTCTCGCCGGACTCAACCCGTTTAAGCTGCAAGGTCTCCGCCAGTTTACCAATGTCGCCGCTACAATACGCAAACAAGCGCGGCTGAATCACCATAGGAGCATATATTGTCCCCGCCGAGAAACCTGTCAGCGCGCATTGCAAAGCTTCTTTTTGTGCATAGGCGAATAATTCAGTTTCCAGCTCCGCTAATTTTAAAGGCGACCAGAAACGGTGTATTTCGCTACGCCGCACAGAGTAATTCTTAGACCATTCCACCAACAATTCCCTGGGTCGCTTTACTCTAATGCCGTTACCCCCGATATCCAGAAACTCACCCTGTTCAAGACGGGTTTTAACATTTGATGTATGTCCAAGACTTACTCCAGCCGACTGAGCCAATTCTTTAACCTTCCAGAATTTTGAAACTTCTCTAAGAAGCACTCTGAGTACCCGCTCCGCCTTTGGAGAGTATATATATCTCAAATTCCGCCTTTCAGAGTCATTTGGTATACCGGTGCGCTCAATATAAACCGAATCAAAAAAAATATAACAGTTTCCCTTCAGATCAATATAACCGATGCCGGCGTTTTTGCATATGGCGGAGGACTGCTCTGAAATATACGAAGCAACAATGATGCCGTAGGGATTGACATACTTATCTTTGCATATCGCAAGAAGTGCGGCCACATCCCTAATAATGCGCGGCTGGCCATTAGCTCTGACCATCACAACCAATGTATGTTTCTTCCGGTCTTTGCCGAACACTTCAACTACAATGTCCGGACAGTAATCTTTTTTTACCGGTGTACGCCGTAACCTGGGGTGTAAGAAAGGGATTTTGGCCAGACAAGCCAAAACCGATTGAGTTGCTAAAGCATGGATTTGTATCAGTTTCATTGCAATAGGCTATTTCAGCGTTTGCTGTAATATAGTATACCAGTGAACCGTGTAAATTGCAAGACCTGCGCGAACAACTGTATAACCCCACCAATAAAAAGCCCCGCAAGGGGCTTGTAACCCGCCGCCGGGGACAATTAAAGCAGCCTGCCCCCCCTACGCCGCCTCCCCGTCCAACTCCCCCTTCGTCTTCCTCTGCTCTGCCTCTTTCTCCCCGATCTTCGATTTTCGATCTTCGACTTTCGATTTTCTGGGCCAGCCTGTATAAGCAGGAATGAGTTCCTTAATCTTCCCCAGCATCACCGTAATATCCGCCTCTGTCGACAAATGCTTCAGCCCCTGCAACTGCTCCTCGCTAAGAGAGGACTCGGCCTCCGAAGACACCGCCGCAAAAATATCGCTATGCCCGGTATCCTTCCTAATATCCCCATCCCTGAACAATTCCTCATACATCTTCTCACCCGGCGCACTATCATATTGCGGGCCAGGTCCAGTATCTTCACCGGCTCGCCCATATTAAGCACAAAGATCTCGCCGCCCTCGCCCAGCGCGCAGGCGTTAAGCACCAGCGACACAGCCTCTTCCGTGGTCATGAAATAGCGTATCACGTCGCGGTGCGTAACCGTCACCGGCCCGCCGGAGAGTATCTGCTCCTGGAAGATCTTCACCACGCTGCCGGAGCTCCCCAGCACAACCCGAACCGCACCGACATGAACTTGGTAGAACTCTTGCCCGCAAGCGAGCGCAGCACCATCTCGCCCAGGCGCTTCGAAGCCCCCATCACGCTGGTGGGCCGCACAACTCCACATTGTAGGCCGCGGCGGTCTTCGCCAGGATATAGGTGCCTCTCCCGCACATCCCCGTGCACGGAAACTATGTGCCCGGCTAAAGAGCCGCGTAATGGCTTGCCATATTTATCGGGAGCTGTGGCCAGTCTGGTCTCTATCGCCTTGCTGATACGCGCTTTCATATTGGCGGGAATAGAGATTATTCCGGCCCTGGCGGCCGGGTGATAGTTTAATGTGAACACTTTTTAACCCGTTTTTTAGGGGCTCTGCCCCAAAATTCCTTATGAGAAAGCGCTTTTTTACTGTCCCAGGTGGCATCACGCTGCCTGGCTGTTTGCAAAAGCGCTTCATCTTCCTCAAGTTCTATAGCTTTCAGCAGCAAACAACGGGCTTTAAAAGATATGGACATCCCGGATGTTTTAGCTGAAGCAACAAGCATATTATAGAGCGGGCGCTCTACAGAGCAAATTATACGCGGGTGTATCATAAGAGCCTCCTTTAACCTATAAGATAGTGTATCATATATGAGTCATAAAGTCAATACCTACGATTCAGCCTCCTCCCTCTCTGTGTCTCTGTGGTGAATTTCCCCTTATTCTTCCCCAACCAACTTCTTTCTCTCTCCGAACTCCGCGACCTCTGCGCCTCTGCGGTGAATTCCCCCTTCCCTAGATTTTCGATCTTCGACTTTCGATTTTCGATCGTTTTTATCCCCCGATCCCCTCCCCCGCAGTCTCCATCGCCGGCTCCCTTGATCCCATCTCGGCTATCAGCAATTTAATCCCCAGCCCCAGAACAACCATCACAAAAACGCCTAGAACCGCGTATTTCAAATTAGAGCTTATCCTGAACCTGCGCGCCTTCACATATTTTGCGTAAGTTTTGCCGTCCTTCTTCACAAAGCCCACAAGCTCTTTTTTATATTTGATTTTACTAAGGAAAGACGACCCCATTTCATTGCCCTCCGAAACAACTGCACTACTGCTCAACCGCCCAGCTCATGCTTTTCGGCAAAGCCTGCCAGCCATTCCAGTTCGGCGCGGGTCCAGACCTTGCCGCAGGGGTTTGCCGGAGTGCAAACCATAATGGCGCGTGTGCGCGGTGTAATAAGGCGTTCTAATTCCGCCGGATCAAAATTCCAATCCGGCGGGCGCAATGAAGCATATACCGCCTTCGCCTCAACTGCCTGCAGGGTGCTTAAATGGTAGCCGTAATACGGCTCAAACAGTATTACTTCATCGCCGGGTGAAAGCAGCGCTATGGCCGCGCAGTAAAAGGCTCCGGTAGAACCGGCGGAAACCACTATCTGGTTTTCCGGATTAAACTTCAGGCCGTTGTCGCGCTCAAGCTTTACAGCAAGGGCGTTGCGCAGGCGGGCAACACCGTCGTGACGTGTATAGGAATTAGCACCGGCACGCACAGCCTTATCCACCGCGGCAGCCACAACCTCCGGCACATCAGTATCGCAAACTCCCTGCGCGAGATTAATCCCGCCCACTTTGTCGCACTCCACCGACATATTCCGTATCTCAGCTTTTTCAATGAACGAGGACCGGGGACTTAGTTTGGGCATTTTATTTACCGTAAAAAGCGCGGACTGTTTGTATTACATACTCAACTTCATCGTCGGTAATCTCTACGCACATAGGCAGGCTGCACACCTCGCGGCTAAGGGCTTCTGTTTCCGGGAAACCGGCATCTTTAAGCTCCAGGCCGGCATGCTTGTAGTAGGGTTTGCGGAACTGAGTAAGAACCTCAACTCCGTGTTCTTTCATCCAGTTGGAAAACTTATCCCCCTCTTTGGCGCGCAGGGTGTAGTTCTGGTAGATATGATCAAAACCGGCCTTTTCATAATGCGGCAGAAGCAAATTAGGCAGGTCGCCCAGCGCTTTCTTATAGCGGGCCGCGATGGCCTTGCGGCGCACTATCCAGGACGGCAGGTAGCGCAATTTCACATCGAGGAAAGCCGCCTGTAAATTATCCAGCAGGCAGGTCATGCCGTGGCCGCAATATTCCCCGGTAGCGCGGTCCTCGCCGTTATAGCGCATCCGCCGACACCAAGCGGCAAAATCAGCGTCATCGGTAGTTATGCCGCCGCCGTCGCCGTAGCCGCCCAGGATTTTAAATGGGTAGAAGCTCCAGCACTATCCTCCGCGACGCCTGCCACTAAAATTACGCGCTCCAATTCCGGCAGCGTCCGGAACCTCCCGCCAACCAGTTCATCAAGCAGTTTTAAACTATCTTCAGGAAAGAGACTAACCATCCGAAGTTCCAAAAGCGTAAACTCCAACCCTGCATCTTCGGCCAGGCGGGGCGAGCGCCAATGCTGCTCTTTCCAATTGCGGTATATTTTGGGAATGCCGGAACCGGCCTGGTCACCGAAGCCGATGTGGCGGAACATACGCTGGAGATTCCTGTTGCGGCAGTCACTCGCCCCGCCAAGGACCGCCTGCTCAACGGTAACCCGCATCAACCCCGGGTTGCGGAAGAAGAACATATCCGGCCGCTTCACCGCCAGGATAGACGTCCGCCCGGTGAAGTCAGCGTGAATAATTGTATTTATCAACGCCTCGCGAATCGCCTCATGCACCGGGGTATTTTCAACTCTGGCGCCGTCTTTCAGCTTAAATGCTTCATCCGGTTTGTTACCTCCCCAGATGTGGGATTTAGTGCCGGGCTGGCGGCTGATCTTTACCCGGACCAGATTTCCTGTCAGAAGTTCCTCCTGACAAGTCACTGGCAAGAACTACTACGTTTACTCGGCGCACGTAAACAGCATCCCGTCCTCCACTGGCGCAGATAGAGAAGGCTGCCGCCTTTCTCCCTTAGCGGTCCAGCCAATCCGGCAGTTCAATTTTAGATTCCGCTACCCCGAGCATGTCCCTCTCTACCGTGTGTAAATTCCGCACCTGTAGCGGAAGCTCCTCCGCCCTGGCATCAATAGAGAAAGAATCGACAGCCGATTTAAACCGGCTTATCAACGCCTCATGGCCTACCAGGTTCCGCTTTACCATGGCCTGAATATCGCCCACATCGTTTGCATTGAAGCGTTTAAGCTTAGTTATAATCACATCCACCACATCCAGCGCCTCAACCTGGAAATGCCGCAGGGTCGCATTGAGCGCGTGAAGGGAATGGAATACCGGCGCCTGCGGGAGAAATGGCAGGCCGCTCGGCACAAAGTCCAGGTAGAGCCGATCCGCTTATGTATGTCGCTTCCCTGCCCGGCCAGCTCTTGCAGCCCGCGTTTGATCCCGGGAGTGAGATCAAGCGCTTCAAGAATATCACTGTCCTTTGTGCCGCGGTCATAGTCGGTCTGAAGGAGAAGGGCCGCGGAGCCGATAATTCCAAGGCGGATCTTGCCGGGCGCCGGTTGTGCCCAACGGCAGTCTATATCCTGAAAGAATCCTTTAATGTTCATCGCGGGCCGCCTTTAACGCTTGGGCAAAGTCGTCCACTTTAATCCGGGTCGCTATCCCCCAGCGTTTGGAAATTTCCGACGCCTCCAGGCTGACTTGCTGAAGCGTGGCTTCGCTGGAGATGTCTTTATCGAGAATATCGCACGGAACCGGCCAGTGGGCGGCGGCCGGCTTTAACGACACGCGCCAGGGGCTTAAAAAGTAATTGATAATTATCGAGGCCCGGTTATATCTTACGCGCCACTCCCGGGGGAACGTTTTAGCGGACTCGAGTTTAATCGCTTCAAGCGTGTTGTCAAGCGTCCACCCGAGACGGTTCTGGAGGCCAAGCGCGGTGAATTCGCCGCGCAGTTTATTGAGGTTTATCTGTCCGGCATGGTTGACGAATACGGGGGCCGCGGCGGTAATCTGGCGGGGAGAGTCTCCGGACACAAGCGCTTCCCGCACCGCGTCGGCCGCCCGCTTAAGCTTCTCCGAGGGAAGCAGGTCGCCGCGCTCCAGAAGATGGCCCGCCCCCGCGCGTGCAAGCGCATTCTGTATCTGGTTTTCAATCGGTCCTTTCCGGGCGGAGAAGTAGTCTACCTGCACATTAAAATGCTTAAGGATGAACAGCAGCTCTTCGGCTGAAAAAGAGCCCAAGCCTCGCTCCAGCTCCGATAGGTAATTTTGGGAGATTCCAAGCAGCGCGGCCAGGCGCGCCTGTGTCCAATGCCGTTCCAGGCGTAACGCGCGGACGCGCTTCCCTATTAAAGATCGCGATGAATAGTTTTTTTTAGTCATATCGCTATAGTGATAATCGTATCGCTATAGTGATAGTATAGCAGAAGACCGCGTGTTTTTCAAGAGGGTGCATATTCTGAACCAATTCGGCCTGCATTCTGAATCAAATCGGCCACCATTCTGATCCAAATCGGCCACCGCTTGGGCGCCGGGCAGTCGGGGAGCGTTAGCCGTACCGGCTGTTTTTTCAACTTCACGCCGGCCTCAGCAACCAGCTTAAGCGCCGCTCAGTGCCTTACACCTTTTCCGGTTAGGGCCTGTTGCATAGTCATGAATAAAATCTTGAGATCTAAAGCAAAAGAATGCTGCTTCAGGTAAAACTCATCATACTCTACCTTAACGGGAATAGATAGGCCGTCCCGACCGTTAACCTGGGCCCAGCCGGTAAGCCCCGGTTTTATGTGGTGTATCCCTTTTGCAGTACGCAGGGCATCAGGAAAGCCCGGCTTGCCGGAAAGCCCGGCGAACGATCCGGAAGGCCTCGCCGAATTCGGGCAGGCTGGCCATCTGCGCTGACAGGCGCGCCGCCCAAAGTTTTTCAAAACGCGCTTCCTTGGCCGCGAGTTCGCCGCGTACATCGTCTATTTTCCTACCGCGGAATTCCAGTTTTTCCTCAATGGCAGATTTAAGGTGATCAAGATCCACGCGGGATTCCCCCACTAAATACCACATGTCGTAAAGATCCCTCGGCTCATTTCGCGCCCGGTCCATCAGCGCTACCGCCTTCTCAATAGCGATTTAAGTCTGCAAAAGGGAATGGATCTCTTTGGCGGTAATATTCAGCCGGAGCCGCCACTTGGCAAGGAATTTTCCCTCCGGCGGCAACAGGGGATCCAGCGGCACATAGGCGCGCCCCAGCTGCCGGCGCAAAAGCTCCAGGTCACGCTTGGCGCCGATTTCCAGAACCTCCATAAGATATCCCAAACGCC
Source organism: Elusimicrobiota bacterium (assembly GCA_030651035.1). Lineage (GTDB taxonomy): Bacteria > Elusimicrobiota > Elusimicrobia > Elusimicrobiales > UBA9959 > UBA9959. The sequence continues at coordinate 7,920 of JAUSCK010000068.1, forward strand.
CTATTACAGCGCTGATATTCAAGCGCAGGGCGTATCCCACCAGTTTACCCACGTCGATATCGGCCCGGCGTATCCATAACCCTTTGGCAACTTCAGTAATGCCGCCAGAATGCTTTGGAGCCTTTAAGCCATCAAGCACGGTACGCTCAAGATCGCTAACCCATATTTTTTCTTCTTTATCCGCCCACTGCTCCGAAAATCCAAAGAACCGGGCCGGCGAACAGCGGATAAAACGAAATTCCGTGCTGAAGATCCTACGCCCCCGCATAGCCTTCGGAGAGGTGACATAAACCACCAGTTGGGGCTGCGTGGTCATGCGGTGAATTTCCAGGGCGGAAGCATGGGAGATGTAATAATTCCTGCCGCCCATCAGTTCCCGCGCTACAATATAAGGATTGCCTAAGTATTCTTTCTCCCGGCCAAGTTCGAAAGGAACCAGGGTAAATAATCCGGGCCGCAGGCGCGCTGCAACACCCCGTGCAACAAGGCCGCGGACAAAACTGCGCGCGGAAGCGGCCTTCAATTTTGTAATCTCTGCAACCTCGCGAAGGGTGAAGATTAAATGGCGCCGTTCCTGTAAAGTAGTGATGAGCCGGGCAGCCTGGACGCCCAATGTTTTTAAGTTGTTTTTTTTAAGCATAATGTGCTTCCCCACAACACATTCTACACTTATAATATAATTAGGTCAAACATATAACCCCACTATTAAAAAGCCCCGCAAGGGGCCATCCGCCGCCTGGGACACTGAAGGTATAGGACAGCTATGGGACGTTGCTCTGCCCCTAACTCTCCCATAACTCTAGGCGGCAGGCTGCCTTCCAAAACCGTAAAATCTTTTATCTTTACAGACACCTTATGCTCGCCGCCCTCGCCCAGCGCGCAGGCGTTAACACCATCTCGCCCAGGCGCTTCGAAGCCCCCATCACGCTGGTGGGCCGCACAACTCCACATTGTAGGCCGCGGCGGTCTTCGCCAGAATATAGGGCCGTCCTCCATCAGCGCCACATGCTTATGCGCGGCCGCGTGCAGCACCCAGGCCGGCTTATGCGTTTCAAAAATATTCTTCAGCAGGCTTTCGTCCCGCACATCCCCGGGCACGGAAACTATATGCCCGGCAAAGCTGCGTTAAGCACCAGGGTGTATCAGTACGCTTAGGCCTCCCAGCCTGACAGCCATTTCCATAACGGCGCGTATTTTATTGTTTTATCCCCGAATTTTTCTTTCCCTTCCAGCTCCTCGCTGATAACAAGCAGCCCGGCTTCCTTAAATACTGCCGCCGCTTTAAGCAGGTTTTTAATTTCACGCTCCCGCGTTTTAGGGTCGTCCAGATTCCAGCATACCTGTATAAGCTGCGTAACCTTTAAATTATCTTTAAGCACAAAATCTACTTCTTTATGGTATTCATCTTTCCAATAGTACAGCTCAAGCCCCGGATCAAGGGCCTGCCGCCTTTTCAAGGCCAGAAATACGGCGTTCTCCGCGGCACGCCCGGAGTTTTCAGAATTCCTGAACCCGATGGCGTTTGCCAGGCCCGTATCAACGGAATAAACTTTACGGGGGCTTTTTTCCTGTTCCTTAACCTTAAAGGAAAAGCGCTTAAGAAAAAACAGCAGATAGCTTTGCTCCAGGTAACCGGAAAATTTCTCAATGGTATCCGCGGAAACCTGTATAAACTTTTCCATTGAGCTGTAGGTAGTAAGCGTGGAGATATTACTCATATAAAACCGGATAACCGACTTAAGCGCCTCCGCTTTGCGTATTTTAAACCTGCGTATTAAATCCTTAGTCACCACGTCGTCGTAATAGGCAAAAAGGAGCGTTTTTTTACTCTCCGAAAGAACCACCTCGGGGTAGGCGCCGAAGTCCAGATATTCTTTAAGGGATTGCAACAGTTCGGTCTTCTTCACCGCCAAACCTGCGGCGCCTTCAATTTTAATACCTTTAAACGACAGAAACTCCCCGAATGAAATCGGGAAAAGGTTTAAATCCGCGTGCCGACCGGTTAAAAGGGTGCCCAGCTCACGGCTTAACAATTTGGCGTTTGAGCCGGAAATGACGATATGCGCTTTGCCAAGTTCGCGCATATAGTTAACCCATTTCTCCCAGCCTTCAACTTCCTGTATCTCGTCAAGAAAAAGATATGGCTTTTTACCGGGAGCCATAAACTCCACATAGGTTTCAAAAATACGGGTAAGAAGTTTAACGTCCAGCGCCGGAAAGCGGGGATCCTCAAGATTTACTATCAAGATATCTTTTTTAGGGGTACCGGCTTCAATAAGTGCAAACGCAGTTTGTTTTAAAACAAACGATTTTCCGGCCCTCCTGGGGCCGGTGACCACGGCTATCTGCCCGGTATTAATAAGTTCTCTAAGCCTGGCTACGGGATACGGCCTCAAAAAGCCTGTGCTCTGTGAATTTTCCCAAAAATTCCAGTCCACAAGTATGCGGAATATGTCGTTTTTATTTATAACCATTTAATAAATCATAACAGGCAGAATTATATATTTTTACCTATTATACATTAAATATTAGGAACATTTTATATATAATCAAGAAAAATATCATCTCTATAAACAGCAAAAGCAAGATCTCGCCGCCCTCGCCCAGCGCGCAGGCGTTAAGCCAATAACCCCGGCATCACATCCCCGGATTCCCCTTACTTAGGCTATATAGCGTTTCAGGCGCAATATCAACATTGTCCGGCCAGCATAGTGTCCCCAAATCTTTGTTAACATATGCCTGCTTCACATAAGCGGGGTCGGTAAAGCGTGAAAAAATACCGCCACGGCTGGCATAGGCACATAGGTCAACCACGCCTTTTTCGCCGTTTTCGAAAACGATCGCAAACTTATAATCCTCAACATATTTCACTTCAATAATATCCAGCATACGTATAAGGTTTACATTTACAGCAATTTAACAAATTCCTCGCGAGTTAAACCAGATTGTTCAATTATTGCCAGGAGAGTTCCCCTGGGGATATCATGACCTTGCGGTACTATAACCAGCCTGAATTTACCGTCATTGCACCTCACAAAGGCGCTATGACTGCCTTTTCCCCTTTCGGAGCATATTCAAAACCAGCGCTTAACAATGCGCGAATTATCCGCTTGGAAGACAGCGACGGCAATTTCATGTTATATTTGAATATGCAATGGGGAGGTGAAACGCGCGGCAGATACAATTGAAGGTTTCACATCCTCAAAAAAACCGAGTTTTTCAGCGTTAACAAGATAAAGCTCAACGGCTTCGCCAAGAGCCACAATCGCTTTTTCCGGGGTCTTCCCGTAGGAGGCCACGCCAAGTTCCGTGCACTTGGAAACATAAGCTTTCCCCTCTTTCCAGACAACTGCAGTAAGTTCAAATTGTTTCATATAAAGTTCAGTCTATCATTTTCACAACGCTTTCCCGCGGTAATTTCTTATAACCGCCTACGCCGCCTCCCCATCCAACTCCCCTTTCGTCTTCCGCGGCTCAGCCTCATTTCCCCGAGGCTTAGCCTCGCTCCCCTCCCCCTTCTTCTTCCTCGGCCACCCCGTATAAGCCGGAATCAACTCTTTAATCTTCCCCAGCATCCCCGCCATATCCGCCTCTGTAGAAAGATGCTTCAGCCCCTGCAGCTGCTCCTCGCTAAGAGAAGACTCGGCCTCTTCTGACACAGCCGCAAATATGTCGCTATGCCCCGTATCCTTCCTAATATCCCCATCCCTAAACAGCTCCTCATACATCTTCGCCAGTATATAGGTGCCGCCCTCCATAAGCGCCACGTGCTTATGCGCGGCCGCGTGCAGCACCCAGGCCGGCTGAATAAATGAAACTCCGGCATATTCTTCATGGGCAGAAAATGCTCCGCACTTTCCTTAACAGCTCTTCTACAAGTGTGTTACAATGCGGAAGCAAAATGAGAATTATTTTTTATATGTTTAGAAGTAACAAAAACAATTCTTAAGTCTGTTCCACAAGCTTTAGCTATCCTGGTTAGAAGTGGGATACTGTATCCATTATAATCCGCGCTCTCATAACGAGAGATGGCTGATTTAGTGGTATGTATCCGTTTAGCCAAAGCGGATTGGGTCAGGTCTGCGCAATGGCGCGCTTTTACAATCTGCTCTCCAATATAGAGATTCTGATATTCCTGTTCAAACCTTTCCCGGAATTCTTTATCGTCCATTAACCTGTCCATATAAGTTTTAACTTTTTTCATAATAGCTGCCCCCTTTCACTCTGCAAATATAATTCTTTTTCAACTCTTTGGCTGTCTCTAAGCCCCTTCTGCTTACTTTCCGCGATTTCTTCATGTAACCATTGGTGATTATTATCCGTCCGCCTTCATTGAAAAAGTTAAAGAAGCGATGTTGCAGTGGTTTGAACTCAAAGATTTTCGCCTTAGAATCCACCAATCTGAATTTTGTTATATCAAAAATCTTCCCGTTTTCACCGATGTACTTTACCAAAGCAGCCAACTTTACTTTTATATCCATGGAGGTATTATCCAAATATTCTTTGGCAGGGATTTTTCCTGTTTCAGTAAAATAAAACTCCACTTGGAATTTCCCGCCCTGATAAAAAACGTATTCTTCTTTTTTAGGAATCGTCACAGAATACCTCTCAAGATTATCTTTCATACATAGGTTAGCATATATGCTAACCTATGTCAAGGGCTTTTTTTGCAGAATACGCACTATGGCCGTTTGATGAGCTAGATCCTGATACGGCACCGCAGTCTCCGTTAAAGCAGCCTCTCCCCTTTACGCCGCTTCCCCGTCCAACTCACCCTTCGTCTTCCGAGGCTCAGCCTCACTTCCCCGAGGCTTAGCCTCGCCCCCCTTCCCCTTCTGGTGGCGGGGCCAGCCGGTGTAGGCGGGGATCAGTTCTTTAATCTTAGTAAGCATCATCCCCATATCCGCCTCTGTCGACAGATGCTTCAACCCCTGCAGCTGCTCATCGCTAAGCGAAGACTCGGCCTCAGCCGTCACGGCCGCAAATATATCGCTATGCCCCGTATCCTTCCTAATATCCCCATCCCTAAACAGCTCTTCATACATCTTCTCGCCCGGCTTAAGCCCCGTAAACTTTATCTCTATGTCCTTATCCGGCACCAGCCCGTTAAGAACTATCACCACGCTGCCGGAGCTCCCCAGCACATTGCCGAACCGCACCGACATGAACCTGGTAGAGCTATGCCCGGAAAGCGAGCGCAGCACCATCTCGCCCAGGCGCTTCGAAGCCCCCATCACGCTGGTGGGCCGCACGGCCTTGTCCGTAGAGATGAACAGGAAGCGCTCCACATTGTAGGCCGCGGCGGTCTTCGCCAGTATATAGGTGCCGTCCTCCTCCATAAGCGCCACGTGCTTATGCGCGGCCGCGTGCAGCACCCAGGCCGGCTTATGCGTTTCAAAAAGATTCTTCAGCAGGCTTTCGTCCCGCACATCCCCGGGCACGGAAACTATATGCCCGGCAAAGCCCTTCTCGCGCAGTTCCTTG
>JAUSCK010000069.1 GCA_030651035.1 Elusimicrobiota bacterium
CCCCGATTTTCGATTTTCGATTTTCGATTCTTATTTCTCCCGTTTTTTTATGCCATTCCCAAGCATGCTTCATAATAATCTCCAGCCCCGCATATTCCGGCTCCCATCCCAGTTCCCCTCGTATCAGCTCCGAAGACGCCACCAGCGCCGCCGGGTCGCCCTCGCGGCGCGGCGCCATCGTCACGGGGATCTTTTTTCCCGTCACCTTCTCCGCAGTCTTAATAACTTCAAGCACGCTGAACCCCTTGCCGTTGCCCAGGTTATACCCCTTGCTTGCGCCGCCCTTTTCAAGGCGCTTCAGCGCCAGCAGGTGGGCTTGCGCCAGGTCCGCCACGTGTATGTAGTCGCGCACGCAGGTTCCGTCGGGTGTTTTATAGTCTCCGCCAAAAACCTTTATATCCCTGCGCCGCCCGGCCGCCGCGTCCAGCGCCAGCGGTATCAAATGCGTCTCGGGGCAGTGCAGCTCGCCCGTTTCGCCTTCGGGATCGGCCCCGGCCGCGTTAAAGTAGCGCAGGGCGATATATTTAAGCCCGTAGGCGGCGCTGTAGTCGGTCAGTATGTCCTCCACCATCTTCTTGGTCCTGCCGTACGGGCTTACCGGGTTGAAGGGCAGGTTTTCGCGCATCGGCAGCGAAGCCGGCGCGCCGTAAACCGCGCAGGAGGAGGAAAAAATAAACCTGGCCGCGCCCGCCGCGCGCATCGCGTCCAGCAGGTTAAGCGTGTTCGCCACATTGTTGCGGTAATACCTGGCGGGATCGGTGACGGACTCACCCACGTAGGCGAAAGCGCTGAAATGCATTACCGCCGAGATCCTGTATTTCCCAAAGCAGCGCGCCAGGTCGGCGGGCTTGCCCAGGTCGCCCTTGAAGAACTCCCCCCAGCGCGCCAGCTTCCGGTGCCCTGTGGAAAGGTTGTCAAAGACCACGGTCTTATACCCGCTGGCGTTAAGCAGCTTATTGGTCTGCGACCCGATATACCCCGCCCCGCCCACAACAAGCACAGTTTCGCTCATGCCCTTCCGTCCTTTAGCCCTCATCCTTTTGCACCTGCCACGACCGCGGATTCGATGTATATAATATGTACTGTAATTTAGTTACAACTAAATTTTAGCACTTTAACTCTGCGCCCGCCCAACCGCCTGGCTGTCTAGCAATAAAAACAGGCTGCCAGTACAAAGCAGCCTGTTTTTATAGGTAACTCTTAATTACGGCGTCGAACCGCTTACTTCCTGGCTCTCTTTCACTTCCTGCGTGGGGATAACGCTGGGGGGCGGCTCCACTACCGGAACGATAATTATCGGTTCTTCAATAGGCGCCGCAGTCTCTTCCTTCACTTCCTCTTTAACTTCTTCCGCCGGCACTAAGGCGGCGGCAGCGGCTTCCTCTTTGGCCTTGGTCTCAAGAATTACCTTCTCGGCCTTTATTTCGATCTTTTCCTCTTTGATAGTCTTGGGCTCGTCGGGCGCCTTCACTTCGGGCGGCAGGGGCATGACCACAGCGGCTCCCTCGGCCTGGGTGACTTCCAGGCGCTGGTTGGGCGCCATGTCCACCGCGCGGTTGCGGTTGTCTATCACCTGTATAGCCCCGGAGAACAGGCTCCAGGCCGTCTCGCCGGTATCGGCGACCTCGACCTCGAACACGGTGCCGCGCACGGCGCAGACGGCGGCCGGCGTGCGCACCGAGAAACTGCGGCCCACGAATTTGCGTATCCAGGCCTGCATCTTGCCGCGTATGACTTCCACGGAGTTCTCCTCCGGGGCCACCCTGTTGACCACAAAGGTGGTTTCAGCGGCCAGCCTTATCTTTGAGCCGTACTTTATATAGAGCTCAGCCTTGCTCTTGAGGCCGGTCCTGACCTGGTCGTTGATCTCAAGCAGGTAAGGGGCCTTGATAGTAAGCCAGGTGGTGGTGCCGGCCTTAAGGGTCTCAACCGTGCCTTTCGCGGTGAACAGCTTGGCGGTAAACGCCTCCACAGGCTCCTCAGCGAACGCGGTCCCCGCGCCCGCGGCCATCAGGCAAGCCATCATCAAATATTTCATTTTCATTTTCTCCTTACCGGCCCCGACCGATTATAACCCGAAAATTTTACCAACTTTTCACATCAAAATCCAGCCCGTCCCATCCCCTGCTCTTATACGCTCCCCTCTCCTCCGACCTCCTCCCCCTCCGCGTCTCCGTGGTGAACTTCCCCTTCCCCCGACTCGGTTTCCCCGATTTTCGATTTTCGATCTTCGATCTTCGATTTTCTGGGCCACCCCGTATAAGTCGGTATTAACTCCTTGATCTTGGCAAGCATCGTAGTAATATCCGCTTCGTTGGAAAGATGCTTCAGCTCCTGCAGCTGCGCCTCCGCCAGGGCCTCGTCGGCCTCGCCGGGCACGGCCGCGAAAATATCGCTGTGGCCGGTGTCCTTGCGGATATCGTCGGCGCGGAACAGCTCCTCGTACATCTTCTCGCCCGCCTTCAGGCCCGTGAACTTTATCTCTATATCCTTCTCCGGGATAAGGCCGTTAAGCACTATCATGTTGCGGGCCAGGTCCAGTATCTTGACCGGCTCGCCCATATTAAGCACGAAGATCTCCCCGCCCTCGCCCATGGCGGCTGCGTTAAGCACCAGGGAGACGGCCTCCTCGGTGGTCATGAAATAGCGTATCACGTCGCGGTGCGTAACCGTCACCGGCCCGCCGGCCAGTATCTGCTCCTGAAAGATCTTCACCACGCTGCCGGAGCTCCCCAGCACATTGCCGAACCGCACCGACATGAACTTGGTGGCGCTTTTACCTGAAAGCGAGCGTATCACCATCTCCCCCAGCCGCTTCGAAGCGCCCATCACGCTGGTGGGCCGCACCGCCTTGTCAGTGGAGATGAACAGGAAGCGCTCGGCGTTGTAGGCTGCGGCGGTCTTCGCCAGTATGTAGGTGCCCAGGGTGTTGTTCTTTACGGCTTCCTGCGGGCTGTCCTCCATAAGCGCCACGTGCTTGTGGGCGGCCGCGTGCAGCACCCAGGCCGGCTTGTGCTGCTCAAAAATATTCTTCAGGAGCGCTTCGTCCCGCACGTCCCCCGGCACGGAAACTAAGATCCCGCCGTAGCCCTTTTCGCGCAGCTCTTTGTCTATATAGAACAGCGCGGTGTTATGGTTCTCGAGCAGGACCACTTTTTTAGGCCCAAGCGCCGCTATCTGGCGGCAAAGCTCGCCGCCTATGGTTCCGCCGGCCCCGGTAACCAGCAAAGTCTTGCCCTTCAAGCTGGCCTTAACCAGGCCCATGTTTATATCCACAATGCGGCGGTGCATAAGGTCGCTCACGTCTATCTTGCGGATGTCCGGCACCAGGCGGGTCTTGCTGATAAGCTCGTCCATGGTGGGCAGGGTCTTGAACTCCACCTTGCGCGCGCTGCCCGAGGCCGCGTAAACCTGCATCAGATCCGTTATCAGCCTGCCGCGGCTGTGGTTCACCGCCACCAGCACCTCGTCAATTTCCTTGTCCTTAATAACCTTGGCTATCTTATCCCGGCCGCCCAGCACCGGCACGCCGTGTATACTGCGCCCGTGCTTTAAAGCGTTGTCGTCCAGGAAGCAGACAGCCCTGCGGGTAGCCCCTTTCGTGCGCTGCAGGTCCCTCAGCACGGCCTCGCCCAGGTCGCCCGCGCCGTAGATAAGCATGCGGGACTGTTTCCCCTCAGCCTCCCGGTAGCGCAGGTTGCGGGTCATCCGTATGCCGAACCTTATGCCGCCCACGAAGATAAATGCGATAAAAGGGCTGATAATAAGCACTGACCGCGGGTAATGCGCGTGCTGAAGAAACAGCACGGCGGCCATTATAAATATCTGGCTGGCCAGTATCCCCTTAAGAATGGCGGTAAGATCGGCCATGCTGGCGTAGCGCCAGATGCCGTTATAAAGGCCGAAGTAATAAAAAGCCGCAAGCCGCATAGATAAAACGACCGGAAGGGTAACAACAAAATTGTAAGCCTCGCCCGGGGGCAGGTGGAAATCGAACCGCAGCACAAAGGCCAGGAAATAGGCCAGGGAGATGGCGCCGGCGTCCAAAAACAGGACCAAAAGCCTGCCATGTTTTTCCAAATGTTTCTTCATCTTAGATAGTATCCCAAAAAAACCCCCTCCAAATCAATGTAACCCACGTTACATTCCCCTCTCCTCCGACCTCCTCCCTCTCTGTGCCTCTGTGGTGAAACTCCCCTTCCCTTTCCCTGATTTTCTACTTTCGATCTTCGATTTTCGGTCGCTCTTATCCTCCAACCCCATCCGCCGCAGTCTCCGGCGCCGGCTCCCTTGAGCCCAGCTCGGCTATCAGCAATTTAATCCCCAGCAGAACAACCATCACAAAAACGCCCAGAACCGCGTATTTCAAATTAGAGCTTATCCTGAACCTGATACCGCCGGTACTACTCTGCCACAACCCTGCCCGCCACATCCATAAAAAACTCTTTTGACCAGACGGCCACGACATCGGGCGCCGCCAAAAACCTGGAAACATCATCTTTTGCCTGCGCTATATTCACTGAATCAATATGCCGGTGCAGCATGTCACGAAAAGCCTCCTCCGTAAGCGGACCGTCCTTAACCCAGTCCCCGCTCTGGCGCATCCGCTGCTCAAGATGCCGAAGGTTAACAGGCGTGCGCCGCCCGACAAACCAGACAAAGTCATACCAGTCGCGGCCTTTTACGCGGGTCTTCCAGCCGCGGCAAAGCAGCGCGTGCATTTTGCCGGCAAACATGGATGAAGGAGCAAAAACCTTAACATTGAAAGGAATAGGATTAAGCAGCACCCGGGATTCTATCTTAAACAGCGGCGGCGGAGCGGTGTCAATTTCTATCTTAATTTTGGTCAGCGGCAACCCGCTTTCCCCTTCCATGCCAATAACAAGCAACTGCTCCAGGGTATCCGCCTTGAGAAAAGCCGATTTTACCTGCCCGCCCGCCACCTTTTTCTTAACTTCGATATCCGCCTTAAACCCGAACGCCTTAAGTTCGTCCTTTATAAACCCGCAATACGGCTCCAACCGGAAACCCGGGTCCGGTTTCAGAAGGGAAAAGTTCATATCCTCGCTGAAACGGTCCAGGCTGTAAAGCACACGCAGAGCGGTTCCGCCGTAGAAAGCGGCGAGCTCAAAAAACTTCCCCCGCCAAAGCCCCAAAAGAGCTGTCTCCTGCAGTATCTCACGCAAAGCCCTAAGCTTATCCTCGTTAGAGGCAAAAGAGTAGCGCGCCAGCATGGTTTCTATAGCCGGGTTCATTTAACCGCCTTTCTTTTTTTAAGCACAGCCGCGCAGAACCTGATCTTCCGCGAACGCGCCAACCGGGCGCATTCTTCCAGGCTCGCAGAGTCCATACCCAGAAAACCTTCCTCGTCCAGGCGCAGGTCTTCAAACAAATACTGCTCCGCCTCTTTTTGGTTATTGAATATATTCCCGGCATCCTCACGGATCTTATCCGCCAGGGCGCGCTCCGGCGAAGCGGCAAGGAACGCCCCCCCCTTAAACTCCAACTGGCACATGCCGACAGGGTAATATTGAACGGGCGCCTGCTTATAAATAAAGGTCCCCAGCGGAGTTTTAAAGGTTTTAGACCTTTTAAAGGTGGCTGAGGTTAAAGCGTAAACGGCCTCCGGGATCAAGCCGTAGTGCGCAAGCATATAGTCCGAAGAAACCATCGAGGGCCCGTAGATCAAATTAGCCAGCAACTCCATAGAATAAGGCCGCCTGCGGTAGCGCTCCCCAAATACATACAGCCCCTTTTTTACGCGGATAATGTCCCCGGCCTTAATAAGGGCGCCTATCTTCATTGCGGGGTTGCTGTAAGCCGAAAGCAACGCCATAAGAGTTTGGTAGTCAAATTCCTCGCCCGCTATCTGCCGCCGTATATCCACATTCATATCAATATATTAGCATAGTATCTACAATATGTCAATACTTACCATACATTAATATGCAATACCCACCCCCATCCCCCGGCTCTCATCTCCGCTGAACTCCGCGACCTCCGCGTCCTGTTAGATACAGTTGAATTGTGTCGCTTCGCTCCACCCAGCGGTGAACGCCCCCTTCCCCCAATCCCCGATCCCCGACTCCCGATTTTCGATTCCCGATTCTATTTATCCCCCAATCCCCTCCGCCGCAGTCT
>JAUSCK010000071.1 GCA_030651035.1 Elusimicrobiota bacterium
CACAAACCCCATAGCTGTGCGCTCCAAACTGAAGCGCCGACCGGTAAGAAGACGGATTTTTTGCCGCAATGCCGCGAGTTGAAGTTTTGTCATATAACACTATATTATAATATATAGTGTTATTATGCAAGCAAAAAAAAAGGAATCCGGCAAAACCTCCCGGATTCCCGAATTTATATAGCTAAAAATCTACTTTCGATTTTCCTGAGGCTACACATGAAAATAACGATATCGGGCCTGATTTTACTGGTCTTATTTTCCGCCGCCCCTCTGGCCGCGCAGCGCCAGACGCAGTCCGCTGCGGAATCTGAGCTGCTCAGGTACATCCGCGGCGAAAGCGCCGACCCGGCCTGCGGGGTCTGCCTTAGCACCGCGCGCCGGCATCTTGAGGACAGCGCGCGGGAGAAACTAAGCAAAAGGGCCGCCGGCATGGCGAAGGTGCCGGCCGGAGAATACAAGATAGGCGCGGAAAAAGGCAAAGGCGAACCGGACGAACTGCCCAGGCACGCCGTGCGGCTGGACGCCTTCTACCTGGACACGCGCGAGGTCACGATAGCGGAGTACCAGGATTTTGTGAAAGCCACCCGCGGCAACCAGCCGGAGTGGGCCAAGCCCGGCGGCAAATTCAACCTGGAAACCGGCAAGGATAAGTATTACCGGCGGCTGGAAGGGCTTATCAAAAGCTGCCCCTCCTGCCCGGTGTTCGGCGTGTTCTGGGAGGACGCCGACGCCTACTGCCGCTGGAAGAACAAGCGCCTCCCGACCGAGGCCGAATGGGAAGCCGCCGCCGCGGCGGGCTCACCGAACAAATACAGCTTCGGCGACTCCGACGCGGACGCCGGGGATTTTTCCTGGAGCGAGACCAACTCCGGGGAAATACCGCACAAGGCCGGGAGCAAAGGCCCCAACGCGCTCGGGCTCTACGATATGCACGGCAACGTCTGGGAATGGGTGCAGGATTTTTACGGCAAGACTTACTACGAAGGCAGCCCGAAAAAGAACCCGAAGGGGCCGGAGACCGGCAGGGACCACGTTATACGCGGGGGCTCGTGGGCCTCGGCCGCCGACGAGATGGCCGTCACGAACAGGGCCAGCTACACCAAAGCCAACGACGACATAGGCTTCCGCTGCGCGGTATCGGAAAGCGATCTTTTACGGGAACCCGGGCGGTAGACAGGGGGACGCATGGCAGGAACGGATTTTTCACAGCAGCTTATCAAGGCCCGCTCGGCGGCCGGCTTCGACACGGCCTATAAGTTCTACCACCGCAACGGCGGGCGGCGGCACTTTAAATTCACCTTCGTCCACTACAACCGGATAGAGCACGGGCTTTCCCTCCCCCGCCCCGAGGGGCTGCAGGGTATTTTCCTGGCCCTGCGCCTTATGCCCACCGAGGCCGGGTCGCGGGAACTCCTGGTTTCTTACCTGCGAAGCCTGCTCGGAGGAGGCCGCGCGGCTGATTACATACTGAACCCCCTTTTCAGCGGGACCGATAAGAACGCCAACTCCGCCGGCCCCATGGACTGGATGAAGGCCCACAGCTCGGTGCACCTCTCCCCAGAAGAGTTTTCGGCCATGGCCGCAAGCGAAGCCGCCTACTGGTGCTCGGAAGCCCTCTGCAACGATTCAGGCGCCTGGAAACCGGAGGAGCTGGCTAAAAAGCTCGGCCTGGAGCCCAAAGCGGTAAAAGCGGCCCTTGAAAGCCTGAAGAAATCCGGAATGGCCGTGAAGTCCGCGGGCGGGAGTTACAAATGCCGCTACCAGGGCAAGTTTTTCACCTACCCGGGCCGCCTTGAAGGCATGGGCAAAGCCCTCGACGCGGTAAAGTCCTACTGGGACAAAGCGGGGGCGGGCGGCAGGAATTTTTTCGAGCGGGTGGAGCTCATCCGCGCCGAGGACGGGGCCGTCTCCAATTACCGCCTGCAGCTGGGCCAGGCCATGGACGCCGCCAATGCCTACGCCACCCACTCCGGCAGCGCCGGCTCGGGGTTCTTCCTGATAGAGACCCGCATAAAAAAGATACGCAAGTTCTGACGCTGGTAACAGCTCCTGTTACCAAAACACCACCAGCCGTAAAGCCCCCGCTTTAGGCCCGATAAAATCATTTACCTTCCCCTCCGCCTCAGGCCGCGGCCGCCCCCTTGCGGTAAACTATACCTATAATCTGGCAGCGTACGGAGGAAAAAATGAAAGCGATATTAACGGCGGTGTTCCTTACAGTCCTGGCCGGAGGCGCGGGAGCCTTCGAGCTGCAGAACCTCGATGCCGCTGGCGTCAAGGCCTTCGAAAACTCCGCTATTCCGGAACCGGTGCAGAAAGCCGCGGTAAACGATGTTGAAACGGCATACGCTACGATAAAAGATTGTTTCGATAACCTGTCTTACTCCATGACGGAGCCGGAAGTAGCGGGAACCTGGGAAGGCCGCCTCTTCAGGCGCAACTCCCAGGGATATCTGGAAGTAAAGCCTATGGAAGTTACCTTTACTAAAAAGAAAATTCCTTCCGAGCTTGGTCCGTTCTTCCAAGAGGACAAAATTGAAACCCATGTCCAGTTCCCTTACTTCGAAACCCTTTTAGAAAGACTCGTGACCTTTGATCCGAAAGGCGGCGGTTACACATTCCAGTTCCGCTATGACGGACTGTTTACCGTCGCCTTCCACAGAATGAACCGCGGGAATGAACGCGTTCTGCTGATGAAGAGCGATTGCTACGGCGAAGGAACTTACGCCTACTTTATGCGTAAAAATCCCGCAACAAAGCAGGCCTACACCGGCGGGCTGCCGCTGGGCGACCTGTTCGGCCCGCTGCCCCCCTATTTCCACGGAGAAACCCCCCCGTTGCTCCTGGCTAACGGCCTGGCCGCGCAGGGGGCGTTTGAATATTCGAACCGGATAATTTTCTACAAAGATAAATCCGAAGCCCTGGCCGCCGCAGAAACAGCCGCCGCCGTCATCCGCGCCGCCGGCCGCGAAGTGCTCAGCGTGAAAGCCGAAGAGCTGAACGGGTTCTACTACTCCTCCGTGGGGTTCTCGGGTAAAAGAGCGAATATCTACCGCTGGGACGACGACGCCGCCACCGCCGAGGAAGCCGCTGAAATTCTTAAGCGCAAAACCGCGCGCTACCAGTCGGAGGGTTATTCCATACTTGAGACCCATATAAACAAGGTCGGCAACAAGCACTCCTTCTTCATTATCTGCGCTAAATTCCACTAAACTTAAGCGACGAGACCTACGGCGTCTGCGCCGGGACCGGGAGCCGCGGGTGAATGAAAGCCCGCGCGGCTCCAGGGAAAATTAACCGGCAATTAATATATAATTGAAACAACCTGCGGAAAGAAGGAGCCGTCATGAGCATACACCATAACCAGCCCAAGGGCTTATTTCTTTTATTCTTCGTGGAAATGTGGGAGCGCTTCTCTTATTACGGCATGAGGGCGCTCCTCATGCTTTACATGGTCAAGCAGCTGTCTTTCTCTACCGAGAAGGCCAGCCATGTCTTCGGCTGGTATACCGGCCTGGTCTACCTGACCCCGCTGCTGGGCGGCTACATAGCCGACCGGTATATCGGCCAGCGCAAAGCCATAGTGGTAGGCGCCGTGCTGATGGCCGTCGGGCATTTCGCCATGGCTTTTCCCCCTATGCCCTTCTTCTTCGGGGCCATGATACTGCTGATAATGGGCAACGGCTTCTTCAAGCCCAACATCTCCACCGTAGTGGGCTCGCTCTATGAAGAGAACGACCCGCGCCGCGACGGCGGCTTCACCATTTTCTACATGGGCATCAACCTGGGCGCCATGTTCTCCCCGCTGATCTGCAGCACGCTTGGCGAGATGGTAGGCTGGCACTGGGGCTTCGGCGCCGCCGGCGTCGGCATGGTGCTGGGCCTGGTGATGTACCTCTGGGGACAGAAGGCGCTGCTGGGCGACAAGATGATGAAGCCGGCGGCCCCGCAGACCAATTACTGGGTTCCCGTAACCCTGGTGACGCTGATGGTCTCCTTCCTGGTACTTACGGCGATGGAGTTCAACGGTTACGAGATATTCAGCAGGGTGCCCCGCTGGCTCTCCTGGTCGGCCGCGTTAAGCGTACTGATAGGGATGTTCTACGCTTACGCCGCCAAGCCCGTTAAGTCGGGGCTGACCCACATAGAGAAACAGCGCATAGCCGTGATCTTCATCATGGTGTTCTTCGCTATTTTCTTCTGGACCGCTTTCGAGCAGGCCGGCAGTTCGCTGACGCTGTTCGCGGAACGGGAAACCAACAGGAACCTGTCGCTGTTCGGCTGGAGCTTCCTGGTCCCCGCCGGCTGGTTCCAGTCGCTGAACCCTTTCTTCATAGTGCTGCTCGCGCCTTTCTTCTCCGGCATGTGGGTAAACCTCGCCGAAACCAAGAGGGAGCCTTCCAGCCCGGTGAAGTTCGCGATCGCGCTGGCCCTGCTGGCTGTCGGCTTCGTAGTGATGATAGCGGCCGCCGCGGCCTACCAGCAGAGCGGCCCGGTAAGCATGCTCTGGCTGGTCGGCGCCTACCTGTTCCATACCCTCGGCGAGCTTTGCCTCTCCCCCGTGGGCCTGTCGCTGGTGACCAAGCTGGCCCCGCTGCAGTTCGGCTCGCTGATGATGGGCGTTTACTTCCTGTCCAGCGTGGCGGCCGGCTTGCTGGGCGGGCGGCTCGCCGGGAATTACGACACCATCAACCACGTGAACTTCTACATGATACCCACCGCCACCGGGCTCGGCGCGGCCCTGCTGCTGCTGCTGATAACCCCCAAACTGCGCAAGTGGATGCACGGGGTACATTAAGAAATCGGGAATCGAGAATCAGGAATCTGGAGCAGGGAAAAGACTGAGAATAAAAACACCCGGGGAGACCCGGGTGTTTTATTTTTGGGGAACTCAATTAAAAAGTGTAGACGAAACCGGTCGTGAGGCCTATGCCGTAGAACTGGGTTTTGCCGCCGCCCGAGAAAGACCTTTAGCCATCGGCCAGGGAGTGGAAGCGCCAGTTCGAATTATTGAACTGCCACTCGTAGCCCAGGCCCAGGTTCCAGGACGGGCGCCAGCCCAGCAGCGGCGACTTGAAATCGGATTTTTTAGCCGGGCCCGAAAAAAAATGCTCCGAGACGCCGCCGCGCAGCAGGAAGTACCTGGTATGCGGCGTACCCAGCGGGATAAGGGCGAGCTCCAGGCCCAGCGGAACCTCTATGTGGGACAGGTGCGCCCTTGTGTCGTCCAGCTTGTCCTGGCTTATGCGGTTATATTTCACCCCGGTGTAATAGCGCACCCAGGAGAAGATGTGCCCGCCGACCAGCAGCTTGGGGCCCAGAGTGGTGGTTTCCGTCGTGGTCCTGCCGCCGCCGGTATCCAGTATCATGGTGTCCGTAACCAGGGTGAGCGAGGCGTAGCGCGCTTTTTTTGGGGCCTCTTTGCCGTTTTCCGGCGAGGTATATTTTACCTGGCCTGCCGGCATGGGCTGGTTGGATTTAAGGAAGCCCAAAAATTCTTTTTTTTCTTTTTCGCCCCACGCGGCCTGGCTTTTAAGGTTAGGCAGGGATTCCGCGCGCGGCAGGGTCGCGCTTAGCAGGACGAGGCAAACAGTTAAAATAGCCGTTTTCATTTTGGAACTATATTATATAATACCAAAAGATATGCCGGCAAAAAACCACGCGCTGACAATTTCATCTTTCGCCTGCCTGCTGGCGCTGCTGCCTTTTTCAGCGCAGGCCAAGACCATAGCCGAAGCCAGGGGCGAGGTGGTGCGTGAGACGATGACCTACCTGAACACGCCCTACCTGTGGGGCGGGATGCACCCGGTCACCGGCATGGACTGCTCCGCTTTCGTGAAGCTGGTATACGGCAAGGCCGGCCTCAGCCTGCCGCGCGTGGCTAAGGAGCAGTTTTCACAGACCCATTATCTTTCCCCCTCCGGCGTGCTGCCGGGGGATATGATATTTTTCGCCATGAAAAATCCCGGCACGGCCAGGGTCGACCATGTCGGGATATATGTTGGCAAAGGCTTTTTCGTGCACGCCTCGTTCACCAGCGGCGTGCACATAGACTCCGTCTCTAACCCCTACTACCACAGCCGCCTTGTAAGCCTCAGGAAATACAGCGGCTTCTGATCCCGGAATTAAGCAATCGCCCCCCCGCTTTTTGGTAATATGTTGTAATGGCGCGATTTTAAAAATTTCAGGGCGTCCGGAAGCTTCCGGGGCGGGGGAATTCGGCAAAAAGCTATGGCGACGAAAATACTTACGGTTGACGACGACCCCGGGACGCGGGATTTTTACGAGTTCGTCCTTAAAGACGCGGGCTATACCGTGCAAACAGCCGGCGACGTGGAAACCGCCATAGCGGAGTGCGAGGCGTTCAACCCCGACCTCCTCCTGCTTGACTGGGAGATGCCCGGGGGCGGCGGGAAAGCCGTTATGATCAGGATCTGGCAGCTGCTTGACAGGAAAGTCCCTGTCCTTTTTGTCACCGGGACGCCGGAGAACGTGAACGTGGACCTGCTTTCGGGCAGGATCTCCATTTTGCCGAAACCGGCAAATATAGACACGCTGCTTTCCTATGTGGACCGCCTTCTGACCTAGGAACGGCCCTTATATTTTCCGCGGTTCAGGTTGCATTATTTTAAGCAGTTAAGAGGTTCAAATGGCATTATTCAAAGCTACCCCGCCGCCCCCGCCGGAAGAAGCCGCCGAGTACCCTCCCGATACTCTTGAGCAAAGATATGCGAGCCTGCTGGCCGCCAAGGGCAAAACGGACGATAACACCCTGACGAACGGTTTTCTCAGGGCGATCCTGGAGTTCGCGCTGCGCGAAGCGGCCAGCGATATCCATTTCGACCCGCAGGGGGACACGTTCCGCCTGCGGTTCCGTATCGACGGCAGCCTCGAAGACAAGCTGGCCTTTTCCAGCAAAGATTTTTCCGTCGCCGCGCAGCTGCGCGTGATGGCCGGTTTCCCGCCCCAGGCCGCCTCGGCCTACAGCCCCGAGGACGGCGGCTTCGAAGCCATGGTGGGGGATCGCCCGGTGCGCTTCCGCGTCTCCGCCTTTCCCTCCATACACGGCGACAAACTTGTGCTGCGGGTCCTGGACATGGGCCACCAGACCCTGATGCTGGAGCACCTGGGTTTCGCCCCGGATGTCCTGGCCCAGGTCCAGTCCGCGATCAAGTCCCCCAGCGGCATCTTTTTTGTGTGCGGGGTCACGGGCGGCGGAAAGAGCACGACGCTCTGCAGCATCTTAAAAACCCTGACCAGGCCCGAGATCAGCATCATGACGCTGGAAGACCCGGTAGAGTACATGCTGCCCGGGGTAAGCCAATCGAAGATCAGCCCCCAGGCGGGGTTCACCTTCGCCGACGGCCTGAGGTCCATCCTCAGGCAGGACCCGAACATCATCATGGTGGGAGAGATCAGGGACAAGGAAACCGCCGAGATCGCGATCCGGGCGGCCCTGACGGGCCACCTCATCTTCACTACGATCCACACCATCAGCTCCGTCGGCGTCATCTCGCGCCTGGTAGATATAGGAGTAGAGCCTTTCCTGATCTCCAGCTCCACCATCGGGGTCATTGCCCAGCGCCTGATCAGGCGCGTATGCCCGGAATGCGCGCAGCCCGACACCCCGGCGCCGCAGATAGTCAACAGGATAGTGACGCGCAGCGGTCTCGCCGCGAAACCCATCCTCACGGCTCCCGAAGGGAAATTCGTCGCGGCGGTAGGGTGTCCGGCCTGCAACGGCACCGGCTACAGGGGGCGGCTCGGCATTTTCGAGTTTCTCCAGCTCAACAATGAGCTCAAGACCCTCATCGACACCAAAGCCAGCGTAGCCGACCTGCACAAGGCCGCCGTCAAGTCCGGGATGAGAACCATGCTGATGGACGGCATCATCAAGGCCCGCGCCGGCTTGACCACGCTGACCGAGGTTTTAACATCAGTTTCGGAGTAATGAGCGGCGTTCTTCGGGTTATTGACATCCATAAAATTCAATGTTATTATTAGATAACGGAAATTTAGCCTGAAAATTACTGTTGAAATAGTCCGCATTTAAACGGATTCCCGGGGTTAACACATATTTATGCCTGAAGAACACGCACTCAATCGGCCTGAAAAGCCCCAAATCGGGACTAACCCGCCCGACGATAAGCCCAAACACACTCCGAAAGAGATCCTGGAGCGCATGAAAGCTGCCCAGGCGGAGCTGGAACAGAGAGAGGCGGAGCGGGCCAGGAATCTCCTGGAAAGAGAGAAGGAGTGCCAGGCGAAAATAGCCGCGCTCCAGGAAAACCAGAAGGAAACCGAGCAGACTCTTGACCTGGCCAAACGGGAGATCGCCGGCAAGAAGGACATATCCGAAGAATACACCGCCGGCATCCGCGAGCTGGAACAGATCATTGTCCAGATAAAGCAAGCCATACAAGCGGTTCATGTCGAGATCACGCAGATCCAGAACGATCCGGGAGTGGCGGAAAAAAAGCTCCGGGAAAGAAAAGAGCAGGATAGAAAAGCGGAGCAGGCATTCATTGAAGCCGAAGCAAAAAAGCTGGCGGACCAGGTAAAAGAGCATGAGCAGAGCCTGCAGAAGCTCGCCCAGAATATGATAGCTTTCCTGGTTAAAGACGCCGGCTGGGCGTTCAGCCTGGACCAGCTTCACCAGTTTAAATGTGCCGCCAAGGGCGGCAAGGTCGGGGCTGAAATTGCCGAAATAGAGAAAAAGATCCCCCCGCTTGAGGAAGAGCGCGACGCCGTCTCGTCAAAACTGGAAGAAAAATCGCAGGGCCTGCTTAAGTTCGGAACCAAGGAGCTGGAAGACAGGCTGGTGGCTATAAACGCGGAATTGGCGGCCCTCCAGGCGCAGGTCGCCGCGCTGACTGCCAAGGTCAACGAGAAGATCTCGAAATTTGACGGGGTTGAAAAACCGCTTCGCGCCGAAATGCGTGTCTTCACCGCTTTCATTAAGCAGTTGAAAGATGCCACAAAGAAAGAGCCTGAAGGGATCAAGATCGTACCGGTGAAAGAATCGGACGTGAACGAGGCCTCCGACGGCCATCTGAGGAATTACTCGATATACAAAGACTTCCTGAAGCAATTCGGATATGACGGCAGCGCCCCGGCCTCGTTCGGCGGCGCACCCCCTCCCCCTCCGGTCGCGTAGCTCCGCACGCCGGGCTACATCGATTTTTTCATCTGCCTTACGGTGTTGTTGTCGGGGTCCAGGTTGAGGGCCTTGTCCAGGTATTTTTTCGCCTCTTCGATCTGACCGTCCCGGAAATAAAGGTAGCCCAGCCGGGCAAAAACACGGGAGTCCTCTTTTGCAGGGGCAAGATCTTTAAGCGCCATTTCCACGGCTCTTTTCAGCACCGCTATGGCGTCTTTTCGCTGGAAGGCCTCTTCGTAAACGGTCGAGGCGTACATGTAGATGTAGGTGTTCTCCGGGTCCAGCTCGCGCGCTTTGTTGAGCGTTTCTATCACGGCGTCATAGTCGCTCCGCCCTCCGAAGATGTACATCTGCGCGGCCGTGCTCAGCAGCTTCATCGCCTGGGCAGGCAGGAACTGCGGATCCAGCGCTATGGCCCGGTCCGCGTACTTGCCCACTTTGGCGCATTCCCAGCCGGTCCTGATGCCGGTGTTCCAGGCGAGCAGGTACGGTATTTTTGATTCTTTAGGCGACAGGGCCGCGGCTTTTTCAAGGGCCTGCTCGGCCTTGACGTACTCCCCGGCGCGGTGATAGGCCTCGCCGAGGGCGTACTGCAGTTTCCCGTCGTTGGGGGTCTTAACGGCTTTGGCTTCCATGTCGGCTATCTGCTGCGCGAGGCTCCCGGTAGAGCCGCCATACCCCGTCCCCTGGGGCAGCAGCAGGCTCCCGCAATACGGGCACTTGTTGCTGCTGAAGTCCGAAGCTCCGCCGCAGCAGGGACAGACATAAGAATCACTCATTGTTTATAACCCATTTTGGAATTGCAGTTCGGGCAGTTCTGCGCGCCCGGCGGGAGCTGGTGCTTGCAGTAAGGGCACACATCCACGCCCATTTTAAGCCCGCAATGGCCGCAGAACTTGGCGCCCACCGGCACTTCCACCCCGCAGGTGGCGCAGAGCGCGTTGGGGGTGATCATCCCCGCGCCGCAGGTGGTGCAGAACTTGAACGCGGAAAAAGATTTGTTCCCGCAGGTGGCGCAGGTCATCATGTCTGACGGAGCCGGAAGCGCCTTGTTGGGCTGCTGCGGTATCGCGCCCGGGGCGGCGCCGCCTCCGGAGATGGCGTTGGTGGCCATGGTGGCGAATCCGGCGCCGGCGCCCACACCCATGCCCATCCCCAGGCCCGCGCCCATGAAATTGCCGCCGCCTTCATTCTTCGCGGACGCCTCCAGCACGTCGAAAGTCCTCTTCATGCGGTAGGCTTCTTCGCCCAGGATGCGCATCTCGGCCTTGCTGGCCATGGCCTGCTTTACCTGCTTGACTTCGGGGTCGTCCTCGGGCACGTCAATGGCGTTTATGAAGAAGTTGACGACCTCCAGCCCGTATAGCGCAAAATCCTCCTGCAGCTTTTCCTTAAGCGCTTTCGACATTTCGTCCAGGTGCGCGGTTACGGTCAGGATGGAGAGCCTTTTTTCCATCAGCTGCGAAGCGATATAATCCTTTGACTTGGTCAGGATTACGCCCCGGAAGTAGTTGTTGATGTCCTCGGTGGAGAGGCTCGCCACCGTGCCCACCAGCTGGACCACGAGCTTGCGGGAATCCTTTACGCGGAAGCCGAACTGCCCGTTGGCGCGTATCGGCAGGAAGATGTTGAGTATCGGGTCAAGGATGGGGACGGGCCGCGGGGTTCCCCATTTTACGTCCATGATGACGGCTTTGTCGATGAAATACACTTCGACGGGAAAAGGCGTATCGTTGCCGAAGGGGATATTTATTATGGATTGCAGCAGCGGGATATTTTCCGAGGCAAGGTCGTGGCTGCCGGGGCCTAAAAGGTCGAGCGCCTGGCCGTTCTTGTAGAACATCGCCTCCTGGGTCTGGTTTACTATAACCTTGCTGCCCCAGGCCATCTTGTCGCTGGGCCATTTCCAGACCAGCTCGTTGTTAGTTCCTTCGTGTTTTATTACGTCAAAAATAGCCATTGGATCTCCTTGAAATAAGCCCTATCTTAATGAGATTAACATTTTGCCGAATTTGAACGCAAACAAGGTGAAGGGCTTTGACACGATTTTTCACAATATTACTGGCTCCCGGATCCGCTCCGCCAGCGCGGCCATTATTTCCCCCCGCAGTATATACCCATTATCAGGACCTGCGCCAGAGGCCCGCCGGACGCGGCATAGCTTTTTAAAATTCAAAATACGTTCCGACTTTTTGTATTATTGAGGTAATGGAAGAGAGGGGAAGGTTTTCCAGGAATTTTTCAGGAGGCAGGACAAAAGCTTACAACGACTTACCTTATGTTTCCGGCAAATTATCAGGATCAACCTGTCTTACGACGCGGAGCGACGGCTTCAGGCTCTGGACAATAAAACCCAGCGGGAAAACCCCTAAAACCCGCACCAGACAGGCGCCAAAGAACCGCTTTTCTTTTACATATTCTTCTAAGATACGGCGAACCTGTTCCCGCTGAAAAAGCATGAAACTTCCCAGGAACTTTAAAAATAATATTCTGCCGCCGGCGTTACTGGCCGTTTTCGCGGCGCTGGTGCTGTTTTATGTCTCCGGGAGCCGGGAGCAAAGCGGCCTAATATTCTCGTTCGCCGACAGGGGATGGGAGCTTTTGTACGGGATAAGGGACACGATGGTCGGGTTCACTATGCCGCTCCCGAGCGTCTTCATGGCCTTTATTGATTATGAACCGCGCCGCCTGGCCTTGGCCGTTAATATTTCTCTTTTATTGCTGTTTTTTTTGGCCTGGAATCTTGGCCGGCTCAAGGGCGGCCGGCTGAGCGGGGCTCTTTACTCCGCTGTCACCGCGCTCATAATTTTCAGCCAGAGCGCACCTCATGACCCGGAGCAGGTTTTTTTCATGCTGCTCATCTCGGTATATTTAAATCTGGAAGCCGCCAGGGAGGCCGGGCCGGGCATATTCGCAAGTCTCCTGTCCGGATTGGCTTTAGGCTGCACATTGCTCTTCCGCTCCACCCTGTTCCTTTTTCCGCTAGTGATCATCTCTCTTGATCTGCTGCGCTCCGCCCGGCCTCGTAAAACCCTGATCAAGGAAGCAGCCGTCTTCTTGTTGGGCGCCTATATTTTGCTGATTCCATGGATGCGGCTGAATTATTTCGCTACCGGGCAGATAGTCCCGTTTGAGTTCGAGAAGGCCGCCTGCAATATTATCACCGGGGCGGAAGGCAGCGTCTTCACGATGGAAGGCAATCCCAGGGAGCTGGCGGGCCTTTCGCGGGACGACAGCGCCCTCAAATGGGCGGCGGCCAGGATTTCCACGTCGCCCGGCGCGTATTTTCTGGCGGTGATCCGGCGGGTCTGGCATATTCTGAAGATGTTCCCTTTTGCCGTCCCGCTCGCGCTCGCCGCCTTATTTTACCTCAGGAAAAAAACCGATCCTCTCCTGGCCGCGCTGCCCGCTTATTTCATTCTCGTACATTCTTTTATGTCGGTGGAGGAGCGCTATTTTTATCCGCTGATATATATGCTGGGTTTTGTGACGGCCAGCGGTGCCGGCGTTTTTTTATCCGGCGGGAAAGCTGAGCCGCGCCTTGGCTCGCGGACCGCGTACGCCCTGTTCATTCCCATAATCGCTTTTGTCCTGACCGTGGAATACCTTGTGCTGGCATATCCCTACAGGGCCGCCGCGGACCACTTGTCCGGCGTGGAAGCCGCCCTGAAAAAGAACCCGGACAACACATGGCTGCTTATGAACCAGGCAGAATGGCTGATAGGTTCAAAAAGGACGGAAGAAGGCCTTTCGGTCCTCAGGGCAGCGGTCAAAAAAGCCGGCAGAAAAAGATATTCGGACTCGGCAGCCATATTGCGGATAATCGACTCGCCCAGTCCGCCGTCCGGAGATGTCTCCGGGTTCGATTTCCGTATGAACGGCCTGCTGTTTACGGCGCTCAGGGAAATTGAACTGGGCCTGAATAAACAAGCCGCGCTGTCGCTATCCGCCGCGCACGACGAGTGGTGCAAGACCGCCAACATGCTGCGCGGGACGCCGTATGCCAGGGACCGGGCCATACTGGAGGAACTGCGCCTGAAGAACACGGATTTTCAGGACAGGTATATTTTCAATACCCTGCTTTACTGGCCGCCGAAAAGAAGGGCCGCTATTCTGGGCAGGCTGCCGGACCTGGTCCGGCTTTCCGACAAGCTGCTCTTTTTAAAGTTTTTGTCCCTGCCGCTTGAGACCGCAACAGATACGGCCGTTCTTTCCTCCCTGGCCGGGAACCGCCGGTTAATGGCGCTGATCGCCCCGTGCGATTATGCGACAGCAGGCCGGCAGTTGGTGAAGGCCCTCCTTCCGCTGCCGCCCGGAGCATTTGCGCGGCGCGGGGGGGTGTCCGGGGCCATTTTTAAATTATTGGAAAACAGGGAGACCGGGTTAAAACTGGTGGAGGCTTCTTTTGCCGCGGCTCCCGCAGGCGCGGAAGAGACCGGATATCTGGCCGCCGTCCTCTCGACCGGCAGTTCTTCCGCGGCCGCAAAACTGTACGGACTGCGGCCTTCCCCGCTTTATCTCGCCCTTGCTTTGAAGGGGATGTCCGCGGCCGCCGCGGCCCTGGCCATGGAAAGCGTTAAGGAAAGACAGGATCTGCTGCTGGACGCCGCTGAAATTTACTCCCGGCAGGGCGGCAAAAACGAAACCGCGCTGCTGGTTTCCTGTGCGGTTATATCGCCGAAAACCGACGCCTCCGGCCTCAGGCGCGCCGCCCTTGCACTTCAAGGCGTCGGGAGATATCAGGAAGCTATGGCCGTAATTAGCAAAGCCGTTGCCGCAAGTCCCGGCGCCGGTTTTTTGCTCAGCGACCGGGGAGTTCTGCATCTTTTCCTGGGTAATCGTAAAGCCGCGGAACGGGATTTTTTAGCCGCGCTTTCGCTCGAACCGGACTTCTGGCAGGCGCGACTGAATCTGGCCGCCCTGCTTTCCGGCTCCGGCCGCCGGGCCGAAGCCGCCGCCATGTACGAGCAGCTGCTTCTCCGCCGGGACCTGCCGGCTGCGGCAAGAGAAGCCATTCGTCTTGAACTCTCCCGGACTTAGGTCTTGCAACGCTGGAAATTCGGATATAACAACTACGCCGCACCCCCGTTCGGCAGCGAAAGCGGTTCATCGAATTCCAGCGAGCAGAGCGCCGGACATACAAAGCGGAAACCCGCCTGTTTTCCTTTCCGTTCCGTCTTTGTGCCCTATGCGGCTTGTTTTTCCGCCAGCGCCGACCTTATTTTCCCCCGCAGTATATAACCCATTATCAGGACCTGCGCAAGAGGCCCGGCCAGGTTAGCCGCCGCGCCGATCTCACCATTAGCATAAGGCACGAAAACCGAAAGGAAGCCGGTCATCCTTGTGGGTCCGAGCATTATCAGGGGCAGAATGTAGGCCAGCGCCAGGCAGGACAGGGCCATTATCTCGGGCCTGCGGCTGGCAGAGAAGCGGCACCACTGCAGGAACAGCAGGTCCCTCAGCAGGAAAAGCGGCAGTATAAGATAGAGGCGGCCGCGAAATTCCCCCCCGGCGTGCTCCCCCAAACCATAAGCCAGGTAGAGAACCGCCGCTATTACCAGCATTGCGGCGGCGCCCTTTATCCAGGCCGGCGTGTCGTCAAGCCGGCGCGCCGTTCCTTCACCGGCCAGCCAGCGCCGCCAGTATTCCCGCCGCTCGCAGGAAAGGAAAGCGGCTATGTAGGCGGCAATGCCCGGCAGGATAAGCGCGCTGAGCGGGAGCGTGCCGCTGCGCGAGGCGCTGTGCTCGAGGCCCGCGGAATACCAGGCCAGGAAAACAAGGAAAGCCGGCAGCCGCCAGGCGCGGCGCTTTTCCAGCAGGTCGCGCCCTATGCGGTACCTGGCCCCGAGGAAGGCCCAAACCGCGAAAGCGAGGAAGCTCGCCGTCAGGAAAACCACGCAGAAGGTCCGGGGCAGCTCCAGTCCGTAAAACGAGATCAGCATCGGGAAGGGCTTAGCCAGGCTATCCGCGTACCTGAAAAAGTTGACGAGGAAACCGGCGCAGACCAGGCCTATGAGCGGCCCGGAAAGGTGCCCCATGCCGCTGCCGCCGGTCTCGTCGTAAGCGGAAGCCAGCAGGCCGGCCGAGATCGAAAGGAGCGCCATCGACAGCCCCAGCGCGTACCGGACCAGGAAGTCGCCGTAAATCCCCGGCGAGAACACAAGCGCGGTCAGCGCGGCGAGCAGCATGCAGGCGAAAAGGAACCAGGCGAAAACCGGTGCTCCCAGGAATTTGCCCGCCGCTATTTCGAACGAGGAAAGCGGCGTCAGGCGCTGGAAGTCCCAGGTGCGCTCGGCCCTTTCCTGGGTGACGGACCTGGCGGTGCACACGGCCCCGTAAAAAACCAGCATAAGAAACTGCATGAAGCTTACCGCGGAAAGGTAATCTCCCCAGGAGGCCGTGGTCCTGGCCACGGCGTACCCGGTGGCGGCGCAAAGGGCCAGGATCGCGGCCAGGCCGGAGGCAAGTTTGACCCTGCCGGTTTCCTGGGCGCGGTAGCGGTAAATTTCCGGGAACATATCTGTAAGCGTGATCATATTTTTTTCTCCAGGGAAGCAAGATAGGTATCCTGGATGCCGCCACCCTCTTCGCCGAAATGCAGCACCTTTACGCCGCCGTCAAGCAGGCGCTTAAGGATGCCCGTCAGATGCTCGTCGTCCCCGGAGAACTCGAAGAACACGCTGCCGGCTTCCGCGTACGCGTCCTTCAGGCCGGACGCGCGCAGCTGGGCCAGCGCGGCCTCAGTGCCGCCGGCGGCCCGCAAGCGCACCTTGCGCTTTTTTACGATAAGGGACCTGACCTCGGAGAGACTCCCGCAGGCCACCAGGCTGCCCTCGCGCAGTATGGCCACGTGGGTGCAGTAATCCTCCAGCTCGGTAAGTATGTGCGAAGAGACTATAAGGGTTTTGCCGGCCTGCGCCATCCGCGTGAACAGCTTCTGGAGGTCGTGCCTGGACTCGGGGTCCAGGCCGGAGGCGGGCTCGTCGAGCAGCAGCAGGGGCGGCTCGTGCAGCAGCGTGCGGCCGATGGCGAGGCGCTGGCGCATGCCGCGCGAAAGCGCCTGCACCCGCGCGCCGGCCTTGTCCGCCAGGTCCACGTCGCCCAGCGTCCCGGAGATGACCTTTTCACGGCGGGCTGGCGGCACGCCGTAAGCCCTGGCAAAATACTCCAGGTATTGCGCCACGGTCAGCTCCTCGTAGAGGCCGAAAAAATCTGGCAGGAAGCCCACCGAGGAATGCACCCCGCGCGGGTTCTCGTTTATGTCCACGCCGTTCACCACGGCGGTGCCGCGCGTGGGCTCCAGCACGGCCGAGAGCATCTTGAGCAGCGTGCTCTTGCCGGCGCCGTTGGGCCCCACCAGCGCCATCACGGCGCCCCGCGGCACTGAAAAATTTATATCCTTCACGGCCACCACTTCGCCGTATTCCCGCCTCAGGCCTGAGGTCCGCACCATTTCGTCTTTCATTTATTCCTTTGATTTCTACGGCTTAAAATATACCAAATTAGCGCGGCCTGTTTGCGGAAAGAGAGAGCAAAGGCAAATATTCAGTGAATACTTTAGTAAAATATTTATCGTTGCATTTTCTTTTTACCGGGACCGATCCTGAGCGAGGCGAACAGAAATGGACATAAAAAAAAGCATTCTTGTAATCGACGACAACCGTATGATCAGGGAACTGTTAGTTTCGGACCTTGAGGAAGATTATAAGGTGCTGGTCGCCGCCGGCGGAGCGGAGGGGCTGGAGACTGCGGCAAAATCGCACCCCGATATAATCCTGCTTGATGTCAACATGCCGGACATGACCGGCATAGAAGTCATCCGGCAGCTGTACCGCCAGAGCGAAACAAAGGATATCCCGGTCGTTATAATAACCGCGAGCGAATTTAACGACGCGACTAAAGCGCAGCTGCAGCCCTGCGGCAATTTCAAAGGGTTCTTAAGCAAGCTCACCGCTGCGGAGACTATAAAGGAACTCCTTCAGAAAGTGCTGAACGACAACCCGCGGTAATCCGCAGCCGAGGAGCGCGGCAGCGGTGCGGATCGCCCGGCGTTTTTGCCCGCAGAAACGGCCTTTGAGGTAATTTAGCGGCCGGATATTATTCCACGGAGGATAAATGAGCAACGCACAGGACGCGGCGACGATTTTTGCGGAGCCTACGCCGATGGGCCTGATAGGCCTGGCTATAGGCTGCGCCGCGCTGGCGCCCATAGCGCTGGGCATTACCCTGACGCCGGCCGCGCTTAAGACGGCGGCCATGCTTTGCCTGCTGTTCGGCGGCGGCTGCCAGTTCCTGGCCGGGGTTATGAGCCTGGCCAACAAGAACCTTTACGGCGGCACGCTGTTCACGGCCTTCGCCTTCAACTGGGTCATGAACTGGTGGATGCTCACCTCTATAGCCGGCGGCGTAATGCCGGACCACGCCGTACTGCTCTCCGCGGACATCTGCTTCCTTCTTATCTTCGCGGCCATGACCTACGGCTTCGGCTTCTTCAGCGGGCTGCTTTTCCTCTTCCTGCTGGTGATAGACCTGATGTATGCCTTCAAGATAATAGCCGGCCTCACCGGCACCGCCGCCCTGGCCCTGCCCATAGCCGCGCTCACCATAATACTGGGCCTGCTGGCGCTGTGGATAGCCTTCGCCCTGCTGCTTAACCCGGTCGCCGGCCGCCGCCTTTTCTGGTTCCCCGGCCCGGTGTTTAAGGCGGCTCCGCCTACTGCGAAGTAATAGCTCCGGATACAAAAACCGCCCGCCCCCGGCCCTATAGTCCTATATCCTGTGGTACCTTAAAACAAGCCGCCGCTGGGCCCTAAGACCGTGGGAAAAATCTTCCGGCGCGGCTATAATATATTAAGGTTCGCAGGAGGCTTAATGTTTAAAAACACTCTGGTCCCCGTTTTAGTACTCGCAGTTATGGCCTTTTCAGCCCCGCGCGGCGCGGCGGCTTTTGATTTCGCGAAGTCTTCGGAGCCGCTGCTGCTCGCTTCAGTGACCGCGGTGCCGGAAGCCCCGGCCCCCGTCAGGGCGGCCCCTAAAGCCTGCAGGCCTTTCCTCCTCTCGATCTCCGTTGGCGGAGTGGACGAAACGGTAGCCCTCGAGAGAGTCTGCACCCCCGAGAACGACGCGATATGGGCGATAAAAGTGGGAAGGGCGGCCGCAGACGCGGTTTTCGTCAAAGTTTCTTCGGACAAATATCCGGCCGACCGGGTTAAGCTCGAGAGCCGCATAAAGAGCATGGTAACGAACGGGATAAGCCAGGAAGACGCGGACTTTATCGTCATGAAAACCGGCCCCGCCCTCAAGCAGGCCGCGGCCTCAGCAGCCCCGAGAGAAAAGATCAGGGTCCTTGCCGCAGCCACGGAAGAGCTTGAGCGGCACCTGGCAAGACCCTGAACGGCGGCTTTGCTGCAGACATCCGGGATGCCCGCATTCCGGATGTTTGTTTTAGCGGCCCGATAAAAGATACTCTATATAAATCACCATGAATGAGATCGCCAGAAGGCGCACCTTCGCCATAATTTCCCACCCCGACGCCGGCAAGACCACCCTTACCGAAAAAATGCTGCTTTACGGCGGGGCGCTGCACCTGGCCGGCACCGTTACGGCCCGCAAGAACCAGCGCGCCACCGCCTCCGACTGGATGGAGCTGGAAAAGAAGCGCGGCATCTCCATCAGCTCCACCGTGCTGCAGTTCGATTACAACGGCTTCCGGATAAATCTGCTGGACACGCCCGGCCACCGCGACTTCTCAGAAGATACCTACAGAGTGCTCACCGCCGTGGATGCGGCCATCATGGTGATCGACGCCGGCAAGGGCATAGAGGCCCAGACGCTGAAACTGTTCGAGGTCTGCCGCCGCCGGCACATCCCTATCTTCACTTTCATGAACAAGATGGACCGCCCGTCCCGAGAGCCTCTGGAGCTGATAGACGAGCTGGAAAAAACGCTGGGGCTGAAGCCGTTCCCGGTGAACTGGCCGATG
Source organism: Elusimicrobiota bacterium (assembly GCA_030651035.1). Classification (GTDB taxonomy): domain Bacteria; phylum Elusimicrobiota; class Elusimicrobia; order Elusimicrobiales; family UBA9959; genus UBA9959. The sequence goes on from JAUSCK010000071.1 coordinate 19,143, forward strand.
GGCAGCGGCAAGGATTTCCGCGGCGTCTACGACCGCCTCACCCGCCAGGCGCATATGTTCGAGCGCACCCCCGGCGGCGCTTTCAAAGCCCCGGTGGAAGTCAGCGATATAAACGACCGTCACATCAAGGATAAGATGGAGGCTGTCAGCTACAGGAATTTTATCGAGGAAGTGGGCATGCTGGACCTGGCCGGCACCGAATATTCCGCTGAAGAGGTGCTGGCGGGCGAGACCACGCCGGTCTTCTTCGGCAGCGCGGTCAACAACTTCGGCATACAGCTGATGCTGGACGGGTTCGTGGAGCATTCCGCCGCGCCGGGACCGCGCGACGCGTCGATCGGCTCCATAAGCCCGGAGCTGCCGGCCTTCTCGGGTTTTATCTTCAAGATACAGGGCAACATGAACCCGCGCCACCGCGACAAGGTGGCTTTCGTGCGCGTCTGCTCCGGGAAGTTCACACGCGACATGAACGCATATCATTCCGGCACGCGCAAAACGGTGCGGCTTTCAAACTCCAACAAGCTTTTCGGCCAGGAGCGCGAGACGGTGGACGAGGCCTGGCCGGGCGACATCGTGGGCCTTGTCGGGCACCAGGAATTCCAGATAGGCGACACCCTGACCGAGAACCCGGCCATAGTTTTTGACGAGATCCCGCGTTTTCCGCCGGAATGCTTCACCTTCCTTTATAACCCCATCCCGTCAAAGTTCAAGCCTTTCAGGACGGGGCTGGAGCAGCTGATACTCGAAGGCGTGGTGCAGCAGTTCACCGTGAAGGACGCGCCCAGCTCCACCCCGCTGCTGGCCGCCGTGGGGCCGCTGCAGTTCGAGGTGACGCAATACAGGCTTGAGGCGGAATACGGCGTGCAGTCCAAACTAGAGCCCGCGCCGTGGCAGTTCGTGCGCTGGCTGGACAAGGAAGGGGCGGAGCTTCTCGCCGGCGGAGCTGTGCACCTGGGCGACAATGTGCGGCTGGGCTCGGACCCCGCCGGGAACCCGGTCATCTTTTTCCCCACCCCGTGGGCGCTGAAATATTTCACCGACACCAACAAGAAAATAAACCTGTTCGAGCTGGCGCAGCGCAGCGCATAGAGCTGAAGTCCCGCCCGGCTCCGGCAGCAGGGCGTTGAATCCCCGTTATTCCTTTCCGCCGGATTTTTTCATGAAGCAGGAATAAACAAGCGCGGGGCAGAAAAAACAGCGGGGGGCTCCGTCTTTTCCCTGAGTTCCCATATCAAAAATTTGTAATATAGTTAAGGACCGAGGACTCGCTTTCGCAACTTTCAGCAGCCCCGGCCGCGGCGGGATCCCCAGGAACCGCCTTTTATTTCTGCGGAGCCCGAAGATGATCATACCCAGATTTGAAGACCAGATCGTTCGCGCCGTACAAGGCCGCAATCCGCTGATATACATCCGTACCCCCGAGGAAGAGCGCGTCATCGACCGGCTCCTGCCCCTGGCGCCGCACTGCTTCCCCGGCGGCTCGCTCACTACCTGGAGCTGCGTCCGCGGCCTGGAGCCGGCCGTGGAAGGCGTCGATACGCGCGATCCCGCGGCGGCGCTGCAGCAGATCATCGCCAACCCCCGGCGCGGCTTCTTCGTGATGAAAGACCTTTCGGACTTCCTGACGGACCCGCGGGTGGTCCGCGGGCTGCGCGAGGCCTACTTTTCCTTCGCCCGCAGCTACCAGTCGGCCATAGTGCTCATCTCGCCGTCCGCCAACATACCCGAATCCCTGGAAAAAGAACTGTTCACGGTGGAACTGGACGCGCCTTCGCCCGAGGAGCTGACGGCGCGCGTGGCGGAGGTGGAAAAGCAGTACGCCGCCACGGAGCTCTCCGCCGAGGAAAGGGCGCAGGTCGTCCTGGCCCTGCGCGGGCTGACCATGACGGAGGTGAACCATCTCATCTACCGCGTTTTCAGCGCCGGAGCCTCCGGGAGCAAAGTCCTTGACGAGATATTCGCCGAAAAAGGAATACTCGCAAAAAAAGCGGGGTTCCTGGAATTCATCCCGCTTAAGTTCGATACCAGCATTGTCGGCGGCCTGGAGAACGTCAAGACCTGGGCGGCCAAGCGCAAGGACCTGTTCAACCAGGCGGCGGTTAACGCCGGCATGCCGATCCCGAAAGGGGTTCTCGTCATGGGCGTCAGCGGCTGCGGGAAAAGCCTGCTGGCCAAGGCTATCGCGGGGCTCTGGCAGATCCCGCTGTTCCGCCTTAACATGAGCATGGTGTTCTCCGGCCAATACGGCAGCCCCGAGACCGCGTTCCGCCGGGCCCTGGACACTATCGAGGGCATCGCGCCCGCCGTGCTCTGGATCGACGAGATGGAAAGCAGCCTGAGCATCCCCAAGGAAGCCGCCACGTCGCAGTCGATGATCTTCTCGGAGTTCCTGACCTGGATGCAGGAGAAGCCCCCCCTGATCTTTGTGGCCGCCACGGCCAACCGCATCGAGATGCTCCCGGCCGAAGTCATCCGGAAGGGGCGCTTCGACCAGGTCTTCTTCTGCGACCTGCCCGACGAAACCGAGCGCGCCCATATCATCAGGATACACCTTGAGCGCAACCTGGTGGACGTCAATACCATCGACATCAACCGCCTGATCACCTGCACCAGCGGCTGGAGCGGCGCGGAAATAGAACAGGCCATCATCGCGACGCGCATCGACGCGCGCCAGGCCGGGAAGACGGTCACCACGGACGGCATCTGGCTGCAGACCTACAATATGGTGCCGCTTTCCAAAACGATGTCCGAGCAGGTGAAAGCCATCCGCGACTGGGCCTTCAAACGCGCCACCCCCGCCTCTATAAAAAAAGCAGTATAGCGGGCCCTTCCCCCGCCTCAAAAGAATTCAATGTGGGTGATACGGTTCACAGCGCTATCCGCGGGTTTTAAGAACCTCCGTCGCTTTTTCAAGCACGCGGACGGGAGGGGTCATTTTCGGAAAAAAACACAAAAACCCGGGGGTTGAGGTAAAGACGCTGTTCAGATCGACAACCATGAAATTCTGGTCGGTCATTACCACAAAGGGGATATTTTTCAGGCGCGGATCATGAGCTGCCAGGCGCTTAAGCTCGATCGCAAATTCCCTGCCGGACATTTCCGGCATGTTGATATCTAAAACCATAAAATCCGGCACGCTTTCCCTGATAGCGTCCAGGGCCTCCCTCCCGTTTTTGGCAAGCCTCACGTCATGACCGGCATCGTCAAAAATAAACCTGAAAAGTTCCAGGATGGTGGACTCGTCGTCAATAATAAGTATCTTAGCCATAGGTTTGCGCCGTTTCGCCCGGCCCGGGAGTTTTGGCCGCCTACTGTATCACTTCGAGCGCGCTGCTTTGCTGCTCCTGAAGCAGCTTTTCGCTCTGTTTCGCTTCCTCGTCCCTGCTTTGCTCTAAAGCGTGCGCGGCGTCGTTTTTAAATTCCGCGAAAATATCGGCGCCCAGGTAGGTGATCTCGTAATTAGCCACCGGCTCCGGCCCGGGGAACAGCTTTTCCATGCCCAGAACAATTATGCTTTTCTTTTTTTCCCAGATTTCAAGGTCATAAGTGCCGACCACCTTCTCTTCAGCGGGGTCGGTGTCCTGAAAGGAAAGATAGTTCGAACTGCCGCCGTGGATGGAGATTATCCTTTGCCTGTAGTCCGAGACCGGCAGGATCTTATCAAGGCTGCTCGTGTAAGAGAAAAACCGGTCTTTATAAAAACCGAATATCACATCCTGCCGCTCGCCGTAAAACCAAACCAGGTCCTTGCTCAGCAGGTCGTCGGGGCCGGATTCGGAAATGGCCGCCAGCCGCAGGATCTCCCAGGGCAGGTCTATTACGGAATAGTGCGGCTCGGAATGCGAAAAATCAATATGCAGACTGGACTCAACGTCATCTTTTGACATCCCCCAGGCGGCTTTCTTATACCCGTTCAGCTCCTTCCCGGAAGCGGGCGCGCTTTTAGCCGGCGGCGCGGCCTGCTTCGCGGCCCCGGCCGCGGGCCCGGTCGAAGGCGCCTGGGCGTAGGACATATGAGTAAAGACGCTGAGCAGCAGCAAAACGAATACCGACTTAAATAATCTGAACATACACCCTCCGAAATCCCCGTTCTATCCGGTACCGGCAGCTTCCCCAATTATATATTAAATGGCCGGAAATCGTAAAAAAAACTCCGCGGAACGGTCCCGCGGAGGTCTTCACTTCGGGAAAGGCTCAATTCCTTTTCACGGGCCGGTATTCTTTCAGGGGGTCTACCGGCTGCGCGTACGGGCCGGCCCAGGTTTTATTGAAGATATCTTCAAGCACGGCGGCGCCGGCGGCGCCGCTCATCAGCACGGCCGTGCCGCGCGAGGTGAGGAAATAGCCGGGGCCCCAGTTGGAAGTGGTGACATAGCCGGTCTCGCCGTCTATCACCAGGTACTTGAGGTGTTCCACCCGCGAGAACGGGATGAAGCCGGAGCCGTGCTCCGGCAGGACCGAGATCCTGACCTGGATATTCTCGGTCTTGGCCAGCGCCTTTATGTCGCGGTCGGCCTTCCCGCCCATGGCCCAGTCGGCGAAGACCAGCTCGACCTTCACGCCGCGCGCCGCGGCCTTCCTGAAAGCCGAGTCCAGGTCGGCCCACCGCTTGGAGCCGTGCTCCGCCAGGGAGTAGGTCATCACCTGGCCGCGTATGGTCTTTTTGGCGGCGCCCAGTATTTTAAGCAGCTCCGTTATTTCGGTGTCCGCCCCCTTGGGGACAAAATCAACGGGGCTGTAAGCCAGGCTGTAGGAGACTTCTCCGCCGTTGAGCGCGGCTTTTTCCGGCTTGGACGCGCTGATCACGGCTTTGCCTTTTTTCGCGAACATTTTCTTCGCTTCGGCGCCGCCCGCCAGCGCCCAGTCGCCCTCGAAGATCCTGGAGAGATCCGAGGCCGCCCTGGCGCTCTTTATCCGCAGTCCCAGCTCATGTATATGCTTAAGCGAGCGCCAGTCGAAGTTCTGGCTGCCGGTATAAACCTCCGCGCCGTCCACTATAAAGAACTTGGCATGCTGCACCCCGCCGCCGGCCTTTTTAAAGTCTATCACCCGGGTTTCCACCCCTGCCTCCTTGAGGGCCGGCAGGGACTTCCCGCTTTCCGTCATCATCACCTTGTCCACGATGACCCGGACTTTTACGCCGCGCTTGACCGCGGCTTTCACGGCCTCCAGCACCGGCTCAAGCGCTTCCCCCGCCCGGTCGGCTATGTAGAACTGCTCTATGTCCAGGGTTTTGGCGGCCGCCCCTATCATCTCAAGCCAGACCGCCTGAGGCCGCGCAGCCATTGTGGAGCCGTAAACGGTACCGTCGGGCACGCTCTCCACGAACTGCAGCTCCGCGGCGCTTAGCGCCAGGGCCTGCGCGGCTAAAACCAGGGCAAGGAGCGCTTTTTTCATATTGTCTCTATTTTCTCCACATAGTTTATGTTCCGGGCTTTCATGCCGGCTATCATGAACTTGTAGGCCTTTTCTTCCATCCCGAAATATTCGGGCGGGCAGATGCCTTTCCTGGTGAACGCCCCGGCGGCGAACATCCTGGCGGCCACCGTCGCGGCGTAGCCGGTGGTGCGCGCCATGGAGGTGGTGCCGGTCTTCACGTCGTACTGGTCGTTCAGGTCCCAGGTAATGCGGGTCCGCTTGCCCTTCTTAAGGCCCTCTACGATGACGCGCATCACGGTAACGTCGTGCTCGCCCGGCTGCAGTTTCCACATGGGGAACATCAGCTTGGCTGTAAGGTCCAGGGGCCTTATTTTGGCGTCGCCCACCTGCACCAGCTCCTTCGAGAAAAAGCCGGTTTCCCTGAGCACGCGCATTTTCTCTATATGCCCGGGATACCGCATGGTCTTTTCCTTCATGTTCGGCATCTTCAGCGTGTCGGCCAGCGTCCGCAGGCCGTCGGTGTTGAAAGCCTCGAGCGTGCCCACGCCCTCGAAATTCAGGAATTCCGGGTCGGACAGGGCGGGCCTGATCACGGCCACATTATTCTCGATGTAGCGCGCGGGCCGGGTGTATTCTTCTATCACGTCCACGGCGGAGAAAACTATCTTGTATTCGTAAGGCCAGGTCCGCACCTTGGGCAGGCCGCCCACGTAACAGAGGGCCGTGTCGGCTTTGTCCAGCATGGCCGCGCCGCGCGCGCTGAGCATGTTGCTGCAGCCGGGGGCCACGCCGCAGTCCACGATGGCGGTGACGTTGTTTTTCTTGGCCAGCGCGTCCAGCTTGAACGGGTCCTCCGGGAAAAAGGAGATGTCCACGATATTGCGCTTCGCCTCGATGACGCTCTTGACCGTTTCGAAGCCCATGAAGCCGGGCAGCGCGCCTATGACAAGGTCGAACTTCCCGGCGAATTTTTTGACTTCGGAGCTTTTTGAGAGGTCGGCGCGGAGGAGCGCCAGGCGCTTGTCGGAGCGCAGCTTGTCCAAAGATCTTTCAGAGGCGTCGAGGACCGTCACTTTCCAGCCCTTCTCATCCGCCAGGTCCTTCGCCATCGCCGAGCCCACAAGTCCGGATCCGAATACGCCAATATTCATGTTGCCTCCAGTCTGAAATATGCGCTACTCCGCGGTTATACAGCTTAATGTTAATTCTACCTGAAAAGCCTGAAGATGGGCAAACCCCTCAACCTTCGAAGATCGCTTTAGGGGCGCCCTTGGATTTGAAGACCGCCAATTCCCCCAGCAGCATGCCTGAAACTATCAAAAAACCCCCGGCGGCCTTCATCGCCACGAACTGCTCTCCGCCCAGGGTCCACGCGAAGGCAGCCGCGAACACCGGCTCCATGGTGAAGATCAGCCCCACCTTGAAAGGCTCGCTTTCTTTCTGCGCGACCATCTGTATGAAGTAAGCCGTAAGCGTGGGGAAGACCGCCAGGAAAACGATCACCCCCCATAACTTGGGACTGGCCACGGTCAGCGGGTACCCCATTACGGCGGCCAGCAGGAAGGAGGTAAGCGACACGCACCAGAACTGGTGGAAAGCGAGGAGGAGCATATCGGCGTCGGCCTTCATGTACTTATCCGTAAAAGCCACATGCGCGGCATAGGTGACCGCGGCTACCAGGGTGAGCGCGTCTCCCCTGTTGAAACCCTCCGCCCCTCCGGTAAGCAGCCAAAGCCCGTAAACGGCCAGGCACGCGGAGATACCCTCCAGCCATTTCGGGCGCTGCCGGCGCAGCAAGAACATAAAAACCGGGATAAAGATGATGAAGAGGCCGGTGATGAAGCCGGAATTTGCGGCCGAGGTGTAGACCAGGCCGTAGGTCTGCGTAATGTAAAGGGCCGTCAGGAAAACCGAAAGGATCACGCCTTCTTTAAGCTGGGCCGTGAACTTCGGGCGCCGCAGGGCCCAGGGCAGCAGCAGCAGGGCGGCCACGCCGAAGCGTATGGCCACCATCGCCACCGGGTGCACCCCGGTCAGGGCGTCCTTAACGACGATGAAAGTGGAGCCCCAGATGGCGGCGCAGTAGAACAGACCGATATCCGTCCAGAGTTTAGAGCGGCCTGAAGGCTTTTCCATATTGAAATTATACCTTGTTTGGATTTCTATAATTTCCGGCGGCCCTAATTTTGTATAAATACCTAATATGACACCCGAACAATATACCGAAACGCTCAAAAGCGCCTGCGGCGAGAACCTGCTGTCGGCCGTGCTGTACGGCTCGGCCGCGGCCGGCGACAGCATAGCCGGCAAGTCCGACTATAACGTCATGCTGGTGCTCAAAGACGCCGGGCTGCCGGCGCTCATAACCATAGCCGCGGTTTCTAAAGAATGGCTTAAAAAGGGCAATCCGCCGCCGCTTATCTTTTCCCGGGAGCGGCTGCTGTCCTCCGGAGACACCTTCCCGATAGAGCTTTCGGACATGAAGGATTTCCACAAGGTCCTTTACGGCGGGGACCTGCTGCCCGCCATACGGCTGGACCCGGCGGACCTGCGGCTGGCGCTGGAGCGCGAGCTAAAAGGGAAGCTGATACTGCTGCGCGAATCCTACCTCGGGCTGGGCGGGGACAAAAAGGCCCTGCCCGCGCTTATGACGAATTCGCTGACGCAGTTCCTGGTGCTGTGCCGCGCGGCGCTGCGCCTGCACGCCGCCAGCGTGCCGGCCTCCAAGCTGGAATGCGCGGCCAGGCTGAGGGAGCACGAGGAATACGACGCGGAGATCTTCACGCTGGTACACCAGCTGAGGAAGGACGAATACCGCGGCGCCCTGGACGCGGAGGCGCTTTTTGCCCGCTACCTCGCCGCCATAGACCAGCTCTGCGCGGCCGCGGATAAATGGACCGCCGACAAATAAAATGAGAAACTCCCGCAAGCTGCTCCTGTCTTCGGCGGCGGCCGCCTTTTTCTGCCTGGCCGCGCCTGTAATTTCCCCGCTTGTTTCCCCGGCCGCGGCCCGGGGCTTCAACTCCTGGGAGGGCGCGGAAGAGGTCGAGGACAGCGCCGCACGCGTCTTCCTGCGCAAGCACGGCAAGCTGGTCTTCGGGGCCGTCCCGGTAGTGATGTTAATAATCTACATCCTGATAATGGGCCCGGCGGACGTGGCCGACGCGGCCAGTCGCACCGGGCAGACGCGCAGGTACCGCGGCTTCGGCTCCAACGGCGGCTTCGGCGGGAAGACATCCGGCAATACCCCCTGGTTTTGATGCCCCGCCCGTCTCCCGCGGCGATGGATTTAATCGGCGCCGCCTATTTAGGTATACTTTGAATATTCCACTCAAGGAGCTTCCATGAAAGACCAGATACTTAAAAAAATCGAATCTTACGAGAATTACGCCATAGAGCTGCAGCGCGGCCTCACCGCCATACCGGCGCTGGCCCCGTCGAGCGGCGGCGAAGGCGAATACGACAAGGCCAAGTGGCTGGAAGGCGAGCTGAAGAAGCTTAAATTCGACTCCATAGAATGGATAAACGCGCCGCAGAAAGAGGCCAAGAACGGCATACGCCCCAATGTCATAGCCCGCTACAAGGGCAAAAGCTCCGCCAGGACCATCTGGTTCATGAGCCACCTCGACATCGTCCCGCCCGGCGAAGCCAAGCTCTGGAAATCCGACCCCTATAAGATGGAAATACAGGGCCGCAACCTGGTGGGCCGCGGCGTTGAGGACAACCAGCAGGCCACCGTTTCCAGCATAATGGTGGTGAAGGCCATGATGGAACTGGACTACCGCCCGGAATACGACATAGCGCTGCTGTTCTGCGCCGACGAGGAAACCGGCTCCGGCTACGGCGCCGATTATATTTCTGAAAAGCATCCGGACATCTTCGGCAAAGAAGACATGTTCTTCGTGCCTGACTCGGGCACGGAAGACGGCTCGATGATCGAGGTGGCCGAGAAATCCATAATGTGGATGAAGGTAATCACGCACGGTAAGCAGTGCCACGCCAGCCGCCCCGGCCTCGGCATAAACGCCTTTAAGGCCGCCAGCGAGCTGATAACCAAATACCAGAAGCTCTACAAGAAATTCCCCAAGAAAGACAGGCTCTACGAGCCGCCCATCAGCACCTTCGAGCCCACGAAAAAAGAAAACAACGTCCCCAACGTGAACACACTGCCGGGCGAGGACGTGTTCTACATGGACTGCCGCGTGATGCCGGTCTACCAGCTTGGCGAGGTGAAAGCCGAGATGCGCCGCCTGGCCGACGAGGTGGAGAAGAAGTTCGGCGTGACGATCGCTTTCGAGCCGCAGCAGGAAGCACAGGCCGCGCCCCCCACCGACCCCAAGGCCGCGATAGTGCTGGCGCTCAAGAAAGCGATAAAAGAAGTGCTGGGCGTTAAAGCCAAGGCCTACGGCATCGGCGGCGGCACCGTGGCCGCTTTCTTCAGGCGCCTGAACCTGCCCGCGGTGGTCTACGCCCGACTCAACGAAACCGCGCACATGCCCAACGAGTACTGCGTGATAGAGCACATGATGGGCGACGCAAAGGTGTTCGCCGTCACCACGCTGCTGCTCTGCA
>JAUSCK010000075.1 GCA_030651035.1 Elusimicrobiota bacterium
ATCCATATACTGGCATTATACATAATGTCAGTATGGGGTGTCAAGAGGCCGGAAAGCAAAGGTGCGAAGAATATTTTTACAGGAAAGCTGGCTACAGAGGGGATTAGGTGCGAAAAATCACTTACTCTTCACGGCTGATCAGGGAACCCTCCTAGAGCAAAGGCGAACGGCGCGGCCGTTAGGCCGCGCCGGTACGGGCTGATGTGATTATTGCAAAACAAAATAACGCCTACCGGTGCGCGTGGCTGGCGCCGCGGACTTCATTGCGCAGTCCATTGTCAACCCAGGACTGGATAACCCGCTGATACGGGCGGTTGTCGCGCTTGGCAATCTTCTTTGCTGTGGCCACCTGCCACACGGGCAGTCTAAGAGTGATCAACCGCTTCTTGGAACGTTCCTTGATCTTCTGCGCGAGTTTGGGATCAAGGAGCATCTGATCTACGGGTTCCATATCATCAAGGTAGGGGGCCATATCGTGGCTATCCACAAACTGGCCGAATTCTTTATCACTCTTAAAATCGGGTAATTTCTTTTTCTTCATATATATTCCCTCACTTATAGCGCTTCTTCTCCGCGTGATTCATATCCCGCGCTGTAATTACTCGCGCCACCCCGGCTTTCACTGCAAAGGCAACCATAAGGTAGCGCCCGGCCGCGCTTCTCCCGAGTAGCGTATACCGACCGCCCCGGGATTTAAAAGTTAAATGCTTCTCTTCAAACGCTTCATCTACTTCGTCGGGTGCAACATTGTGGCGCGCGATATGCGCAATATTAGCTTCATCCCAATCTAAACAAAGTAATCTCATAAAGGCTTACAATATAGTAATACATTACTGTAGGCTTGTCAAGTGGCTCGTAAAAGGGGGTTTGAAAATTTGGAAGAATGAATCCTTAATCTCGCTCTTTCCGCTGCTTGAAAATTTTTTGGAAAAGTTCCCTTTCCTTTGTTTTATCAATAATACAAAAAATCGGCGTATTTCTTTAAATTTAAAAAAAAGCCTTTTGCGCCCGGTTGTCGCCGGTCGCGTAGGAGAGGGGAGGAGCGGTTGGCTTAATCGTCGGCCGGTGCGGGTTCAAGGCTATGCCAGTGCCATAACAGGAGCTATGCTCATCAAACGGCCTATGGCTTCGTAGTCTGCCCGCGGATCCGCCCGCCAGCACGGCGGGAATTCCGTCGGCAAGGCCCAGGCGGGTTAGCAGGCGTACCAATTTCCCAGCAAAACAGGTCGCCGTCCCGAATGGCGCTAACTTAAGACTCTGCCGGCAATTTTTAGTGTTTTCATCGTTCTTAGCCGTTAGCAGCTCCAGATTCCTTGTATTCCGTCTTTCCGGCGGAAGCCGGAATCCAGTTCCCCTTGATGCTGGGCACCGGCTTGCGCCGGTGAGACGGACCAATTGGAACTTTCAGGTTCAAAGCGCCTTAAGTTAGCGCCATTCGGGACAGACACCTATTACTTAAGGGGCTAATTTCTTTTGGGCGCTGCTGCATCAGTGTAGATAAATAGGTGTCTGTCCCGAATGGCACTAACTTAAGGTTTCCTATATCTGTTTCTGTATTGTCATTCCCGCATGCTACTGGCGGGAATCCAATCAATTCTTCTTCCCTAATGGATCCCCGCTTACAGATTGCGGGGATGACAGAGCCCGAAAGGCCCAAATGATAAGTTGTAGCCTTAAGTTAGCGCCATTCGTGTCTGTCCCATATTTCCATATTTCTCAGGGTGATGCGCAGGTTAGCTTGAGCCTTTGGATCTCCGGGCGCGGCCTTGAGCGCCGCCCGGAAATGTTTCAGGGCCTCGTCCAGCCTGCCTTCTTTAACCAGGAGAATCCCCAGACTGTTGTGGGCTTCAGGGTAACCCGGGTTAAGCCGCAGCGCGGCGCTGTACTGCGCGGCGGCCTCCTCAAGCCGGCCCTGTTCTACCAGGTCGAGCCCCAGGTTCTGATGCGCTTCGGCGTTCTCCGGATTGATCCGCAGCGCCTCCCGATAACGCGCCTCGGCCTCTTCCTTCCGGCCCTGCATGGCCAGAACTACGCCCCAGTTGTTGTAGTCTTCGTCATCGCCAGGGTTTATACGCGCCGCCGCCTCCCGGAAAAGCGCGGCGGCCTCTTCGTCCCGGCCCTGTCCGGCCAGAACCATCCCCAGCCCATAGCGCACGCCCCGGAGGTCCGGGTCGATCCTCAGCGCCTCCCGGAAGTGCGCGGCGGCTTCCTCCGGCTCATTGGCCGCGGCAAGGGCGCGTCCCCAGTTATAATGCGCTTCCGCCAGATCCGGCCTGAGCCGCAGCGCATAGCCGTAGCGCGCGATAGCTTCAGCCGGGCGGCCCTGCCCGGCCGCAAGCATGCCCCATCTATTATAGATCTCGGCGTCCTTCGGAGCGATCGCCAGCGCCGCCCGGAAATGCCCGTCGGCCTCTTCGTCCCGGCCCTGCCCGGCCAGGAAACAGGCCCAGCTGTAGTGCGCATGGTAATAGCCGGGATCGATCCACAAAGCCTCTTCAAAATAGCTCCCGGCCTCGTCCAGCCTGCCCGCGGCGGCCAGGGCGGAGCCTAAACCATGCTTGGCCCTCTCCGAATTAGGGGAATTAGCGGCCGCGTTCTGCCAGTAGCTCATGCGGTCTTTGAAGTTCCGGCCGTGCAGAAAGGTGACGGACGGGAAGACCGCCAGCGCAGCCGCTCCTAAAACGGCCGCACCCTTCCCTTTAAAATCCTTAACCCGGTCTATTTCCAGAAGGACCAGGATAACGCCAATGAACGGCAGGTACATCCTGTGCGCCATAAAATACGAGCTGGAAATACTGTTTGACGGTATGAGGAAAAGCAGGAACCAGGCGGAGCCGAACGCGATCCTGTCCCAGCGCTTCGCTTTCGAGACCGCAAGTGCGCAGGCGGTCAAAGCCAGCATTATAAGCCCGTAAATCACCGGCAGGTCCCGCTGTACGGCCACAACAGGCAGATGGAACGGGAAGAGGATATTGCCGAGGTACGGCAGCACGATCAGGATGTTAGCCGCCGCGCCCAGGCCCAGGGAGAAAATATCCGTCGGATTCGCCATCACAAAATGCCTGAGCAGAAAATATAGCGACATGGCCGCCGCCCAGCCCGGCGCCAGAAACAAGCCTGTGGACGCGAGGGGCTTTTTATCTATCAATAACCGGTAAAGCAGGCACACCGGGACCAGCGCGACCGCCGTTTCTTTTGTGAACAGGGCGAGCGCGAAAAACAGTATGTGCCACGCGGCATACCGCCTCCTGCCGGTTTTCCAGAAATTGAGCGCCGCGAGGAACGCCGATATCGAAAAAACGGCCAGGAGGGAATCATTCCTGCCGGGGATCCAGTATACCGCCTGCGAAATCGCGGGGTGAAGGGTGAAAAACAGCGATAAATAGAAAGCCGGGGCGCTGTTGTACTTCATCTTTATCAATAACCTGAACAACAGTATCGAGGACAGGAGGTGCAGGAGCAGGTTCGTCAGATGGTAAACGAACGGAGCGGCGCCTCCGAGCTGCGCGTCCAGCATGAACGAGAGCGTGAGCAGCGGCCGGTAAAAGACGAACGCGGCGTGAGGCTGAAAAAAAACGTCGTGCCGGAACGCCGACAGGATATTGCCGGCGTTCCGCAGAAAATTCATGTGGTCCAGGATCAGGATGTCGTCGTCCAGGTAGGTAAAGCCGAAGCGCAGGGAGGCGGCATACAGCAGGCAGCCCGCCAGGGCTATAAAGGCCGGCAGCTTCCACGATAAATTCTTTTCTTCAGGCATATGCAGGCAGGGGGGACGCGGCTGACTTTCTTGCTTATAGGCAATATGCCGGGTTAAATCACCTCATTTAAAACTTCTCTCCTCAAGGCTGCTGAATAGCCTTCTCTATCTGCGCCAGCAGTTTCACTATTTCCGCGGCGGCCGCGTTCATCAGGGCCAGCATCTCTTTCTTTTCGGCCGCCGAGCAGTCCTTGAAGAGGTCGGCCGCGCTTTTCAGGCTGGAGCATTTGGACCGCAGGTCGTGCAGGAGCTTGGAGCTGTCGGGGGTATTCGTCATTTTTTTTCTTCCTCAATGCCGAGCTTCTTCAGCGTGGAATATAAAAGCCGCGTCGAAATTTTAAGGTCGGCCAGGGTCCTGGTTTTCTTGCCCCCGTTCTCCCGCAGGTTCCGGGTTATTATCTCGCCGGAGACTTTTGCCAGGGCAGCCTCAAGGCCGTGGGCCAGGGCGCAGGCGTAAAGGTCTCCGCCTTCCTGCGCGGAAGCCGGCTGGCCGGCGTCCCGGCCCTTAAGGTGCTTTTTGACGGCGCCTATGTCCACCCGCCCCTCGGAGCCGACCGAAACCAGGTCCACGAACTTCTTCAGCTCGCGCACGTTGCCGGGCCAGGGATAATTTTCCATGTACGCCCTTGCTTCCGGGGTGAAGACCAGGCGCCGGCTCCCCTTGGTGAAATGCTGCACCAGCGGGGGTATGTCGCAGGCCCGGCGGGTGAGCGGCTTGAGGTTTATGGTGTAGCCGTGCACGCGCTGGAAAAGGTCGAAGCGCAGTTTCCCCTGCGCTATCAGCGCCTGCGGGTCTTCCAGCGTCGCGCTTATTATGCGGAACTCCGAATGTTCCGGTTTTTCCGAGCCCAGCGGGTAGAAAGAGCGCTCCTCTATCGCCTTCAGCAGCTTCATCTGCATGCCCAGGCTCATCGTGCCTATCTCGTCGAGAAAAAGAGTCCCCTTGTGGGCTTCCAGCAGCCGGCCCCTGCGGGTTTCGTGCGCCCCGGTGAAGGCGCCCTTCTTGTGGCCGAACATTTCGGCCTCCAGCAGGTCCTCGGTGTAGGCCGAGCAGTTGATGGAGACAAAAGCGCCCTCGCGGCCGGAGTGCTCGTGCAGGATCCTGGCCAGCGAGGTCTTGCCGGTGCCGGACGGGCCGAGTATCAGTATGGGCAGCTCGGTGGGGGCGTACTTAAGCGCCTCCGACGCGGCGGCTTTGGTTTCCGGGTCGCAGGTGATAAAAGCGGAGGAGAAAATGTCTTTGGCCCCGGCGGCCTTCCTGTTCTGCAGGAACTTGCGCAGTATGTCGGCCACGTTGGATTCTTCGTTGCCTTTCGCGTAAAAGTCGGCGGCGCCGAGCGCGTAGGCCCGGTCTATGATATCGTCGGAGTCCGAGCTGGAAACTACCACGCAGTGGACGCCCCTGGCGGCGGCCGCGGCGATGGCTTTAAGGCCGGAGTATTCGTCGTCCGGCCCCAGCATCAGGTCGAAAAAGCCGAGGTCGTATTTCCCGCCCTCTATCTTTTTCAGGGCTGTTTGAAGGTCGCCGGCCAGGTCGACAGCGTGTCCCGCCAGGTGCACTGCCATGACCTTCTGCGCCAGCTTGTCGTCTTCCAGCACCAGGATATTGAGTTTTTCCATAATATTCTCTTTAGAGAGCTGATATTTTCAAATGAAAATATTTCGCTTCAGTTTATTATACAGAAATTCAAGCGGGGCGTACCTCACTAGTGAGGGTTTTGCGCGGCGTCTACCCGCTCTGGCATGGAAATTGTTCTAACAAGTAATTAATGGGTATAATGTGAAGAATGAACCCCCGCAGCTTTAAACATACCGCGTCTACAGGTGCAAGAACCTCCGCGGCCCTTCTGGGCGCGCTTAAGCTGGCGCACCTGGCCGGCATGAGCGAGGAGGAATTCGCAAAATTCCTTAAGGAAATGGAGGGGGGCCGGGTTTTCCAGCTGCTTAAAAATTCAGGGGCTATAAACCTGGCCGAGTTCCCGGCTGCGCGCTACGCCGCGCGCAAGTACGCGGGCTACGGCCTTAAGCTTTCCGGCGGGGACCTGCCCGAACTGGCCGACGGCAACGGCGACCTGGTGGGGCTTATGCAGGGTGTGGGGCAGGAGAAGTTCGAGGCCTGTTTCCTTAAAGACGCCGTGATGAGCGACGTGGAGCGGGCGGAGGAATGCGACATCTCCGTGGCCGACGCGGGGCGCCTGCGTGATTTTGTGAACAGGGCTTTTATACAGGCCGAATTCGAGGGGGCCGTCGAAGCCCCGGCTTCAAAAGTGTTCAGCGCGGTGGCCGGCATAGAGATCAGGGAAGGCGAACCGGTGCTGGCTTTCTTTCACCGCGAGATCTGGAAAGGCCGCTACAAGGTGGACGGCGAGAAGCTGGCGCAGCTGCTGCCCGGCCTTGAGCCCGCCGAGAGGAACCGCGTTGAAAAGATGCTGCGCAGGATAGAGTTCGCCGACAAGCGGAAGATCACGCTCTACCGCACGCTCGAAATTTTAATAAGCGTCCAGGCTGAGTACCTCGCAAGCGGCGAGCCGGGCCGCCGCCGCCCGCTTTCGCAGCGGACGCTGGCTAAGAACCTCGAGGCGGACGCCAGCGTCATTAACCGGCTTGTCTCAAATAAATCGGTGCAGCTGCCCTGGGGCATGGAAGCGCCTATAAGCGTGCTGCTGCCGAGTTCCAAGGACGTTAACCTTGAGCGGCTTTACGCCATAGCCTCGGAGAGGCCCGAGCTGAGCGACGAAGGCCTCCGCGCGGAGCTGAAGTCGCGCCACGGCGTGGACCTGTCCCGCCGCTCGGTGGCCCAGTACCGCAAGGACCTGCACCTGGCCGCCTCCGGCGTAAGATCTGGATCGAAGGATATTCAAGGAGATTGAAAATGTTTAAAAATATAGCGTTCATGTTTCTCTGTTCCGCGCAGCTGGCCCCTCTTTACGGCGCTGAAAACGAACAAAAAACCTTCCCCGCCGCGGGGCTGACCGGTATGTATATAGCTGCCGAAACCGGGGCTATAGGCGTAGAGGGGAGCGCAAAAGGGGACGTCCAGGTCGAGATCACCGAAAATGACCCCGAGAAATGCCTGCTGACCATGGGGGCGGAAGGCGGGCGGCTTGTTCTCAAGGCCGAAGGCCGGTCCGTCACGCAGGCAAAAGGCTGGAGAAACATCTTCGGCGTTATTAAGACGGACCTGGTACGCGCCAACTGCCCGGCCGGTTTTAAAGTCTCGGCGCCTTCCTCGCTGGGGCTGGAAGCGAAATCCGGAACGGGCGCTGTCAGCGTGACCGGCAGGGATGCGGATGTGTCTTTGGAGAACGGGACAGGGAACATTACCTTGTCGAAAGTTTCCGGGAACATCGACGTCAACAGCGGGACAGGCGACCTGACCGGCGAGGTCTGCGCTAAACGGCTGACCGTGAAGGGCGGAACGGGGGCGGTAGAGCTGAAAGGGCTTTGCGGCGCCGCGCAGGTAGAGACCGGCACCGGCGCGGTAGACCTGCGATGGGCCAGGCTCCCCGCCGCCGGCGAGGTGAGCGCGGTGACCGGCACCAGCGCTATCTCCCTAGTCTTCCCGCGCAAGGCCAAACTCAGCGCGAACCTTGTAAGCGGCACAGGCTCGATAAGCAACGAGTTCGAGAACAGCGGGGTGTTCCGGGTTTCGGCCCAGTCCGGCACCGGCAGCATCTCCGTAAAAAAAGCCGCGGACTGAAAAAGCGGGGCGTATCCAAAATAAAACCGCCGGGGAAACCCGGCGGTTTTATTTGGCGCGGACGATTCAAGGCCGTCCGGTATCACATACGGTTATCGGCGCATCGCTTATAAACCCCCGGACTTTATATGCCGCAGCGGCTGGCCGTCGTAGTCTTTGTCGATGGCGTCCATGACCTTTTCCGCCGCGGCCTGATCGCGCCCGTAGATCTTAAGCAGCTGCCCGATGAGCCCGCGCGAATAGTCGTTGCGCGGCAGCCAGACATTTTTAAGTATCTCGTTCGCGTTCGACTGGGCGTGGGCGGACGAGAGCAGCTCCACTTCAATGCTCTGGTTGGCCTGGTCGCGCAGGCTCTCCAGCTGGTGATAATAGGCCCGCAGCACCGGGTTCGGGCTCCTGGCCATCGCGCTCCAGTCTGACACCAGGTTCTCCAGCAGCCTCTCCGTAAAGTAGCCCATTGTCCTGGCTAAAGCCCAGTTGGGCGCGCTCTTTTCCGCCTGCTCCGTAATAAAAATAGCTGCGTTGACTTTGGCCTGCTCGTCGGCGCTGGCCGGGCCGAAATCGTAATGCGCGCCGGTAGGGCGCCACGCCGCTTTCTTGTGTATGGTCCCGGAGTCGTTGAAGACGCTTCCGCCGTCGAAAGGCCCCGGCTTCCACTCGTTGGGCTCGGGCGCGTAGGCTTTTTCAAGAAGGGTTATGCGGTAGATGTGCTGCTTGAGATAGCTCTTCTTGTGGAAGATAAGCCCGCCGCCCAGGTAGTAGACCCCATGGTCCCCGTCGTTCAGCACCAGGATGTCGCCCGGCTGCGGGGGCGAGGATGGCACGCTCTTGAAGTACATCGAAAGCAGCTGGTCCGCCTCCGGGTTGCCCACGTGGCGGAGTTTATTTACGGCCATCAGGCCCGCCGCCGTGAAAGCCGCGTTGAAGCAGTTGGGTCCCGCGAAGTTGGGCTCGCGGTTGAAGAGGGCGGCCGCGCCCGCCGGCAGGAAAGCGTTCAGGGAAAAGATGACGGCGCCGGGGTTCTGATCCGCCAGCTCGAGTTCGGCGCCAGACTGGGGTTTTATGGCCGCGGCTTTCGCTCCGGCCGCGGCTCCGAAAGCCGCGCGCAGCTTCGTCGAAATGGTTTCCGGGGCGGTTCCAGGCGGCAGTACGGCAAGGAGGTTGTTGCCGCCGCCTATGTGCGGTACGGCGACGTCCACGCCGTTGACCTTATATACGGCGAAGGAAGCGGTCTGCCGCTCCGGAGAGGCCTCTTGGCGTTCCGGGGATTTGACTGCAAGCGGGAAAGGGATCCTGGCGGTCGCCGCTGTTTCAGCTATCCGGGCGGCGCTCAGCCCCTGCAATTCAAAAGCCGCAAGATTGGCGCATAGCGCGAAGGGCAAAAATATAAACAGGGCTTTCCTCATCGGCAACCCTCCGGTGTATCGGCTCATCTGATATATTTACCCCCTGTAGTTTAATTCCGTAAGAGTCTTTAGGCCGCCGGTTGCCGGGCCTAAGGTCCTATATGGGCTGGCCAATAAAAAAGGCGCCAAGCGGCGCCTTTTTTAAT
>JAUSCK010000081.1 GCA_030651035.1 Elusimicrobiota bacterium
AGCAGCGCGGCGGCGGCGGCGCTTTCGGCGCGGCCCCACTCGGCGGAAGCCGGCGCGGCGGCCAGCAGCAGGATCAGTAAAATTTTCATATCTATATTCTACCAAATGAAATCCCCCCGCTGTGACACGGGGGGATTCGTCAAGTGAAAAGAAGTTATTATTTCTTTTTCTTGCCGGAATTCTTCATTATAGCGCGGGACACATTGCCCTTCTTGTCTATGAAGTAGAGGTAACCTTTCTCTTTCTTTATGCCGACCTTCACGGCTTTCTTGGCTTTGCCGCCTTTCTTTTTGCCGCGAGCCATGACAGCGCAGGAGATGTCTCCGGCTTTGTCGATGAAATAAAGGAAACCCTTCTCGCGCTTAAGACCGACTTTCTGAATCATTTCTGCCATTTTTACTTCCTCCGTTATGCTTTCCCCCCGCTTTACCGCCGGGGCAGTATTTCACCCCCGTCGGGGATGTTAGGTAAATACTACATTATGCCGACGGAGAACGCAACAGTTATTTTTTGCCCGTTTTTTCCCCCGCCTTTACGGCGGCCTTTTCCGGGGCGGGCTCGCCCAGGTTTTCGGCGAAGAAAGCCGCAACTTTGCCGCGGTAGACTTCGCCGCCCACCTCGGCGCACTTGGAGTGCGACGCGCCGGCTATCACCCACATCTGTTTTTTTTCGGACCGGCACAGGCCGAAAAGCGCCTCGGCGTCGGACAGCGGGACCAGGTCGTCGTGGTCGCCGTTTACGAACAGGACCGGCAGCTTTATTTTGCCCACGTTGTAAAGCGGGCTGTAGGGCTCCGGGTCCGCCTTGAGCTTGCGCCTCACGAAGAACATCGTCAGCGCCACCAGCGGGAAATACGGCATCTTCAGGCGGCGCCAGCTCCAGTTGGCCACCACCTTGTTATAGGAAAGGAAAGTGTTCTCGGTCAGCAGGCAGACCAGCTCCGGGTACTTAGCGGCGGCGTAAACCGCCACTGAGCCGCCCATCGAGGCGCCGAACACGCCGACCGCCTCCGCCGCGTGCGGGCGGTTGGCCTTGAGAAACTCGTAGGCCGCGTCGAAGTCGCGCGTCTCGAGGTAGCCGACGCTGGAGACCGAGCCCTTGCTCTCGCCGGAGGCGCGGAAATCGAAATAGAAGAGGTTAAAGCCCAGTTCGCCCAGGAACCAGGTGTCGCGCAGCATCTCTCCGCGGTTGGAGCCCCAGCCGTGGCAGAAAATTATAGTGCGACCGCTTCCCTCGCCGGCGGCGGGGATGTACCAGCCCTTAAGCCGCACGCCGTCAGCCGTAGAGAATTCGACCGCCTCGTGCGCCAGCCTGTACTGGTCCGGAGTATACGCCAGCGCGCCCCCGCGGACCGGCTGTATTATCTCGGAACTCTTTTTGTAAGCCAGATAAACCACCAGCGCGGCCAGCGCGGCCAGCGCGAACAAAAACCAGTTTAAAAGTTCAACCTTGCTCATAAATTTCCTTTGGCGGAACTGCTCACCAGGCTATTTTGCCGATCCTGCGGGCCGCCTCTTTTATGCGGGCGTCGGGGGCGCAGAGCGAAAACCGGAGATACCCCTCGCCGGAGGGGCCGAAGCCGGAACCCGGAGTGGCCAGCACCGAGGACTCGGACAGCATGCGGTAAACCGCTTCGAGAGACTTGCCCTGCACTTTGGCCGCTCCTGCGGAAAAAGTGCGGGGTTTGCCGCCCTTCGGGGGCCTGGCCCAGACGAAGAAGGTGGCTTCAGGCACGAACACGTCCCAGCCCGCGGCCGCGAGCGCCGCCGTGAAAAATTCCATGCGGGCCCGGAAGGCCCCGCGTATAGGCCCGGAGAGCAGGGCGTGGTTCCGCAGGCAGAAAATGCCGGTTTCCTGCACGGCGTTGAACTGGCCGGAGTCCATGTTATCCTTAAGCCTGGTCAGCGCCTGCACCGCGCGCGCGTTGCCGGCCAGCCAGCCCAGGCGCCAGCCGGTCATGCAGTAGGTCTTGGAAAGCGAGTAAAACTCCACCGCGACATCCTTCGCGCCCGGGACCTCGAGCACGCTGGGACAGGGCTTGCCGAAGTAAACCTCCGAGTAGGCCGCGTCCTGCGCCAGCCACAGGCTGTTCTTGCGGCAGAACCTGACAGCCTCTTTGTAGAAATCCAGATGCGCCGAGGCGCCGGTGGGATTGTTCGGGTAATTAAGGAAAAGCATTTTGGCGCGGGACAGCGTTTTTCGGGAGAGCTTGCCGAAGTCCGGCAGGAAGCCGTTTTTTTCCAGAAGGGGCAGGCGCTCCGTGCGGCCCTCCGAGAGGATCACCCCGGTATTATAAGGCGGATAGCCCGGGTCGGGGATTATAACGGAATCGCCGCGGTCTATCAGCGCGAAGGGCAGGTGGGCCAGGCCCTCCTTGGAGCCTATCAGCGCGAGAATTTCGGATTGCGGGTCCAGCTTTATGCCGTGGCGCTCTTTATGCCAGGCCGCCACCGCGGAGCGGAACCCGGCGGAACCGCGCCCGTAGGGGTAGCGGTGGTTGGAGGCTTTTTTAACCGCTTTGGCCGCGAATTCGGTTATGGGCCCGGGCGTGGGGATGTCCGGGTCGCCGATGGCCAGCGAGATCACGTCGCGGCCTTTCCGTACTTCTTCCTCGCGGCGGAGGTCGAGCTCCCTGAAAAGATAAGGCGGGAAAATGCCGGGCTTTTTACCCAGGGGAAGCTCTTTCATCGGTGTTTCTCCAGGTTTTTCAGGTCGAGCAGGTCGAAATAATCGTAAAAGCCGGGCTTGCGGCCGTCGATCCAGGCGGCGGCCTTAAGCGCGCCGGCGGCGAAAACGGCGCGGGAATGCGCTTTGTGGGCTATTTCTACGCGCTCATGCGGCCCGGCGTAAAGCACCGTATGGTCGCCGACTATGTCGCCGGCGCGTACGCTGGTCATGGGAGGGAGCTGCCCGCCGCGCGCCAGGGCGATGTGCGCGGCGTAGCGCAGCGCGGTGCCGCTGGGGGCGTCTTTCTTGGCGGCGTGGTGGGCCTCGCTTATGTGTATATCGAAGCCCTTGAGGCGTTTGGCGGCCATGGCGGCCAGCGCGAAAGTGAGGTTTACCGCCGGGCTCATATTGGGAGAGAAGAAAACGGGGGTTTTGCGTCCCGCGGCTTTCAGCGCGGCCAGCTGTTTTTCCGAAAAGCCGGTGGTCCCGGTCACAAAAGGCTTGCGTGCGCGGGCGCAGGCCGCCGCGTACGAGCAGGCGGCTTCGGGCGTGGAGAAATCCACTACCGCGCCGGCGGAGGCGAGCAGGAAGTTAAAAGCTTCAGGAGCCTCTACCCCCTCGCCGTTCCTTTCGTCCACGCCGCCGGCGCAGGAGAAGTCAGGGGAGGCTTCGATCTCGGCGAGGACGGCGCGGCCCATCCTGCCCGAAGCACCGCAGACAAGTACCCGTAAATCTTTTCTTTTCATAATTTAATTATAAACTTTTAGATGTTGTAGACACAAACTAATAATATCAGCCTGGTGAGTAATACCAAAGCCCTATTAATTTACATTGGCCTTTCGTGTTTGTCTTTTGCTATTCTTTGTCTAATGATATACCTGTTGTCGCTGGTCATAGTCATACTGCTTTTCGTGCTCGGCGCTTTGCTGCGCAAGATCTATGAACTGCGCCTGGAAAAGCCCTCTCCCGAGGCGGGCGGCTCCGAAGTTTCCCTCAGGACCACCTGGAGCAAGCTGGACGAGCTGCTTACCAGCCTGCTGACCATACATGAAATAGGCATAGTGAACGCCGGCACCATAAAAAAAGAGGATTTCTACAGGACCGTGGTGGAAAACGCCTGCGAGCTGATAAACTCACCGCGCGGCTCCCTGATGATATACGACGAGCACGCCGACGAGCTGAAGATAGTCGCCTCGAAGAATATTTCGCTGGAAGTGATAGAGAGCACCCATATAAAGCCCGGCCTGGGAATAGCCGGCCGCGCTTACCAGACCGGGGAGACCATTTTCGTCACCGACCCGCAGCAGAACACCCAGTATAAAGATTATATAGGGATGGAGGACCAGAAGGACCCTTTCATCGCCATCCCGCTGAAGCTCAAGGACAAACCCTTCGGCGTGCTCAACCTGCACCTCTCGCGCGAAAAGGAATCATTCACCGACTACGACCTGAAGTTCCTGACCCTGCTGGCCGGCGAGACGGCGATAACCCTTGAGAACATAAAGCTTTACGAAAGCCTCGAGAACTTCTACCTGGAGATGGTGCAGACCCTGGCCCGCGTGATAGACGCCAAGGACTCCTACACCGGCGACCACGCCGGCCGCGCCCGGATGAGGGCCCGCCGCCTGGCCGAGGAGCTGCACATGCCTGCGATGATGCTGCGCTACGTGGAATACGCGGCGCTGCTGCACGATATAGGCAAGATAGGCATAGACGGCGGCATACTCTCGAAGCCCGGCAAGCTTACGCAGGAAGAATACGAAGAGATCAAGAAGCACCCCGCCATCGGCTACCAGATACTTTCCCCCATACACTTCCTGGGCCCGGTGGCGCAGATGGTGCTCTACCACCAGGAGTGGTACAACGGCATGGGCTATCCCGAAGGGCTCAAGGGGGAGGAGATACCCCTTGGCGCGCGCATAGTGGCCACTATCGACGCCTGGGACGCTATGCGCAGCGACCGCCCCTACCGCAAAGCCCTCAGCCGCGAGATAGCCGAGAGCGAGCTCACCAAGGGCGCGGCGAAGCAGTTCGACCCCGATGTTGTAAAAGCCTTCCTGAAGCTCGAGAACACTGACTGGCCTCCTTTCGAAAAATAGGCCCCAATGCTTTTCATAGTCCCCACCCCCATCGGGAACCTCAAAGACATAACCCTGCGGGCGCTGGAAGCGCTCAAGGAGGTCGACGCGGTGTTCTGCGAGGACACCCGCCGGACCTCACAGCTGCTTAACCATTTCGGCATACAGAAAAAACTTTTCCGCTACAACGAGCACGACGAGCGCTCAGTGGCCAACGCCATGGCCTGGCTGAGGAGCGGCAAAAGCGCCGCGCTGGTCACCGACGGGGGCTCCCCCTGCATTTCCGACCCCGGCAGGAAGCTGGTGGCGCTGGCCCGGGCCACCGGCATGAAGGTAACGGCGCTGCCCGGCCCCTCCGCGGTAATAGCGGCCGCAGCCGGCTCAGGCCTGCCCGCCGACTCTTTTATTTTCCTCGGCTTCCTGCCCCGCTCCCGCGGCAAAATAGTAAAGGCCCTTAAAGCCTCCTTCACGCTGAACAAGACCGTAATTTTATTCGAGTCCCCCCACCGCCTGAAAAAATTCCTGGCCATGGCCCGCGAAGAATTCGGGCCGGGCCTCACCGCCGTGGTGGCGCGGGAGATAAGCAAGATCTACGAAGAGTGGACCGGCGGGGCCATAGACGATACCATAGCCAGGATAGAAGCCGCAGGCGACGTAAAGGGAGAAGTAGTAGTCCTGCTGCGCCCCCCCGAAAAAGCCGGCGGGGACGAGGAAGAAGACGAGGAAGAGACGGAAACCGAATTTCACCGCAGAGGCGCAGAGGAAGATGAGGCGGAGGAACAGGGGATTAGTTAAAGTTTTCTCTTTATAATTTCCTTGCAGATATCCCCCTCCTCCGTTCTCTGCGACCTCTGCGCCTCCGCGGTGAATCTTAATATGAAAAAGATACTTTTTTTATGCACCGGGAACACCTGCCGCAGCGTCCTGGCGCATTATTACGCCGCCAAGCTGGCCGCGGACGAGAAACTCCCGCTTGAATTTTCCTCCGCCGGCCTGGAAGCCCACAAAGACATCCCGCAGCCCGCTATAGTAGCCAGCCTGCTGGCAAAAGAGGGAATAATAAATTTCAAGCATGTTCCCGTGAAGATGACAGGCAAACTGGTCAAGAGCTCGGATATTATCCTGACCATGACCGCCGACCACAAAGCCCGCCTGATCGCTCTTTACCCCCGCGCCGCGAAGAAAACTTCCACGCTGGTAGAGTACGCCGGCTTCGGCAGGGACGATATCGCCGACCCCTTCGGCCGCGACGACCTTTTTTACTTCGTGATTTTTAATTTAATAAAATCAGCTGTAAAAGCATCTATAGAAAAGCTAAAAAAGAAGTAGAATAATAATACAGCGACTGCAGCGGCGCTGAAGTAACGGTTTGAAGCCGGCCCAGTGCCCGGAGGGGCGGCGAGGGTATGGGTTCGGCGGGCCTTCGCGGAAGGCGAGGCTTGCGTAAGCGCCGAGCCTGAGCGGTGAGCGCGGCCACGGTGTGGCCGATAGCGCGCCCGCCGGGCCCATACCCT
>JAUSCK010000100.1 GCA_030651035.1 Elusimicrobiota bacterium
GAAGATTGAAAGCCACAAATCCATGGTGCAATCGATACCTGGCTGGATTCTGCCGGTGGCTGTTGTGGAGATCTCCGCGCGGCCGGGAATGACGCCTACCGTCACTTTAGGAACGGTGACTTTAATCTTTTGGGTTTTGTCGTAAGAAGCGGCGTCCAGGGTGGCGCCTTTTGCGAGTTCGAGCTCAGGATTATAGGGCTTGGATTTCTTTGGTTTCATGGTCCCCTCTATCCCTATCCTACCGGATTTCCCCCTTCCAAGGCAACCAGCCTTGGAGGTATGGGCTTTGGGTGCAAAGCTATGAGATAGCAGTGACAAAGCTGGTTCTTCCTGGCTTCTCGGTCTAACGAAGTTATTAACACTCACCGCCTGCCTACTACTTGTTCTTTACATGCTCTTAACTACTTGTATATATAGGCGGTATCACGTTTGAACGTGCCCGGTATCACGTTTGAACGTTAAAATTGTTGATAAAGCAATAGGGCTGCTGCCTTGGCGGCGGTATCACGTTTGAACGCTAATAACTCGGTTATCTGTGGAAAATGTTGATAAGAGGCCTCCCTCAGAAAACGGAAAAAATTACACGCTAAGGGTTGGCTAATAGTTGCAGCAGCGCCAGTTTAATCACCGCCGGCCGCGCCTGGTGCCGTTTTTCCGCTTTAAATGACCCCTCCTGCCACCCCACCCAACAACCGCAGCTTTGCAAACCGAATTCCTTTGCTTTTCCACCCTTCCGCGCCTGGCCTGTTTTCCGGTCTACACAAAGGTGTCTTGGTACATTTATAATATAAACGCTAAGACTGCCAGCCAGACCTATTGCTGCAAACCCGGCTTATGGCTAACCACCGTTAGCTTTTGATTCGGTTTCTGCTGCAGGCCGCGGCCGAGCCGGCGATCCTGGGGGCCGGGCGCGCGTCCACCAGCTACCGGCAAGTTCGAGCCTGGCCAACCCTTAGCGTGTAATTTTTTCCGTTTTCTGAGAGGACCCCTTAAGGTCGGGAGTGGTCAAAAGTGAAGAGGGGCGGGATCTCCCCCCCCCCCCCCGCCACAATCCCCTTACCCTGGGAGTACCTGGTCTAATGGGGTGTGGGTTATGTTTAATGGATTGCGCTGCGCCAACTTCACCTTAACAGCCGGGGCGGAGGGCTCAAGGATAAAAAGACCATCCTCGAACTTAGCCCGCAACCCCGGCCAAAAGCCTTGTATACTCCGCAGGATTATTTTTAACCTGGCGCGGGTAACTTTGTCTTGAACCTGTTTCGTGCCTAACTGCTCAAAGAGCAGGTAGTCCGGGAATTCAATGGCCTTAGTCAGACTGTTGACCCTATACGCCAGAAAGCGGTAGAAGTCCAGCGCCAGCGGATTATTTTTGAAGGTCCGTACAACTTCCAAATCAAGCGGCGCCGCATGTTGATGAATATATTTAGCGTAGTTCTCGCTTAACACAATACGCCCCGAGGACATGGTTAGTTGGTCCGGGTTCTTTACGTCAAAAAAGAAATCCCGGCCATCCGATACCAGCGCGGAGATCTCCGATCTCCGCGCCAGCTCATGATTTACAACAGTAAGGTCAATGCGGCTTGTGACATAATTAACAAGCTGCTTTATCAGCTCACGCTCTGCGCCGCCGTGAGAGTAGCCTAATTTCTTCGCGTATTCGTAGAAACTCCGGCCAACATCTATAACATTGGTGTTCTTTGTCTTAACCTCGGTGTCGATGAATATCTGATTCATCCGGGCATAACAGCCGGAAGGGATTTCATAGTTTAAGTGTCGGCTCACAACTAACTTGTAAAGGTTATTCTCTTTTGTCCAAAAGGCCGGATTCCCTTTTAAGCGCTGCGCCGGCAAACCAAACACCATAAAAATGTTCGACGAAAAGCCGATATCCTCCGGCTTCAATAGCTCTTTAAAATGAACCCGCTGTGTCGCAAGATGCGCCGCTTTGATTAATGATTTGGTCATTATCCCCCCTGACCAGTCAGGATGTTGTAATGTGGTATTATCATATTATCCTACAATCGTATTAACTATGATTTAGTTGTGCGGCCATCTTCGGCGCGGATAGCGTCTAGTGTTTTGAGTAGGTTGGGTGTGATAACCATAGACCGCAATGCCAGTTTTACAACATCTGAGGTTGACACACGTTTGCCGTTAGAAGCGGCTAAGGAATATATGGCGTCTATCTCTTCTAAGTCGGTCTTATAAAGCGTTATGGATAACTTCTGCGACTTCTGGGCCGGTGCTTTGGGGAAAGCTGCTGGGGCGGTTTTACGGGAGCTCTCATTCATGTTAGTGTTTTTTAGATCCTGTAAAAGCCTGGCGGTCATGGGGTGTGTTTTCTTTATCATATTATCTTATTGTCCTATTATCCTATTCTACTTTTCTGTTACGATCTCCAAAACGGCTTTAAACATTTCTTCACGCGCTGCCTGGTCTAACGCTTTCCAGCCATATAAAGCGGCGTGTTGATAGCATTGCCGGCGCGTGATTACGGTTGAAAGCGGTTTTACTCCTATTTGCTTGGCGATTTCAGGCAAGTCCCTTGATAGGATGGTGTTTGCAAGAACGCCGTTAAATAAAATCCGTAAGCGCGATTTAGCCGGTAGGTGCGGGCGGATTGCTTCTGTGGTGTCCAGGGTGGTCCATATATCTGCGGGTGAAGGCGAACAGACAAGAACAGCCACGGAACAGCCCGCGATCGCGGGGGTTAATGTTTTAAGGTGGGGGGGTGTGTCTATAAAAACCGCGTCATATTGTTTTGTGTGTTCGTAAAGCGATACGGTTTTATCCTCAATTCTGTTAAGCCATTTAGTAGCGGTTCCCTGGGGATCACGGTCGAGGACCGCCACTTTCTTGCCAGCTTCGGCAAGTGCATGGGCCAATAGTACCGTCATCGTAGTCTTGCCTGTGCCACCTTTACCATTACAAAGCAGTATATTCATATTTCCATATTATCACATTATCCTATTATACGCAACTATCAGAAGATAGTCTTTCATAGCTAAAACCGTTTCTTGAATTCCGCGCAGGCGTCTTCCGGGGATACGTTTAAGTAAATTTCCGTGGTGGAAAGGTGGTCGTGGCCTAAAAACATTTGTAGATAACGGGTGCTTAAACCATTTTTAACGCAGGCAGCGGCAAAGGTATGGCGAAGCACATGGGGGGAAACCTTTTGGGTGATACCGGCGCGGTTGGAGACGCGGCGGACGATCTTCTGGATACCGCGGGCGGTGTAGCCGAAGGTGTCGTTAAGGGAAAAGTAATTAGACAGAACGGTGAAAGCTCTTTCTGTGAGCGGCACGATGCGGCGTTTTGTTTTCTTGCCGAACGGGCCGCCCTTGCCGTAGACCAGGAGCCGGCGGTCCTGCCAGAGGACGTTCTCTTTGGTCAGGCCGGCTAGCTCCGCGACGCGCAGGCCG
>JAUSCK010000101.1 GCA_030651035.1 Elusimicrobiota bacterium
TTTCCGGAAAGGAGCTTCCCCCTGGCTGAACAGCTTATTCAGGACGGTCAGCGCGAGGCAGACCGCGAACCCGATATACTTATCCAGGAATTTAAGAAAATCTATTTTCATTATCCCGTCTCCAGGCGCCCCTTCCGGGGCGGCCCCCTGTCATTTCTTCAGCAAGTGCCGGTAGCTCTTAAGCGCGAAGCCTATCGTCTTTAAAAAACTCCTTTTTTCGCTTTTCAGGAAGACGTAAAAGTATATTGTACCAAACCACAATCTGAATATATGGTTGGGCGGGAATTTTATCAGCTGCCTTATCAGCGGCAGCGTCCATGGCCACAGCACGGCGGTCTGGAAGAACTTATGCAGGTTCTCTATACGCCGTATGTCGGGAAGCTTTAACCTGGAGTCGATAAAGAAAGAGCCTGAGATATCGTCGGGGCTGAAATTCTTTTCAAGACACCCTTTCTCCTGGGCATACAGCGTAAGGGCGGTACGCGGATAAGGGGAAAAGATAGAGCACCATGGATAGTCGGCTTTTATCGCTATGTTCATCTTTATCGTGTTAAAGGCGTCCTCCAGGGTTTCATCTGGCAGGCCTACTATGTTATAGGTCCTGAAGGGCAGCCCCGCCGCATGCAGCATCCTGGCCGCTTCATAAATATCCTTGTCCTTAAGCTGCTTGTTAAGAACGGTGTTCCGCAGCCTCTCCGAGCCGGATTCTATGCCGAAGAAGACGCTTTTACAACCCGCCTCTTTTAATTTCGCGGCATAGCGTTCATCGCCGGTCATCACATCCGCCCGCACCAGACAAATAAAATCAAGGCCGATCTCTTTCTTATAGACCTCCAGGAATTCATACAGCCATTTCCGGTTTATGCCGAAGACATCGTCGCAAAAGTACACGGTCTTGACTTTGTGGACGTTCTTCAGCTCCAGCAGTTCCTGTACTACTTTATCTATTCTGCGCACGCGCACGTGCGCCCCTTTGTCCTTATACAGCTCCCTGATGCTGTCTTCAAAACAAAAGGTGCAGTGGAAGTAACAGCCCCGCGAAGTGAGGATGGTCCTGACACTCCGGTCCATTCCCGGCCCCAGCGCGTCGTAAAGGTTCCTGTCCGGGAACGGGTACTCGTCAAGGTCCTTATTGAGACAGCGCACCGGGTTCCTGGATATCAGGCCGTTCTTTTTGACGTAAAGATTCGCGATACCGCCCGGATCTTTGCCGGCATCCAGCGCGTCCAGCAGATCCAGGACAGCCTCCTCCCCCTCACCCCGGCAAATGACGTCAACGCCGTCTTCCCCGATAAATTCCGGGAAAAAGGTCGGATGGGCCCCGCCGAACAGCGTCATGACGTTATACCTGCTCTTTAAAGCTTTCGCCATCCCGAGCGCCCACCGGTGCGAGCCGGTCATTATGGAGAACCCGATGACATCGGGCTTGAACGACTCAATGATCCCGGCGAAATCTCCGGCCGTATCCCCCACCGCGAGGGCGCAGGCATGGGACTTCTTGACCATCGATGAAATATACATCGGGCCCAAAAACTCGTATTCAATATTCTGCAGAAAAAGCAGTCTCGCCATGTTCTTGCGTTCTTAAGACATGATACAAACTATGCAGGCGCCGTCTAAAGGCCTAGAATTATCCAATGCAACATGAGGCTGAAAAAACATGCGTTTCCAACGCAACATGAGGCTGAAAATGGTTTAGCCTTGAAAAAATGTCGAATTCCGTTCATAATCTGTAACCATGACATTAGACATGAACGATTCCGATGTAATAACGCTGGATCAAGTTGAGAAGTTTCTGAAAGCCGCACAAGGCTGGAAATTCAAAGGGCTGGACCGCGAAGGGAAGTATCAGTGGCTTGAGCGAGCTATTAAGCGCTTTGAGTATCACGAGCGCAGGAAAAAGGAGAAAAAACCATTACGCCGGTATATGATGCTGATAACCGGGTTTTCCAAAGCGCAATTGGAACGCCTAATAAAGCAACAATTGGGCACTGGCGGTATAAAGGCAGCCTGGGGCCTGCGCAATAAATTCCAAGTGATTTACACGAGGGAGGATATAGAGCTGTTAGCGGAAACGGACAATCTTCATGAGCGGCTGGCCGGACCGGCGACAAAGAACATCATGGAGCGCGAATTTAAATTCGGCGATACGCGCTATAAACGTCTAAGCGGTATATCCGTTTCGCATATATACAATCTGCGGGAAAGCCCCTCGTACAGATTTAAAGCGCTGACTGTATCAAGGACAAAATCGGTGCAGGTCGCCATAGGGAAAAGAGGCAAGCCTAATCCAAACGGAAAGCCAGGGCATTTGCGGGTGGATACCGTGCATCAGGGCGACCTCGACGGTGTAAAGGGCGTTCATCACATCAACATGGTCGACGAGGTTACCCAGTGGCAGATTCTCGCGTGCGTGGAGGCTATAAGCGAGTCTTGGCTGGAAGACGTGCTGGAGGCGGCTATACTGATGTTCCCATTTGTTATCCGGGGGTTCCATTCGGATAACGGCGGAGAATTTATAAACAAACAGGTGGCCGGGATGCTGGGCGAGCTTCTGATAAAGCAGAGTAAATCCAGGGCCGGACGGTGCAACGACAACGCACTGGTTGAGGGCAAGAACGGGAGCGTTATTCGTAAGCACATGGGACACTGGCACATAGCGCGGCGGCACGCCGACGGGATACATAGATTTTACATGGAATATTTCAACATCTACCTGAACTACCACAGGCCGTGCGGATTCGCTACGATCACCGTGGATGAGAAAGGAAAGCGGCACAGGACGTACAAGACATACCAGACGCCGTATCAGGCATTCAGGGGATTGAAGAAACCTGAGCAGTACCTGCGGGAAGGTGTGACCATTGAGGAATTGGAAAAGACGGAAAAGGCGCACAGCGCCAATGGATTCGCAAAATTAATGCAGGACGCAAAGTATAAGTTATTCAGGGAAGTGCTGCCGAAAGGCACGAAAACATTCAGAAATGGAGGCTTGGTTATAAATATTACGACGGAGCACCGACGAGCTATTTCAGCCTCATGTTAGGATTAGAAAATGCTGCGGAACTGGAACATGCCCAGGGCGTCCCAGCCGCCCGTGAAAGTCAGGTAGGAGACCTCGAAATTAAGCTTCAGCAGCGTGCCGAAATGAAAATTGAAGAGTTTGGGGTTCTGCCGCGCGCCCTGGGGTATCATGATCTCTATGCCCATCGGGGAATTCGGTTTGGGCAGCCACATGAAGCCGCCGAAGACCATTCCGGTCGGGGTAGTGAAGTCGGTGACGCTCGGATCGGTGAAGGAGATGGCTTCCTTTGAAAGGAATTCGGAAAGCTGATACATTACTTTCGGCATGTCGCCGTCCGAGTAGCCGGCGTTCAGGATCAGCTTGCGGTGAAGCCTTTTCGTGAGGACCAGGTAGGAGTTGGCGTAGGTGGCGGTATTCTTTGCGTCGACCTTG
>JAUSCK010000113.1 GCA_030651035.1 Elusimicrobiota bacterium
AGCAGAGCGGCGAAATACGAATTATTATTTTCTCTTCCGAACACTGCGATGTCGGTTCGCTCCACTCTGCGACCTCTGCGCCTCTGCGGTGAATTCCGAAAGTCCGTCCGCAGGATGCTAATTTAAATGTCTGATTCACTTTTTGACGAGAGACCGGCAAAGCCCGAAGCTGAGGGCGGGCCGGCTTATTCGCCGCTGGCGGCCCGGCTGGCGCCCAAGGACCTGGCTGATTTCTCCGGCCAGGAGCATATACTGGGCCCGGGCAAGCTGCTGCGCCGCGCCATAGAGGCCGATACCCTTCAATCCGCCGTTTTCTTCGGCCCGCCCGGCGCCGGCAAGACCGCGCTGGCCCGCTATATCGCCTCCCGGGCCAACGCCAAAACCTTCGACCTGAACGCCGTGATGGCAGGTGTGGCCGACCTGAAAAAGATCATAGAGTTCTCCCGGGGACTCGGCA
Organism: Elusimicrobiota bacterium; assembly: GCA_030651035.1. GTDB lineage: Bacteria > Elusimicrobiota > Elusimicrobia > Elusimicrobiales > UBA9959 > UBA9959. The sequence continues at coordinate 458 of JAUSCK010000113.1, forward strand.
GCGGCCTGGCCCGGAACCAGCGCGTGCTGCTGGTGCTCGACGAGATACACCATTTCAACCGCACCCAGCAGGACGTGCTGCTGCCCTCCGTGGAGAGGGGCGAGATCATCCTGATCGGCATGACGACGGAGAACCCGTTCTTCTACATAAACCAGGCGCTGCTTTCCCGGTTCATAGTGGTCGAATTCAAGCAGCTGACCACCGAGCACCTCTCCACCATTTTCGACCGGGCCCTTATCTCCGAGGCCGGCCTGAAAGCTTTCAAGCCGGAGGTGACGCCGGAGGCGAAGCGCTACCTGGTTGAGAATTCCTCCGGCGACGCGCGCCGGCTGCTGAACGCACTTGAGCTGGCCGTGATAACCACCACGCCCGGCGCCGGCGGAAAGCGCCTGATAGACGAGGCGGTGGCCAGGGAATCCATCCAGCGCCGCAGCCTGCGCTACGACCGCAGCTCGGACGAGCATTACGACCATATCTCGGCTTTCATAAAGAGCATGCGCGGCTCGGACCCCGACGCCGCTGTCTACTGGCTGGCCAAGATGCTGGAGGCCGGCGAGGACCCCCGCTTCGTGGCGCGGCGTATACTTATCTGCGCCTCCGAGGATGTCGGGAACGCCAACCCCATGGCGCTGGTGATGGCGGAGAGCGCCTTTAAATCAGCCGAGGTGCTGGGTATGCCCGAGGCCAGGATAATACTGGCGCAGGCGGCCATCTACGTGGCCTGCTCTCCTAAGTCCAACGCCTCCTACATGGCCGTCAACGAGGCGCAGGCCGAGGTGAATACCGGTATCGAGCGGGCGGTGCCGATGCATCTGCGGGACGCCTCCAAGGACGGCAAAGCCCTCGGCCACGGACAGGGCTATAAATACCCTCACGATTTCGAGAACCACTACGTGAAGCAGGAATACATGCCGGACCCTAAAATTTTCTACCGGCCCGCCGAGCAGGGCTTCGAGATAGAGATTTCAAAGCGCCTGAAGCGGCTCCGGGGCGAAAAATGACGGAACCTAAAATATATACCGTCAGCGAGTTAAGCCAGGGGATAAAGTACCTGCTGGAGTCCTCTTTCCGCGAGGTCTGGGTGGAGGGGGAGATCTCGGGGCTGAAAGTCTCGTCGCTGGGGCATACCTATTTCGACCTGAAGGACACCAATTCCAATATTTCGGGCGTGCTGTTCCGCGGCTTCGGGGCCAACCTGAAGTTCGACCTGCAGAACGGCCTGCTCGTGCGCGTGCGCGGCAATATCACCACCTACGACAAGCAGAGCAAGTACCAGCTGATGGCGAAGGAGGTAGTGCCGGCCGGCATCGGCCCGCTGCAGTTGGCGTTCGAGCAGCTCAAGAAGAAACTCGCGGCCGAGGGACTTTTCGACCAGGCCCGCAAGCGCCCCATCCCCGCCCTCCCGCAGAAAATAGCGGTGGTCACCTCGCCCACCGGCGCGGCCATACGCGACATACTTTCCATCCTGAAGCGGCGCTACGCCAACATGCACATCATTATTGCGCCGGTGAAGGTGCAGGGCCAGGGCTCCAGGGAAGAGATCGCCCAGGCGATAAAAGACCTTAACGAAGGCTTCCCCGACATAGACGTGATGCTGGTCGGGCGCGGCGGCGGCTCGATGGAAGACCTCTGGGCTTTCAACGAGGAGATAGTGGCCCGCGCGATAGCCGGCTCAAAGATCCCGGTCATTTCCTGCGTCGGGCATGAGACCGATTTTACTATAGCCGATTTCGTGGCTGACCTGCGCGCGCCCACTCCCTCGGCGGCCGCCGAGCTGGTGGTTAAGAGTAAAGTTGAGCTGGCGGCCAATATAGCCGGGCTGGAGAAACGGCTGCTGCAGAGCCTGCGCATCTATTACGAGAATCTGCAGGGCAAGTTCCGCCGGTTGGTTTCAAGCCGGGCGATGGTGAACCCGCTGGTGCTTCTTGAGCGGCCCGTCCGCAGGCTGGACGACGCCGTGGAGGGCCTTTTCTACGCCTCGGCTGACCGCCTGCGCCGCGCCGGCGAGAAACTTAACCTGCAGACGGAGAAACTGAAGGCCCTCAGCCCGCTTTTCCCGCTGCGGAAGGGCTACGCCATAGTAAAGAACGCCCGGGGCAAAGCCGTTAAAACGGCGGCAACTCTTGCCGCGGGCGACAGGCTTTTGCTGCAGTTCGCGGAGGGGAAGGCGGAGGCGGCTGTAATAAGCGCCGGCGGGGCGGCGGCGCCTGCGGCGGGCAGCTGCGCGGACAGGGGAAAAAAGCCGAAAGCTGCCGGCGGCGACGGGCCTGAACAGGAGACTTTATGGTAAAAAAAGCCAATGCGGGCGGTTTCGAGGAAAAGCTGGAGAAGCTCGAAGAGATAGTGGGCAAGCTGGAGGACGAGAACACCCCCATAGAGGAATCCCTCTCGCTCTTCGAGGAGGGCGTGACCATTTCAAAAGAGCTCTCGGTCAAGCTCGAAGAGGTGAAGCGCAAGATAGAGGTGCTGCGCAAGGACGCCGAGGGCAAGCTGAAGCTGGAAGCTTTCAAGGACGAGGACAGCGAACAATAATTTATCTTTAAAATATGAAAATGCGCCTGGATGTCGCCTGCGTTTCGAACGGGCTTTTTGAAAGCCGCGAAAAAGCCCTGCGCGCCATAATGGCGGGGCTGGTGACCGTAAACGGCCGGCCGGCTGAGAAGGCCGGCCAGCAGGTCAGGGAAACCGATATCATCGGGCTGGTTAAAAGCGACTGCCCCTATGTTTCGCGCGGCGGCATCAAGCTGAAGGGGGCGCTGGATAGTTTTAAAGTCGAAGTCCGCGGGAAGGTCTGCCTGGACGTGGGCGTGGCTACCGGCGGCTTTACCGACTGCTTCCTGCAGGAGGGGGCGCTTAAGGTTTACGCGGTGGACGTGGGAGAGGGCCAGATACACGAGAAGATAAAGAACGACCCGCGCGTGGTCTTCATGCCGCAGACCAACGCCCGTTTCCTGAAGCCCGACGCTTTCCCGGTGAAGCCGGAGCTTTGCGCCATTGACGTGTCTTTTATTTCGCTGCGGCTTATCCTGGGCCCGGTCTTTGGCGCGATCGCCGCGGGCGGGGAAGTTATAGCGCTGGTAAAGCCGCAATTCGAACTGGCGCCCGGCGACCTGAAGCGCGGCATAGTCAAGACGGAAGAGCTGCGGCTTAAGGCCGTGGAAAACCTGCGCGCCTTCCTTAAAGAAACGCTGCCCGGCGTGGAGGAAAAAGGCCTTATAGATTCCCCGCTAAGGGGCGCCAAAGGCAACCTGGAGTTCCTGTGGCGGCTGAGATTTAAACCGAAATTGTAATTAAAGTTCTTAGACGGACTAAAAACGGCCTGTCTCATGTGAGACAGGCCTTCTGCTTATATAACCGGAAGAGATCCCGGCGTTCTATTTCGGTTTATAAAGCCCCGGCCAGATGGGGGAGAGGGAGCGGATGAAGGCGTCGGTTATGCCGGACATGGCCGAAGAGACATCAAAGCCCTCGTAGTTCATGGAGGCCGACCACATGATGGATCCGGTCTGCACGTCCACCATGCGCGACAGCAGCGACACGTTGGCCGTGGTGCTGAGCAGTTGGGAATTGGGCATGCCCATAACCGAGCCCTCCGAGTAAAGAGTGCCGCTGCCGACCGGAGTTATAGTGGTATTGCGCGGGTTATCGGACTGGTTCACTATATAGGAGCTTTGCGGCGTGCTTTCAGCCACCGTGCCCACAAAAAGCGCGTCCACGCCCAGCAGTTTGCCTATCTGCTTCGCGGTGGCCGGGTCGAAGGAGCTGGAGGAGGTGAGGGATTGCTCGCTCATTACCGCTGACAGGTGCTGGCGCTCGATAACGTCGGCGCCGCGCTCAAGCAGGCTCTGCGTCATCAGGTCGGCGGCCAGGTCTCCCCTGGGCCCGTTGAAGGAGATCACCGCCACGCGCTTTATGCCGGAAAAGTCGGCGCGCGGGTTAATGGCCACCTTCGGCGTGGCGCAGGCGGCTAAAAGCAGCAGGGCCGGGAGTAAAAGTTGTTTTTTCATGGTTGTCACCGGGGGGTAAGCGCGTTCAGGTGCTTCAGGGCTGTCTCGCGTATGTGCGGGTCGACGGCGGTTTGAAGGCAGGCGGTCCAGGCGACTATGGCCTTGTCCTTAAGGCCCTTCTTTTCGTAGATAAGGCCCAGCATGTAATGGGCTATGGCTCTTTTGGGGTCGATCCGCACGGCGTTTTCAAAAGCCCGCTGCGCGTCGTCCGCCCTGCCCAGCCGGGTGTAGGCGAAGCCCAGCTTTATGTAAAGCTCGAGGTTATCGGGCTGCGTTAGAAGCGCCCGCTCCAGCGCTGCCGCCGTAATGACGAGCTCCGCCGGGGTCTGCAGCCTTATGTCTTTGTCCGCGCCCGCCGGGGCGGTCTGCGCCATGGCCGGCACCGCGCCCGCCATCAGAAAGGAAAGTAAAAGGTGTTTCATATTATCCTCCACTAGGAAAAGCATATAAAATACCGCGCAGCTTGTGTAGCTAAAAAAGGCCATGTGCCGCGCGGGTGATTGTGACGGCGCTAACGCAAGTTTTGTAACATAAATTAAGAAAGTTTACAGGAGGCTGATATGCAATTTTTTAAAGTCGGTTTTATAATCATCGGCGCGGCTCTTTCCGCCTGCGCGGGGACCGGTGCTCCTAAGGCTGCCGGCGGCACGGCTTATTATTACGGCCAGGTCTCCTATTTATCTCCCGACGGCAAGCTCCCGTACAACAGCACGGATTCAGCTGTAAAGCGGGAGATGCTGGACGGGGGCGCGCGCCTGATCGAGACCGTAACGCAGCCGGGCTCCGGCCACAGCATGCGCCCCAAAGAATTCGTCACCAAGCTGAAGCGCCGCAAAAAAACTCTGGTCTACGACGCCTCGGACTCCGGCGGGACCTTTACCGGCACCTTAACCTTTAAAGACCGCCGGCTTAGATCCTGGACCTACCGGATAAAGCTTAAAGACGGCGGGGCGATAAAAGGCTCCGGCAGGCTTTCGCCCGAGGGTATCAAGACGGAAAAGCAGCTTACCGGTACCGGCCGGCCCATGCTGATCAGGGAAGACCTGAAAGCCGTCACTGAACAGGAATATGAAATGCGCGTGAACGAAATGCGCCCTCCCGGGGGAGCTGAATGAAGTTCGTCTTCTCGCACAACAACCTGAACGTCCCGGACCCGGACGGCTACTGGCTGGAGATCCTGCCGGGGAATAAGAGTTAGCTATTTCTTGCCGGCCAGGTCGTCGAGCACGGCCTTCATGCCGTCCAGGAAAGCCGCCATGTACCTGTAATTAAGCGTGTCCGGCAGGTCCGAGAATTGGTGGTAATTGGGCGTCCTGTAAAAAGAGGTGTCGGTGAACATCACGGCCGGGTAGCCGGCGTTCCAGAAGCTGCGGTGGTCGGAGTAGTCCACGCCGGGCACGAAGGACGGCAGGCTTACGGTGCGGAGCGGCATTTTTGTCGCGCCTGCAAAAACTTTGTCAATTCTTCCCGCCAGCTTCCGTGAAGCTAAATTCGAGACCTGGGCGATGAAATTCCCCCTGTTAGGTAAAAAAGCCCCGATGAGGGGCGGGTAGCGCTGGGAAAGCCTCTCCTCGGAGAAATAACCGATCATCTCGAGCACCAGCGCGGCTTTTATGTCCTCTTTTCTTCCGGCCGCGGCCTTCGCGTATACTGCGCTCCCCATGCCGTCGCTCCTGAAAAATGGCGGTTCCTCGTTGGCGAAGGCTATGAACTTGATGGTCCTGCCGTATTTTTTTGCGGCGGCGTACTCGGCCAGCTCAAGCACTCCCGCCATGCCGCTGGCATTGTCGTCGGCGCCCGGGTTGTTAAAGGTGTCGTAATGGGCGCCGATCACTATTATTTCGCCGGGGGCGGTCAGGCCCGCTTTGACGCAGATGATGTTCTTGACTTTTACGCCGCCCGCCGAGTATTCCTGGTATTCAACCCTGCAGCCGGCCGCCTTGAGGCGCGCGGTTAGGTAATCCTCCGCCTTCCGCAGCCTGGCCCTGTTGTTGTTGTAGAGGTCGCGCGGGCCGATCCCCACGGCCAGCGCCGTTACGGTCGCCTTCAGCTTTTCAGGCTCCGTCCGCGTCGTGCCGCCGGGATATGCCGGGGCCCAGATATTCCAGCCGATAGTCGTAAGCTTCAGGACGGCGTAGGCCGCTGCCGTGAAGACCAGCAGGTAAAGCAGGCGTTTTTTTGAAATCATTCCTGAATACTAGCAAAAAAAGAATTTAGTATTATAGTGTATGGCTATTTCAAAAGTTCTGGAATTCGAACAGCGGGTGACGCCCGAAGAGATAGACGGGCTGGGCCATGTGAATAACCAGGTCTACCTGGACTGGTTCATGAGCGCGGCCACCAGGCACTCCGGCCTTGCGGGCTGGGCGGTGGACAAAATGCTGGCCATGGGCGAGGGCTGGGTGGTGCGCCGCCACGAGATAGACTACCTGCTGCCAGTGCTGCCCGGAGACACCGTGCGCATGCGCACCTGGGTGGAGACCGCCGAGCGCGCCTCCTCGGAGCGCTGCTACGAGATCTTCAGGGCGTCGGACGGTAAAATGGTCTGCTGCGGCCGCACTACGTGGGTGTGGATAAACTACAAGACCGGCCGCCCCAGCCGCATCCCGGAAGCCGTTATAAAAGATTTCGCCAACTGGCAACCGGAAGCTAAGATTGGAAAGTAAGATTTCGAACTAAGAATTTCACCGCTGAGGCGCAGAGGTCGCAGAGTTCGGAGGGAAGAATATTAATTTCTGTTTCTGCTCACTGCTGTGTCGCTTTGCTCCATCCCACTCTGCGACCTCCGCGCCTCTGCGGTGAATCTTTTTTGATTACTTTGCCGCTTTTTGCGCCCGGGCTTGTTCCACTGTTATCATTATTTTAGCGCAGGCCACGGCGTCCGAGAGGGCGTTGTGGTGGTCCAGCGGTATGCTGAGGTGGTGGCAGACATGCGAAAGCGTGGCGGGTTTCATGCCCAGTTCCTGTTTTGAAAGCTTTACCGTGCAGACAAAGGGCTGCTGCGGGGCCTCCAGCCCGGCGGCGGCGCAGCAGGCGTAGAGGACGCTCTTGTCGAAAGGGGCGTTGTGCGCCGTAATAAAATCTATCCCGGTGAAAAAATCCGCCAATCCCGGCCAGACCTCGCCGAAAAGTGGTTCGTTCTCCACATCCTCCCACGTTATCCCGTGTATATCGGTAAACCTGATATCCTGGCGGGGCGGCCTTATGAGGCGGTAGGCGGTTTTTGTGACGCGGCAGGCCTCCACGCGGACAAGGCCCACGGCGCAGGCGGAATCGCGCCCGTGATCGGCTGTCTCGAAATCTATGGCAGTGAATTTATACATTAATGGCCGGCGGCCAGCTCCAGCAGCAGGTCTTCGTAATAGCCGAAGTACTGGGTGACTTTTGTGACATAGTTCCGGGTTTCCTTGAAGGGGGGGACCCCGTTGTATTTGCGCACGTTGCCCTGTCCGGCGTTGTAGGCGGCTATCGCCATCTGCGAGGCTTTTGTGTTCATGTCAGGGCCGGAAATATCGGCCGCCGCTGTTTCGGCGAATTCGTTCCAAAGGAATTTAAGGTATTTTACTCCGTACTTTATGTTTACCGCCGGGCTGAAGAGCTGGCTGGTATCTTTTAGGCCCAGCCAGGTGGCGGTCTCGGGCATAAGCTGCATCAGGCCTTTGGCGCCCACGGAGCTGTGTGCCTTGGGGTCGAAAGAGGATTCTTTCTGTATCACGGCCAGCACCAGGGCCAGGTCCACGCCCTGCTCTTTGGCCTCGGCTTTGGCTATCGCAAAATAGGGTATCTTGGGCGCTCCGCCCGCCGCTTTCTCGCTCATGCGCCAGGGAGAGAACAGCTCCGCGCCGGGTTCGTGCTGCGCGTCCGGCCTCACCAGGAAGTCCACTCCCGCGGTCTGGGCCGAGGGGTCCTCAACGGCTGCCTGCGCCGCTGAAGGTTCAGGTGCGGACATGGCTTCCGCGCCTAGGGAATCCGAAAGCTGGGAAAAAGACTCGGCCTGCGCCCGCGCGGGCGCGGCTAAGACAAGGGCTGTAAGCAGTATCAAAAAAGTTTTCATATCAGTCTTGATAGTGTAGTTGACAGGTCAAGGGGTGTCAAGGGCCTAAACGCACTTTGTTAGCCGCGCAGTTTTGGTAGAATATGAGGGAAGCGTGTTCCCAAGGAGGCTCATATGTTCAGAATGGGTAAAAGATTTTTTCTCTTCATCGCGGTCAATGTCCTTATACTGGCGACTTTATCGATCACCCTGCGCCTGCTGGGCGTGGGGCATTATTTCAGCTCGCGCGGCATAGATTACCAGAACCTTATGACGTTCTGCCTGGTCTGGGGCATGGGCGGGGCTTTCATCTCGCTGGCGCTGTCGCGCGTGATGGCCAAGTGGATGATGGGCGTAGTTGTAATAAACCCGGATACGCGCGAGCCTGAACTTGCGGAACTGGTGCGCACGGTCCATAAGCTGGCCCGGGCCGCCAATCTTCCGGCGATGCCGGAGGTCGGCTACTATCCCAGCCCCGAGGTCAACGCTTTCGCCACCGGCCCCACGAAAAGCCGGGCGCTGGTGGCCGTTTCTGCCGGCCTGCTCCAGCGCATGGACAGGAACCAGGTAGAGGGCGTGCTGGCCCACGAAATAGCCCATATCGCCAACGGCGACATGGTCACCATGACCCTGATACAGGGCATTATAAACGCCTTCGTCATGTTCCTCGCGCGGGTGATCGCTTTCTTCATAGCCAACCGGGGCCGGGACTCCGAGAGCAGCGCGGCACCCAGCTACCTGGTGATCTTCCTGCTTGAAATAGCCCTGAGCGCGCTGGGGATGCTGCTGGTTTCCGCTTTCTCGCGCCGCCGCGAATACCGCGCCGACGAGGGAGGCGCGCAGCTGGCCGGCCGCACCAACATGATAAAGGCGCTTGAAGCCCTGCAGAGCACGGTGGCTTACGCCGACCTCACCGGCAAGGAAGCGCTTGCCACGCTGAAGATCTCCGGCAAGCCCAGGGGTTTCTTCTCGCTGTTCGCCACTCACCCGCCGCTGGAGGAGCGGATTAAAAGGCTGAAAGCAGCGGTTTGATTTTCCGGCAGGCCAGAAAAAACACCGTCCGCCGCCGCGGGCGGTTTTTTTTATCGGTGTAATACTTGCGTACGGCAGGTATTGTATAATTCCATTGGGGGCTCAAACTATGTGCGGCAGATACTCGCAAACCATGGACCTGGCAGTGGCGGTAAAACGCTTCGGCGTTAAGCCGCCGCCGTTCAACTGCCGGCCATGCTACAATATCACGCCGGGCGCGCGCGCCCCGGTGGTCTGCGCGGGCGGCCTGAAGCTGCTGAAGTGGGGTTTTCTTCCCGCCTGGTCTTCAGGAGCGGCCGGCTCCGGAGTAGCTACGCCCATCTTTTCCAGCAGCAATACCCTTGAGCGTAAATTCTCGGAGGAAACTATTCCCGTCTCCGAGGCCGTGCCGCAGGAGAGGGAAGGTTTTATAAACGCGAGGGCCGAGGGCATAGCTTCAAGGCCGGCCTTCAGGTCCGCCTTCTACAGGACGCGCTGCCTGGTGCCGGCCGACGGGTTTTACGAGTGGCAGAGTTCCGGCGGCCATAAGATCCCTTACCGGTTCGAGATGCGGTCGAAGGGGCTTTTCTCCATGGCGGGTGTTTACGAGGAGAAAACCGGCACCTACGCCATCATTACGGCGGTGGCGAACGCCCTGGTGCGCCCCGTCCACAACCGCATGCCGGTGATAATGGAGCAGCGCAACGAGGCGCTCTGGCTTGACCCGAAATTCAGGGATATGGAAACGCTGCTGCCGCTGCTGCGCGCCTACGATTCCGCCCAGATGCACGGCTACCGCGTTTCCGATGCCGTCAACGACCTTAAAAACGATTCCCCCGACTGCCTTAAGCCGCACGAGGAGTGACGGACTCCTGCAAGCCCCTTGCCCTATTCATGGACAAAGATATTGAGAAGGCACGTGAGCTGGTAAGAGGATCGAAGAGGATACTGATCTTCACCGGCGCCGGCATCTCCACCGGCAGCGGCATACCCGACTACCGGGGGCCCGGCGGTGTGTGGCTCAAGCGCGAGCCGGTGCTTTACCAGGAGTTCATCGCTTCCACTAAATCCAAGGTGGAATACTGGAGGTACAAGGCGGACACCTTCCCGGCCTTCCAGGCGGCCGTTCCGAACGCGGCGCATAAGGCCATTGTGGAGCTTGAGAAGGCCGGCAGGCTGCTGGCGCTGGTGACGCAGAATATCGACAGCCTGCACCGCGCGGCGGGCACGCACACCGACAAGCTTATCGAGCTGCACGGCTCCGGGCTTTACGCCGAATGCCTGGACTGTTTCGCCTGGGTTTCGATGGCGGAGGCCCTGGCCAGCTTCAAGGCGGACGGCGCGCCGCCGCTGTGCTCCTGCGGGGGCTGGCTTAAGCCGGCGGTGGTGATGTTCGGCGAGCCGCTGGAGCGGGAGCACCTCGTGAAGGCTTTCAAGGCGGCTGAAGATTGCGACCTTGTGATTTCAGCGGGTTCTTCGCTGGCAGTGGAGCCGGCGGCTTCGGTGCCCATGGCGGCCAAGGCGGGGGGGAAGTTTTACATCATCGTGAACCGGGGCCCCACGGCGCACGATAAATGTGCTGATATAAAACTGGACGGCGACGTCTGCGAGATCCTGCCCGCCCTCCTTTCCTGAAAAAATAAATATTCCATTGAAGAGCCGCGAGATGCCCAGTCGGGGCCTACCGCAGGGGCCAGAACGCAAAACCAGCGTCGCGCACACCGTGCGCGCGCTTCCGCGTCTCGGCCTTCGCGCTTACGCAAGCTCAGGCCTCCGACCGGTTTTGCTAATCTGGCCCCTGCGGTCTCCCCTCCGTTTATTTTACTAGTCAGCAAATCTTTCGTTAAACTGGATAAGCCTGGCGGTAGGCCGCCTACACACGGTTCCCCGGCGGATAGTCCGTATTTTGTAAAATATTAGTAATGAACAAAGACCAGCGCGGGCTTTTTCTTGATTTTTTTATTTTATTTCTGGGGTTTTCGCTGC
>JAUSCK010000117.1 GCA_030651035.1 Elusimicrobiota bacterium
TTCCCCCCCTCTCCCCACGGGCGCGACATCAACTTAACAGAAAAGCCCGCCAGGGCGAGCGATCAGCGGGTGGAGCGAAGCGACACAATTCAGTGTTCAGGCCTGGGCGGGTTTTTAATTAACCAAGGTGCCCCCGTTTAAATTCTTTCCCCCGGTGGCCATAATTTAAAAATAAGAAAAAAATTTCCGCCTTACAGATTGGCGGACCCGCCGGTCTGCTTGGCGGGAAATTCTGCGCTGTACGACCTGCCCGGCAGGATCGGGGGTGGAGCGCAGCGACACCGCAGTGCGGCCCGGCCAAGGCCCACGTTTATTGGGCCGGCTGGCAGCGCATTGGAGGTTGTTAGAAGATGCAGCCTACCGGACGGAGCAAGAGCGAAGGCGCGAAGTGCCGAGCCCGCGAGCGGCTTCTCGCGGGTAAGATCAGCCATACAATGTTTTCAGGAACTTATAGAGGGTAAGACGGAAGCGTATCCACAGGTCAGCCGAATGTAATAATTTGGACTTTCTTCACAGGGATATTTTACCTTTTAACCCGGGACACTCAACTGGATGGAAAAATACGCGTTTATTAAAGAGGACCGGTGCGGCATCCGCATTTTTTGGCCTTCAGCAACGCCAATTGCTCGCGCGGGGTATTGAGGTACCTGTCTTGTACCGCCCTGCCGGTGGCGAGCCGTTTCGCAAGCGGGCTTTTGTGGCGGTAGCCCCTGGCGGACATTTCGGCCGCAAGTTCTTCGTGGCGCAGGAACAGGGCTTTCAGGCGGCCGCGCCAGCGCAGAGTTTCAGGATGTCTCGAGTAGCCGGTCTTATGCCGGGTCAGCACCACCCAGATACAATGCAGTTCCCTGTGCTCACCGAGCAAATGGTTACGGCAAAGCCTGCCGGCAGGGATATCCCATATCCTCATGATTAAGGAATTTTATAACATATGCGCGGTCACAGGGCCTATCCCTTGCCGTTATACCTGTAGTGGCCGGTTATTTTGTAGTCGAACAAACAATCGGCCAGCACCTGGCCTCCGCCTATGTTGTGCACGATCAGGTATCTTTTTCCGTCCTTCGACTTTATATTGGCCACAAGGCCGATGTGGGGGACATTGACTCCCAGGTTCCAGCACACTATGTCTCCCGGCAGGTAGTCTTCCGGTTTTTTTGTCTTTGGTTTTACCTGTCCGTGCCGCGCGAAGAAGACCATCAGGTTCGGGACTCTTCTGTGGTCTATGTTCGCGTCGGGCGTACTGCGGCCCCAGATCTTCGGGTAGGCCTGGAAATTCTTCCGCATATCCAGATGTACCTCCCTCTGGAGGTCAATGCCGAGTTTCCGGTAGGCCCTGATCACGACGTCCGTGCAGACGCCTTTGTCAGCCGGCACGTCACCGCCGGGATAAGCTATTTTGAAATACGCGGGGTCATAGCTTACCTTCTGCCCGGTCAATTCCAGCGCGGCGGAGGAAAGCTTTAAATAGAAATCGGCCTGGCCGAAGGCGGCCTGGCCGGTTAATAAGAAAGCGAGGAGGAATAGCAGTGTTCTCGGCATTTAAGTGTTGCGGCGCCCCTTAGCTCTCCTTCTGAAAGGGGATGTCGGGGGCAAGGAGGTGCTCAGTCAGGCTTGCCCAGTAGGCGGCGCCCAGGCACAGCACTTCATCGTTGAAATCGTAGCGCGGGTTATGCAGCGCGGCGCCGTCCTTTACCGGGCCGTTGCCCGCAAAAACATAACAGCCGGGCTTCGCGTTCAGCATGAAGGAAAAATCCTCCGCGCCCATCACCTGCGGAACCTTTATCACGTTCTCCGCTCCCAACAGCCGCTCCAGCACCGCGGCGCAGATCACGGTTTCGCGCTCCGCGTTGACCGTGGGCGGATAATTGCGCTGATACCGCACTTTGGCCCGGGCGCCGTAGGCCGCCGCTGTGGCGGTACTGATCTCGCCGAGGCGGCGCTCTAGCAGGTCCTGCACCTCCGGCTTGAAGGCGCGCGCTGTGCCCCGCAGGATGGCCGTGCCGGGAATAACGTTATACGTGTCGCCGGCGTGCAGCTGCGTTACGCTGACCACCGCCGGTTCCAGCGGGTCCACATTACGGCTGCAAATGGTCTGCAGCGCCTGCACCAGGGCCGAAGCGGCCACGATCAGGTCAATGCCGGTGTGCGGCATAGCGGCGTGGCAGCCGTGCCCGGCCAATTCGATCTCGAAGTCGTCACAGGAAGCCATGGCAGGCCCTGGCCGCACCCCGAACTGCCCCACCGGCAGCCCCGGCCAGTTGTGCATGCCGTAAACCGAGTCGCAGGGGAATTTTTCGAACAGTCCCTGCTCCACCATCTCGCGTCCGCCCCCCCCGCTCTCCTCGGCCGGCTGGAAAATGAAATGTATCGTCCCGTCAAATTTCCCGTTGCCCGCCAGGTATTTAGCGGCGCCCAGCAGCATGGCTGTATGGCCGTCATGCCCGCAGGCGTGCATTTTACCTTCGTTCCGGGACCGGTATTCGAATGTGTTCTGTTCCTGCACGCACAGCGCGTCCATATCCGCGCGCAGGCCTATGGCGCGCCTCCCTGAGCCGGAAGACAGCGTGCCCACCACGCCGGTGCGGCTCAGGCCCTTGTTGACGCGCAGGCCGAAGGACTCGAGCTTCTCCGCCACAAAGGCGGCGGTGCGCAGCTCCTCGAAAGCGGTTTCCGGGCAGGCGTGTATAGCGCGGCGCCACCCGGTCATCTCTTCCTGCAATAAACGTGTCTGCTCTAAAATAGTCATTTGATATCCTTAGAGATAAAAGTCCCTTTTACAGAGGCGATGAATGGCGTAAAGACGGTCGTTAAACCAGCGTGGTCAGGGTTTCGGAGATGCCTTTGCGGATCTCGAACCAGAAGTCCAGGGCCGCGCCGCGCTTGTCGGCCTCGAAGGCCTTTAGCCATTTGTCGAGCTCCGGGTTCTTGTCGCCTTCCGTGTCGCGCTTTCGCTTAAGGAAGCTCAGCACATAGTCGATGTTGCGCTCGGATTCCCAGAAGACCGCCACGTTGCGGCTGTTGATGCGCCCGGCGGTGGCCTTTATCACTTCGAGGAAGCGGACCGAGTTCCCCCACACCTTCTCCACGATCTCGGGCGCCATCTCCTCCGCCCAGCCCCGGTGGAAGCGGCAGATGCCCAAGTCGTCGATCATGAGTTCCTGTATCAGCCGGCCGGCGTTCAGGCGGCCCAGTTCGCGCGGCGGCACGAAGTCGAAGCCGTAGTACATATAGTATTTGCCCATGATGGCCATGGGGCTCAGCGCCCCGGCGTTCCAGTACTGGTTGGGAACCATCCAGCCGTTGCGGGCGTTGGCCAGGAAAACAAAGCGCTTTCCTATTTCCGGGCTCTTCTCGCGGGACAACCGGCGGGCCAGTTTGCGCGCGCCCAGAGACAGGTCCAGCGCCCCGCCGCGCTTCAGCATGGACTCTATCAGTTCTATGCCGAGGCCGGCGTTATGCGCGGAGTCCGCCACCAGGTCGAATTTCTCCGCGTCCCAATGCGGGACTGAAGTTACGCCCAGGTCTTCGGGTTTCAGGAAGCCCTCGTGCAGGCATTCCATCAGCCAGGCCAGCACGCCGCCGACGGAGATGGCGTCGAACCCGGCGGCGTCGGCGCGGCCGTTGAGGCGCTCGGCCGCGCGCTGGTCGAAAATGCCGCACAGCGGGCCCATCGTCTGGTACGGCTCGTAATCCTTCTTGAATTCATTGTTGAGCTTCTTGCAGACGGCCGAGCACGGCTCACCGCAGGTGCGCTGCTGCCTGGCCGCTATGGTCTCTTCGTTGAACTGCTTCAGGTAATGGCCGGCGATGGACCTCTTGTTCAGCGCGGCCCGCTGCTCCTCGGTCCACAGCACGCTGCGGTAGTTGAAGGCCAGCAGCCGCCCGCCCACCGTCGAGTAGTTAACGCCGAAAGTGCCGCCGGTGTTGAACTTCGGATCGAAGCGGTACTTGGTGGTGGCTTCGAAGTCCTTGGCCGCCAGCTGCTTCTCGTAGCGCAGTTTGAACCACTCGTCCGCGACGGTGCGGTCGCGGAAATCTTCGTCGAGGCAGGTGCCGCCGTAGATCACGGCGCAGATGTTGTGCTCCCGCAGCAGCTTGCTGCCGAAGCCGCCGCGCCCGGCCCAGCAGTCGGCATGGGTGGTCCTGCCGTCCTCGTAAGGGGCCGAGGCTATGGCCCCGAAGTCGGTTTCCGCCGCAGCGGGGCCTACGGCCAGCACCCGCGGGGTCTGCTTGAATTCCCCCGCCCAGCGCCCGAATACGTGGTCCATCAGCGAGTAGACGCCGCCGCGGCCGCTTTCCCAGATCCGGGCAACGTCCACGGGGATTATCTGCACCTGCACCTCTTCGCCGTGCTCGCGGTTGAGCACCAGCACGGAAGGGGCCTGGGCCTTGCCGCGCAGCGAGACCATGTTTATGCCGAGGTCGTCAAAGATCAGGCCGGCGCCGCCCATGGAGGAGACGTAGAAGCCGCCCCAGCAAGGCGAGTTGCCGGTGAAGATGAGCCGGTTGGAGCCCGGGAAGATGGAGCCGGCCAGCAGGCCGGTGCCGAAGTTAAGGACGCCTTGGCGCCCGGCCTCGCGGCCGGTCAGGTGCAGCCCCAGGTCCACCGGGCCCCAGAACGGCCCCACGGCGAAGCGCTCAACGCGGTAGAAGGCCGACGATGCGTCGATATGCAGGACCTTGAGATTTTTATCCATAGAAGTTATCCTCCGCCCAGGAGTTCGCGGGTCTTCACGCGGGCCCCGTCGGGCAGCGCCATCATACTGTATTCCGCACCGGGCACGAACTTCTCGTCAACGGTAACGACGACAAGCGCCGGGTCGCAGGCCTGCAGCTGCAGCAGCGCCTTAAGTGTGGCGCCCGCCGGGGCGTCAACCGGCTTGTCGTTAAAGTATATTCTTGTCATCCTCGCTCTCTATTCCCTTATCATATCTTTTTCGCTTACGGGATCACTCTTCGCAGTAGGCCAGGAAGTAGGCCGTGCCGGCGAGGCCGCAGACGAAGGCGCAGATGAAATTGAGCTGCGGCGAGACCAGCCACAGGAAGCCCCCGGCCAGCGCCGCAACGGCCACGACGGTGTCCCTGAAAAAGTAATAAGCACCGTAGGTCAGGGCCTTGTTGGCTTCGGGCGCCAGGTCCAGGATCAGCGCTTTTCGCGCCGGCTCGCCGAATTCCTTCAGCCCGCGTATGATGAAAGCGAACACCAGCATGGCCAAAGACTTAGAGAACATCAGCACCAGCGGGAAGGCGGAAAAGAAAGCGAAGGTGATGGCTATATAGGGTTTCTTCGTCTTGTTCTTCTCGACCAGCCAGGCCACCGGGATATAGATCAGGATGGCGGAGCACATCTCCAGCGCGGTCAGCAGGCCGAACTCCACCGGCGTGGCGCCAACGCGCTTTATGCACCAGATCACCACGAAGGCGTAAGGGATCTGCTCGCAGAAGCGTATAAGGATGTCCGAGACGAGCAGGTGCCGCAGTTTAGGGCCGGTCAAAGCCAGCACCTTGAACGGGTTCTTGTGCATCTTTTCGCCCGGCGGCTCGGCTATATGCTCCAGGAAATAATGCTGCAGCAGCAGCGCGATAACCGCCAGGCCCAGCGCAAAGCCGAAAGCTATCCTTACGCCGTCCTGTTCCCCCCAGCGCTGCACGCACAGCCCGCCCAGCACCGGCCCTATGGCCATCGGGATGCGCCGCGCGATCGAGTGCATGGAAACACCCAGGGTCCTTTTGTGGAAGGGCAGCACCTTGGAAATGGCGCTCATCACGGCGGGCAGCGAGACGGAGGACCAGGCGATGAACAGCACCGCGCCGACGAGCGCCGCCTGCCAGACCGGGAACACGATCACTATAAGGTAGCCGGCGATGGCGGCCAGGTTGAAGAGTATGAGGGAGCGCTTGTAGCCGATGCTGTCGCTGAGGTAGCCGCCGGGGAAGGAATAGACGGCGCCCAGGAAATTATCGGCCGCGTTAAGGAAGGCCACGGCCAGGCCGCCGCCGCCCAGGGCCATGATATACAGCGGCAGGAAGCGCTCGCCCATCTTTTCGCCCATCTCGATGAAGATGGCGGCGGAAAGCAGGACGATCAGATTCTGTTTGCCCGGGAGCAGTTCCGCTATTTTTCGCATTTCAGGGCGGCGTAGAGCGCGTCGTAGACGAAGAACTGGTGCTCCAGGTTCTCGTCGTCGTTGGGGAACATCAGCGAGAAGCCGCGCGCCACGGCTTCGAGGCCGGCGGCGTAGGGGTGGGCGTTCAGGTTGCCGGTGTCGGCCGCGTTGACGATGTCGGCCAGCTTGAGGAGGGTGGGGTCGTCCAGGTCGTATTTCTTCAGGATGGCGCGGAAGGTGCAGTCGCCTCCGTGGTGGCCCAGCTCGGCGTCCTCAACGTCGAATGGGATGGCGTTCTCTTCGCGGCCGATCTTCTCCACCAGGCTGTCCGCGGCGAAGAGTATTTCAGCCTGCGAGTCCACGAACCGCTCTATGAGCCAGGGGCAGGCCACCCTGTCCACGTGCACGTGCGATCTTGTTATCCATTTCATAAATTCCTCCTGCCTGGGTAATTCCCTTAAATATTACAGCGCTGGAATAAACATAGCGCCCGCAATGCCGGCTCCGGATGAGGTTCGCCGACGCTAGGGGCATCTTGTAATTCTACGTTATTTGGAAGTTCCGGCGGGGGCAAAAGAAAGAGCCCACGAATCCCGTTTATAAGGGCCGCAGGCTCAAACATATTCTAGCAGAATTTTTGCAACTGTCAAGGCCTAATCTGAAATTCCCGCTGGAATTCGTAGTGAAGTAAGGATAAAAGATGAGAAAATGAGGATTCCGGGCTACTTATCATCGTGGATGGCGGACCAGCGGGCGAAGAGGGTTTCCGTCCTGGCCAGGGCCTCGTCCAGCTTCTTCTGGCGCGCGGCCAGCTCTTCCGCGTCGGCGGCTATGGACGGGTCCTGGAGGGACAGGCGGGCCTTGGCGGCCTGGTTTTCGGCGTTCTGCATTTCAGCCTCCAGTTTGCGTATCGCCGCTTTCAGTTCCCGGTTTTCTTTGGCCGAGGGCTCCTGCGCCGGGGCGGGCGCCGGCTCTGCCGCGGCCGCGCTCCCCGCCTGCTGCTGTTCTCTCCAGCTTTCCCACTGGGAGAGGTCGGCGAAGAACCGGGCGTTGCCGCGGCCGTCCAGCGCCAGCAGGCGGCGGCTTACGCGCTCAAGCAGGTAGCGGTCGTGGGTGACCAGCACCAGGGCGCCGGGAAATTCCTGCATGCTGTTCTCCAGCACCTCGAGCGACTGCAGGTCAAGGTCGTTGGTGGGCTCGTCGAGCAGCAGCACGTCCGCGGGCTGCAGCATGAAGCCGGCTATAAGCACCCTGGCCTGCTCGCCGCCGGACAGCAGCCGCAGCGGCATGTCCAGCTGCTCCTGGCGGAAGAGGAAGCGTGAAGCCCATTTGCAGACGTGTATGGCGGAACCTTTATAGAAAACATTCTCGCCGTTGCCGCACAGCGCGCGCTTCAGGGTAAGGTCCAGGTTAAGCTGGTCCCGGTGCTGGTCGAAGGTTACCACGCGCAGGCCCTGGGCCTGCTTAAGCGTGCCGGCGTCCGGCGCTAATTGCCCGGCCAGCAGTTTCAGCAGGGTCGTCTTGCCGCTGCCGTTGCCCCCCAGCAGGCCCAGTTTCTCGCCGGGGCCCATTGTCAGGTCGAGCGGGCCGAAGAGCTTGCGTCCGCCCAAGCTTTTCTCGATCTTTACGGCGTGTATAAGGCGGTTGGCCTGGCGGTCCCCGGCGTTGAAATCAATGTCGGCGGCGCGGCCCTGGGCGTTGTGGTACTCCAGTTCGGAAAGTTCTTTTATCAGCCCGCCGGCCCTCTCTATATGGGCCTTCTGTTTTGTCATGCGGGCCCTGGCGCCCCTGCGCAGCCAGGCTATTTCCGTGCGCACTATATTGCGCAGCGAGCCTTCGAGCGAGGCCTGGGCGTCGAAGAAGGCCTCCCGGTTCTCAAGGAACTTGCTGTAGTTGCCGGCGCTGTTGAAGTGGCCCTCCGGGTAGCGCTTGTTCAGCTCTATCACGCGGTTGGTGACGCGCTCAAGGAAGCTGCGGTCGTGCGTGACCACCAGGAAAGGGAATTTTATCTCCGAGATGAACCGCTCCAGCCACAGCACGCCCTCGATGTCCAGGTGGTTGGTAGGCTCGTCGAGCAGCAGCAGGTCCGGCTCGCGCACGGACTGCGCCAGGATGGCGAGGCGTTTGCGCCAGCCGCCCGAGAGGACGCACACCTGCTGCGCCGGGTCCGCGAAGCCGGCGGCGGCAAGCCCTTCGTCGGCGCGCCTGTCCGCTTCATAATCCTCAAGGCCCAGGTCTTCCAGGGCCTTCATGATCTCGTCGCGGGCGCTCCAGCCCGGCGGGACGGTTTCGAAGCGGTCCTGCTGGGCCAGGTAGCCGAGCCGCAGGCCCCTGCGGGGCGTAACTGCGCCGGCGTCGGGCGTTTCGCGCCCGGCCAGTATTTTCAGCAGCGTGGATTTGCCGGTCCCGTTGGGTCCTATCAGCCCGGTGCGCTCGCCCTCGGAAAGGCCGAACGACAGCCCCTCGAACAGGGGCCGGGAGCCGAAGCTCTTGGAAAGATTCTGACAGCTGAGAAGTATAGCCACTGGAGTTAAGCCTTTAGGTTACGGCAGAAGAAGAGGCGCGGTCCTTGTTCTCCCCGGCTGGCCGGTATGCCGCACGTACCAGACGTAGTCGGCAAGGCCCTTGTCGTCTTCGGGGAAAGCCGAAGGGCAGGCGTCGGCGCCCTGCATGATGAAAGAGAGCCCGCGCGCGCCCGGCGCCCTCGCCTTAAGCGAGGCCGGGATGCCGGCGTTATAGATTATATGGCCGCTGCCCGCCACGGCCAGCCCGGCGAAACCGGGATTCGAGTTTATGAAATCAGCCAGGCGCGCGCCCATGGTCTCGTTCCAGGCGGACATCGCGGCGAGGTAGTTCTCGAACTTGAACATGTCGGACATATGGCCGTCGAAGGATTCCTTTATGTAGGCGATATATTTCTCGTCGGTCGTCACGTGCAGGTTCGCGGGCAGGTATTTCTGCTCCGCGGGTGTAAGCCCCGCGAGCCCGGCCATGGCTATTCTCGACACTATCTTTTTGGGCAGATTAAGCGCCAGGGCGCTGAGTTCCTTTTCGCGGATAAAGTCGAAGATCGGCTTATAGAGGTTGAAGTCGAAGCCCCACTCCTTCTGCCAGTCGGCCTTCCGCAGGAATTCCGCCTCGGTGATCTTCCCGGAGGCGTACTCGTCCAGCACCGGCTGCAGGGTCATGTTGAGCATTTCGAAGCCCACCACAACGCTGCCGCCGCGGGCTTCGCTGAGCGCTTTAAGCGCCTCGAGCTGCGCCAGGTGGTCGTTAGCCTGGTCGTGAGACTCGCCCACGTAGACTACGTCGCTACCGCGGATGGCGGCGAAAGCGGCGCCGCTGTCCAGGGCCGACCCGCCGGTACCGTTAAAAACGCAGAAGCCGGGGAGCTCCGCCGCCGCCGCGGCCGCGCCGGGGACGGGGGCGGGAATTCCCGGGCTTTCCGCGAAAGCGGCCAGGTCGCCTTTCTGATCGAAAGAGAGCGAGCCGGCCGAAACTTGTCCCGCAAAAAGCAGAAAGCCGCATAACGAGGCGAAAAGGCCCCTGAAAGAGTATTTCATGGTTGGTCTCCCGGCGGATATGAACATTCCAGTTTCTATGATAATCATATTGTAACTGTTGCCGCGCGCGGGCGATAGAAGCGAAAGGCCCTGTATTATATAGGCCTTATGGTCTTTGCGGTAACGGGGCTCAGGGCCGCCTGCCGCGTTTGTGAGTGGTATTTTCAGGCGTTTCAGGAGGGCGCTTGTTTTCGGCCTTGCGCTTCACCCTTTCGGCTATGTCCGTTCTGGCCTTCAGGCGGGAGGCTTCTTCGCGGATCTTCAGATAATTCCCGTAGTGCGCCCGGTCCAGTTTCCCGGAGGCCAGGGCCTCGCGCACGGCGCAGGAAGGCTCGTTGGAATGGGAGCAGTTGTCGAAGCGGCACTGGCCGGCCAGGGCCTGGATGTCCTCGAAAGTCTCGTCCACGGTCAGTTCGCCGGCCCAGAGTTCCAGCCCGCGCATCCCGGGGGTGTCTATCAGCAGCGCCCCGCTGCCCGGCAAGATGAACATCCGGCGGCCGGTGGTGGTGTGGCGGCCCTTCGAGTCCCCCTCGCGCACGGCGGAGGTCAGCTGGGCGGCGCGGCCCAGCAGGTTGTTGATGATGGTGGACTTGCCGGCTCCGGAAGACCCGGCGAAAACTATGGTCCGGGCGGGGCCTATGTGCGCGGCCAGGGCCTCGTAGCCTTTCATGTTCACCGAGTCCAGCGCCAGGGTCTGCGCCCCGAAGCCCAGGGAATTTATTTCTTCGATCTTGAGGGCGGTGTCCGCCGCCAGGTCCGCCTTGTTGAGGATGATCACGGCTTCGGCGCCGCCGGCGCCGGCTGCCGCCAGGTAGCGCTCTATGCGCTGCAGGTTGTAAGTGGCGTCCAGGCCTATCACTATGAAGACGGTGTCGATGTTCGCGGCCAGGACCTGTTCTTCCTCGCCGCCCGGGTCCTTGCGCGACAGGCGGGTGCGCCGCGGCAGCAGGGCCTGTATGGTCTGGCGCCGGGCGGCCGGGTCGAAAGCTATGGCCGCCCAGTCACCCACCGCCGGGAAACCCGCCTTGGACCCCGCCGCTTTGCGGAAGTTGCCCGAGACTTCGGCGGTAAATTCGCCGCGCTGGCAGACCAGGTCGCAGGCCATGCGGTGCTCGGCTATTATCCTGCCGGGTATCAGTCCCCGGAGCGCAAAGGGTTTGAAGGCTTCTTCCAGCTCAGGCGTCCAGCCGAGTTCTTCCAGCGTGGGGGCTTTGTGCGCTGCGGCCATCAGGCGGGCCTGTTCGCTTCTGTGTATTTCACTATCTGGTTCATCATGCGCACGGCTTCCGCGGGGTATTTTCCCGCGGCTGTCTCCGCCGACAGCATGACGTAGTCCGTGCCGTCCAGCACGGCGTTGGCCACGTCGGAAACCTCGGCCCGGGTGGGGAGGGGATTGGCGGTCATGGTCTCAAGCATCTGCGTGGCGGTGATGACGGGCTTTTTCAGGCGGAGGCACAGCTGTATTATGCGTTTTTGAAGTATGGGCACTTCCCACAGCGGGAACATTACTCCCAGGTCGCCGCGGGCCACCATTATCCCGTCGGCGGTTTCAATTATTTCTTCGAGATTCTTTATGGCCTCGCGGGCCTCTATCTTCGCGATTATCTTGCAGGCGGGCAGCCTGGGCTTGACAAGCCCGGCCACGGCCAGCACGTCGGCTTTTGACCGGACGAAGGATTGGGCGATAAAGTCCAGCTTATGTGCGATGCCGAATTCAATATCCTTTCCGTCCTCGGCGGAGAGCAGCGGGAAGTCCAGGCGGGCCATGGGTATGTTCACGCCCTTGCGCTCTTTCAGCGTCCCCCCCGCCGTTACCTCGCAGGAGAGGAAGCCGCGGCCGACGGTTTTCACCTCAAGGGCTATGCTGCCGTCGTCTATGTATATGAAGTGTCCCTTCCTTATGACTTTCAGCGAGCCGCGGTAGTCGAACGGTATTTCGCCGGGCCGGCGCGCCTCGGCAGCCTGCACAAGGTTTACCCGCTGCCTTTTTATCAGCTCCAGCGGGGCTTTAAGGAGGCCTATGCGTATGCGGTTGCCTTTGAGGTCCTGCATTATGAAGATATGCCTGTGCAGTTTGCGGTTGAGTTCGCGCACGAGGCCGATCCTGGCTGCGTGCTCTTCGTCCGTCCCGTGCGAGAAGTTGAGCCGCACGGCGTCCAGCCCCGCGCTGTAAAGCTTGCGCAGCATGGCCGGCGACGAGCTTGAAGGGCCGAGCGTGGCCAGTATCTTGGTTTTAGGGCAGCGGATGGCGTTGGTCATGGCTTTATTGTATCAAAGTCCCGGAGATACCGGCTGATAAAAAACCGTCCTCAGCTGGGGCTTGACTAAAGCTCCACAAAAGACGGTTTCTCGCTGCTTTTAACGGCAGTTAGGCTACTTTGCAGCGGCGGCGCTTTGAGATCAGGTACTCACCGTTGCGCTTGTGCATGCGGGCCACCAGTTGGTGGGTGCCCGGCTGGAAATTGTTCCAGTCGAACCACCAGTAGCCGACGGCGTGCCTGCAGGGCTGCCAGGGCTGGTCGTTGATGGAGATGTCGACGCCGGTGCAGTCGCTGGCGCCTATGCGCACCGAGTACTGTCTGGCGGTGATGTTTTCCAGGTTCTTCGGGTGGTCCACTACGACGTACTCGTTCGTGTTGACGAGTTTCGTCCTGGCGGCGGTGTTCGCCTTGCCGTTGGTGACTGTTTTGGTGCTCTTTTTCGCTGTTAACTTTATCATTTCGCTTTCCTCCGCTTGTGCGGCAACCGGGCCTTCTCCGGGCTTGCCTATCCTGGCTATGCGCTCGCTTAGGTAAGCGAGCGATTTGTCCAGTGGGTGTTTCAGGTGCAGCCTTAAAACGCGCCTGTTCTTAGAATCCAGGGCTTCAAAATCGCCCAGGGCCTGCGCTGTTTCTAGCTGCCAGAAGGTATACTTTTCCCCCGGAATCATTATATCTTTTTTTGCCTGGTTCGTCAAGATGATGAAAAAGGCGTTGTCCGGCCCGCCCTTGTGGAGCTGGCCCGAGGAATGCAGGTAGCGCGGCCCGTAGGCCAGCGTGCAGGCCGACGCAGTGTAGCGCGTGAGGGTTTCGCGCAGCTTAACAAGCCCCTCCTCCACCTTGGGGCTGTTGGGGAGGTAGGCCAGCAGGCCTATGTATTCCTTCTCTTTCAGCGCGGAGAAGACCGACCAGAACACGTCGTCGTAGTTCGCGATGGCTTTATCCGCGTCCTTCAGCGCGCGAGAGGTGTAAACGGCCACGCGGTCGGCGGAAAAATCGGGCCTGGGCGCGGGCTTTTTCCCCTTCTCGGCGTACTGGGCCAGCACCTGCATCGTGAGGAGCTTGGCCTCCTGCACATTGGGCTGGTCGAAGGGGTTTATCCCCAGCAGGGCCCCGGCCGCGGCCGTGGCGGCCTCCCAGCGGAAGAATTCGGCGCCGAGGTCGTAAATGTCCTTTACCGTTATCGTAAAGACCGGGTGCCCGGCCTTCTTTATGGCGTCCAGGCGTGCCTCGTCGCGCGGGCTCGCGAAGCCCTCGATCTTTGTGTGCACGAAGCAGCGGTCGGCCTGGTACTTGTCCGGCTCCATAAGCGGCTCAAGGCAGACCGGGATTATCCCCTTGCCTTCCTTGCCCGTGCTCTCCGCCACCAGCTGCTCGACCCAGAGGCCGAGGTACTTGAACTTCTCCGGCATTACCAGCGTAAGCTTGTCGCGGCCCCGCATGGCCAGGGAGCCCATGAAGGCGCCGAGCAGCGCGCCGGGGTTCTCCGCCGGTTCAGGGTTCCTGCACAGGCCGGCCGCGTCAATAGCGCGCGCCAGGAGTTTCTTTATGTCCGCGCCGCAAAGGGCGGCCGGCACCAGGCCGAAATAGGACAGGGCGGAGAAGCGCCCGCCGATGTCTGAAGGGTTGATGAAAACCTGGCGGAACTTTTTCTCCCTGGCCAGCTTTTCAAGGCCCGTGCCGGAGTCGGTTATAGCCATGAAGTTGTTCCCGGGGTCCTTGATGCCGGACTTCTTGACGAGGCTCCAGAAATACTTGAAGTGGCTGGACGGCTCGATGGTGCCGCCGGACTTGCTGGCGAAGATGAACAGCGTGCGCTTGAGGTCCAGCTGCCCGCGCACGGAATCTATCCAGGCGGGGTCGGTGGTGTCGAGCACAAAGAGGCGCGGGTACTTGGGGCTCTGGAAGACGCCCCGTATCACTTCGGGGGCCAGGCTTGAGCCGCCCATCCCCAGCACGACGGCGTGGGTGAAGCCGGCGGCGCAGATCTCCGCGACGAACTGCTCGATCTCCGGAAGCTTGGGCAGCATCTTGAAGGGGATGTCCAGCCAGCCGAGCGCGCCGGAGATCTGCTTTTTATTGGCGGCGTCCTCTTTCCAGAGCCCGGGGTCTTTTTTCCAGAGCCTGGCGGCGAAGTCCATTGCCGCCAGCTTTTTCAAGGCGGCGCCGGCGTCTATTTCAGCAAGTTGTCCGTGCATGGTTTCTCCTTGGCGTCGATCTCTTTCTGTATCCGGGCCAGCAGCCCGTCGTGGGAGCGCGCGAATCTCTCTATGCCGTCCTTCTCCAGGTCTTCAAGCACCGCGCTGAAATTTATTCCGAGTTCTTTCAGCTCTGCGAAATGGGCCCCGGCCGCGGCAAAGCGGGACCCGGGGGGGGCGCGGTTTATTTCCCCCCCGGTGAAGTAGGCCTCGAGGGCTTCCTCGGGGGCGGTGTTCACCGAGCCGCCCAGCGCCAGCTCCTCAAGGTAAAGGGCGGGGCGGTAGGCCGGGTCCTTGACGCTTGTGGAGGCCCAGAGTATGCGCTGCGGCGGTATGCCGGAGGCCTTGAAGCCGGGGCAGTAGAATAGATCGTGGTAAAGCCTGTAGGCCAGCAGGGAGTTTTCCACGGCGGTGCGGCCGGCCAGTTTTTGCGCGGGGCCGGGCGGCAGCGCCCTGAGCAGCTTGTCCACGGCGGTGTCGATGCGGCTTACGAACAGGCTGGCCACCGAGGCTATGCCGCTGACCGGCAGGGAATTTTTTATCCGCCAGGACATGGCGGCGGTGTAGACCTGGGTTACCGAGCGGTAGCGCTCGACGGTGAAGATCAGGGTGAAATTCACGCTTATGCCCATTTTCAGCAGTTTTTCACCGGCCAGGAGGCCTTCCTTTGTGGCCGGCACTTTTATCATCAGGTTGTGGCGCCCTATGCGCCCGGCGAGGCGCAGGGCTTCCGACTCCGTGCGGACCGGGTCGAAAGCGAGCTTCGGGGATACTTCCATGCTGACGAACCCGTCCAGCCCGTCGGAGGCCTCGTGGGCCGGGAGCAGCAGGTCGGCGGCGCCCCGTATATCCTCGATGGCGA
Source organism: Elusimicrobiota bacterium (assembly GCA_030651035.1). Lineage (GTDB taxonomy): Bacteria > Elusimicrobiota > Elusimicrobia > Elusimicrobiales > UBA9959 > UBA9959. The sequence goes on from JAUSCK010000117.1 coordinate 14,989, forward strand.
GGGTTTCAAAGATCTCTTCGGCGGCGGCTCCGCGCGCGGCCAATCTTTTTATCGGCCCCGCATAGTATTCACCGGCCAGGGCTTTCTCGAAAATGGAGGGGTTGGAGGTCAGGCCGGTTACGGCCCGCTCCCGGATCAGCCGCGAAAGGCCGCCGGAGAGAAGCAGTTCCCGGCTGAGGTTGTCCAGCCACAGGCTCTGGCCGGTCCTTTTTATATCTTCGGGCGTCAGCATCAGATCCCTTTCTCCAGTTCGCGGATTATATTGAGCCGGCGGAGGTGGCGCTCTTCGCCGGAAAATCTGGCGGCGGCGAAGGTGGCGGCGATCTCAAAGGCCAGGGACTCCCCTATTATGCGCGCGCCCAGGCAGAGGACGTTGATGTCGTCGTGCTCCACGCCCTGGTGGGCGGAGTAGGTGTCGTGGCAGAGGCCGGCGCGTATGCCCTTGATCTTGTTGGCGGCCACGCAGGCGCCCACGCCGGAGCCGCAGACCACTATGCCGCGCTCGGCGCGGCCGTTCAGGACTTCCAGGCAGGCCTTGACGGCGAAATCGGGATAGTCCACGGGGTAGTCCGGCGAATCGGTGCCAAGGTCGGCGATCTCGTAGCCCAGGCTTCTAAGATGCTGTACAAGCGTTTGCTTAAGGGGATAACCCGCGTGGTCGCTCGCTATGGCAATTTTCATGATAACTTTCCTTTTAAATCATTCACATTGATGAACAGGATGGACAGGATAGAAATGAGAAAATAAAAAATCCTGTATATCCTGTCTATCCATGTTCATAGCTTCTCGATTTCGGTTTTAAGCGCCCAGCCTTTTATGCCTTCTTTCGGCAGCCCTATCTCGTAGTAGGCCTCGTCGCCGGTATCAAGTATCTTGACAAGCCGGCCTTCCGGAGCGGAGGCGTAGGTCTTGAATTTTTCCCCCGGCCCGCTCAACATCCGCGTACCCCCGGCCCTCGTCACAACTCCGGCGGAACTGTAAGGTGAAGACTGCCTGGCGCCCAGCCAGACCACGGTGGAAACCAGGAGGCCCGCCGCCGCAAGCGAGACGCGGCCGGCGTAATCCCCGCCCCTCCCGCCGTCCAGCAGGAAGCAGGCCGCGCCCGCCAGGCAGGCCAGCCAGAAAAGCAGGATAGCCAGGGCTTCAAGCTCCGTTTCTGAAACAACGTAGTAGAGGTAGAAAAGCGCAGCCGGGGCGCCCTCAGGCGCCAGGGACTGGCCGGTCTGCCGCATGGCAAAGTCAAGATTGACGAGTATGTCCTGCGAACGTGGGTCCAGCATGAAAGCCTTGGCGTAATTGAACACGGCAGGGCCGATCCGGTTAAGGCGGAAAAGGGCGTTCCCGGCGTTGTACCAGGCCCACTGGTTGGAAGGTTCCTTGGCTATTATGAGCTTGTAGCCCTCCAGGGCCTCCTCGTACTGGCCGTTCCTGTACAGGTCGTTAAACTCCGCCAGCTCGCCGCGGTCGTAAGCCCCGGCCGCCGAAGGCAGCGCTAAAAGTAAACTTAAAAAAATCTTCTTCATCTTAGTCTTTCGTCCCGACTCCCGATCCCCGATTCCCGATTTTCGACTTTCGATTTCTTATCCCTACTTCAGTTCTTTTTCAAGCCTTACCAGCAGCAGAGAATATTTCTTGGCCAGATCCGAAGCGCCCTCCGAACCTGCCGCCTCCGGAGAGAAATGGCGCAGCTCAAGGGCGCCCCAAAGCTCGCGCACCTCGTCCAGCGAGCGTTCCGTCGCGGATGGAAAGCGGGCCTTTACCAGCTCCGCCGCTTTTCTTATGGTAAGGGCGCTGACCTTGACGCCGCACTTGTCGGAGAGGTATTTCATGAAAGAATCGTAAAGCCTGGCGACAGCCTCGTTGGGCTTGCCGGCTTTGATAAGGATGTCGGCTGCTTCGATGTCGCGGGAGGCCTCGCTGCGGGCCCTGCGGAACCTGAAGAGCAGTGGGTTCGCCAGCTTGAAGCGGTTGAACCTGGCAAGCCAGAAGGAGAGGAGCAGCAGGGCGACCGGAACGGAGTGCGTCCAATACGGCAGGGCCAGAACAGAGGAAGCGAGGAAGGGCAGGGAGTCCGAGCCGGGCTTATCGCTGACATAACGGATGTCGGAGCCGGAAGCCGTCACCGGCGCCGCGGCGGTGGCCGGGTTGAAATTCACGCTCTTGGCGGCCAGGCCGCCTTTTTCCACCAGCAGGGTGACGGGGTCCGTCTGCAGTTCGCGGTAGGCCGCTAAGTGCGGCTCGAAGTAAGAGAACTTTATCGGCGGGATGGTCCTTTTGCCTTCGCTGCGCGGCACCAGTATGTAGGTGAAGGTCTTCTTTCCGCTGATCACATCCCCCTCCTTCCGCACGTCGAGGGAGCTCATGGTGTCGAACACTTTAAAGTCCGGGAGCTCAGGGAATTTAGGGGCTGTGACGGCCTTCAGGTTGCCGCTGCCTATAATGGTTATGGAGAAATTGACAGCCTCTCCGGCGCGGGCTTCGGGCCGGTCCGCCGCCGCCGTGACCGAGTAATTCCCCACCGCGCCGCTGAAGCCGGCCGGGGCTCCGGGCGGCAGCGGCTTTATGTCGAGCTTTATCGGGTCGGTCGCGAATTCCCTGCTCTGGCCCTGGGCCCCGCTTATGGCCATGAACTTCTGGAAGAAGTTGGGGTCGAACGGGTCAATGGCCTCTTCGGAGGGCACCTGGGCTATCACGGTGGCGGACTGTATTTCAGCGGGGCCGGGGTTCAGCGCGAAGAGCGCGGCCTTTATCTCGCTATAGGCGTAGCGCACGCCGCCGATGTCCGTTTCCCCGCTGCGCACCGGGGGCAGGTCCTCCGAGATCAGGTTCCTGAAAGGCGCGGGCACATATTGCGGGTTCGAGCTGAGCGGCACAGAGGTGTAGAATTTTATGCTGATGTTTATCTGCTCGCCCGGGTATGCCGTTTTTTTGTCGGTTTCGGCTTTGATGAAGATCTGCTCGCCTCTGTTGGCGGCGGTCCTGGCCGCCTGGGTCGGGCGCTGCTGCCTGGGCGCCTGCTGCGGGCGCTGCTGGGGCTGCTGGGCTGCCGGCTGCCGGGCCTTGGTAACCGTAACCTGCATTTCCGGCGTTGCCGCCTTTTCTTTTCCGTTGAAGACAGAAATTGACGGGATGGTCTGCACGCCTATGAAGCGCGGCGTCAGTATGTAGGTGAAAGAGACGGTGGTGGTTATCTTGCCGTTGATTATGGAGATGCTCTGGCTGCGCCCGGAGGAGTAAATGTTAAAACTCTGCATGTTCGGGAGTTTAGGTTCCGGCACGCTGGCCGAATCCCCGGACACGGTGACGGTGAGATAGAGGTTGCCGTTGATCTCGACGGAGTCGCGGTCCGTCCCCGCGGCGACGTTAAGAACGGCCGACGCCGGCGCCGCCAGCAGCAGTGCGGCCAGTGCGGCCGCGGTTACAGCCGATAAAAATTTCTTCACCAGTCCTCCAGCCGGTTCTGCGGCGGCGGCTTGCCCGGCTTCATGGCCGCCTGCTTCAGCGCTTCGGGATCCCTGGCCGCGGCTTTTTCTTTTTCTTTCATCATCTCAAGTATCTGGCGGCTCCGCTCGCGGGCCTCCGCTTTTTTCTTCTCCTGCTCTTTCTGTTTTTCCTTCTCGGGGCCGTCCTTTTCACCGCCCGGCTTGTCCTCTTTCTTGTCCTGGCCGCCCTTTTTCTTATCCTCGTCTTTCTTGTCCGGCTCTTTTTTGTCGTTGTCGCACTTGCCGCCGCTTTTCTTTTTCTGCTCGAGGGCTTTCTGCAGATTGAATTTGGCGTTTTCGTCTTTGGGGTCGAGTGTAAGGGCCTTGCGGTAGCCGGCTATGGCCCCGGCCAGGTCCCCGCTTTTAAAAAGCGCGTTGCCGCGGTTATACTGCGCCCGGGCGGCCACCTTCGGAGAGGCCGCGGCCTGGTCGAAGAACTCCCCCGCCTTGCCGTAGTCTTCCTGGCGGTAATAGGCGTTGCCGATGTTGAAATTCAGGCGCTTGTCCGCCGGCGCCTTCTGCATGGCGCGGGAGTAGTATTCCACGGCGCCGGGCCAGTCCTTTTTGCCGTAGGCGGAGCCGCCCTTGCGGGCGTCGGCGGCGGGGCCGGCCGCCTCCGCGCCTGCGGCCGCCGCCAGCAGCAGAAGCGCGGCCGCGCCGCGTCTAAAGCGGGGCAGCCTGGGAAGCGTAAACCTGAACCCTTTCTCCATAACCATTAATTCTATCAAAAGCAGGACCAGCGCCACAGCCAGCGGCCACTGGAAGCGGTTTTTAAAGTTGGAGCGGCCCTTGCCTTTGCTCTTTTCCAGCTCGAGCGCGCCCACGGCCGAGCGCACCGCTTCGGCCGCCGAATCGGGGCCCGTGTAGCGCAGGTAGGCCGCCCCGGTGCGGCTGGCTATTTTCATCAGCTGGGCTTCGTCCATGCGGCTCACCACGGTTTTGCCGGACTTGTCCTTCTTGTACTCCATGGTGTTGCCGGCCGAGTCCGTCATCGGGACCAGGTCGCCGTCCGGGCTGCCTATGCCGATGGTGAAGATCTTGAGGTTCTGTTCGGTGGCCGCTTTAAGGGCGGTGTCGAGCCCGGTGGAGTGGTCTTCGCCGTCCGTTATCAGCACCATCACTTTCTGTCCGCCGTAGCGGGACAGCATGCCCAGCGTAGTATCAATCGCCTCGGAGAAATCGGTGCCCTGCGCGGGCAGCATGCCCGGCTTCAGGCCCGAAGCGAAATAGCTGATGGCGTCCTGGTCGGTGGTCAACGGGCACTGGATATAGGCTTCTCCCGCGAAAGCCACCACGCCTATGCGGTAGTCGGCGAATTCCCGGGCTATGGCGCCCAGCAGGAGGCGGGCGTTGGAAAGGCGGTCCGGCTTCAGGTCGCGCGCGCCCATTGAAAGCGAAGTGTCCATCGCCAGCACCACGTTGCCCTTCAGGTCGGTGACCGGTGAAAGTTCCACGCCCCACTGGGGCCCGGCGGCGGCCAGGGCCAGCAGGCCGAGGGCGGTAAGGTAAAGCAGGCCGCGCAGGCGCCTGAGCGCGGCGGCCGGCCCCGTGATGAAGCGCTCGAAGGAGGGGCCCAAAAGGCGGCGCGCCGCCTCAAGCCGCCGCTCCTCCGCCTTGAAGCGGAAGAATACCAGCGCGGCGAAAGCCGCGGCCAGCCAGGCTAACATTAAAGGGTATCTGAATAATTCCATATCAAACCAACCTCAGCGGAAACCGCAAAGGGCGCAAAGTGTTTGCGCTAAGAACGCAAAGAATTTTAAACATGGATAGACAGGATATACAGGATTTCATATTTTCTTTTTTTTTATCCTGTCCATCCTGTTCATCCATGTGAATAATTTGTTTTCCGTCATCTTCGCCAGATTCTCTTCGCGTCTTTTGCGTCTCCTTTGCGTTCTTTGCGGTTAAAATCAAGTCCTACGGAACGGTTCGGAAATAAGTCCTTTCCAATATAAACAGCAGGGCCAGCAGGGCCAGGGCCGGCGCCAGGAAATACATATAGAGGTCAGCGTAGTTGGTGTAGGTCTTGGCCTCGAATTTTGTTTTTTCCAGCGTGTCTATCCTGGCGTAAATCTTTTCAAGCTCAAGGTAATTCTTGGCGCGGTAAAACTCGCCTCCGGTGAGGCCGGCTATCTCGCGCAGCGTGGGCTCGTCCAGGTCCTCGTCTATGTAGGCCACTGGCTGCGACGGGTCGCCTGTGGAAACTTGGGCCCTGCCCTTGCCCGCCGTGCCGATGGTGTAGATCTTTATATCGAAGGCCGCGGCGGTTTTTGCCGCCAGGCCAAGGTCCGTCACCAGGCCGCTGTTGGAGCGGCCGTCGGTGAGCAGCACTATGATCTTGCTCTTGGCCTTGCTTTCCTTGAGGTGGTTTACGGCGGTCACTATGGCGTCGCCCACCGCCGTGCCCGGGGCCCGGGTCATCTCCAAATAGGCGTTCTCCAGCATCTCCAGCACCGACTGGTAATCCAGCGTGAGGGGGCAGGTAAGCAGGGCCGTCCCGCCGAAAACCGTGACGCCGATGCGGTCGTTCCTGCGCTTTTTCACGAAGTCGGAGGCGGCTTTCTTTGCCGCCTCAAGCCGGTTATACGGGTGGAAATCCTCGGCGGCCATGCTCCCCGAGGTGTCCAGCGCCAGCATTATGTCTATGCCCTCGGCCGGCGGCACTTCGCCGCGGCTGGCCTTCTGTGGCCGGGCCAGCGCGAAAACAAGCAGGACCATTGCCAGCACTCTGCCCCAGAAAGGCAGTATGGCGAAGAGGCGCGTGCGCGGCGTCCTGAGAGGCGGCAGCGGCGCCGGCATGCCGGCGGAAGAGAGGCGCCTGGACGACTGCGACCTGGCAAGCCCGGCCAGCAGGCCGAGCAGCGGCATCAGCAGCAGCACCCAGGGATGCTTGAAGAGGTTCACGGCTTCCCCCCCGCAAGCTTCTGCTGTTCCGCGGCGGCGGCCGCCAGGGCCCTGGCGTTTTCCGCCGCACGCGTTTCCCCATGGAATTCCATCGCACGGGCTGCCAGCAGCTTCGCGTTTTCCGCCGCCCGCTGGAATTCCATCAGCAGCTCCGCAAGGTCGCGGGCGTCGTCCCCGGCGTCCTCGGGCCTGAGCCGGGCAAACTTCACAAGGTCGGATTTCTGCAGGAATTCCCTGGCCCTGAGCGCGGTCTTTATGTCGGCCCCGGTTTTCTTAAGCTCGCGGCCCAGGGCGGAGGTGGTCATCAGCGCGGCGTCGATCGAAAACTCCTCCGCCAGGTAGAGGCGCAGGATGGCGGTGAGGCCGGTATAAAATTCTTTCAGCCTGCCGTCGGCGATGAGCGGCGACTTTTCCAGCTTTTCAAGGCGGTCGCGGCCCCGCTGGTAGGGAGTGCGCAGGTCCAGCCAGGCGGACCCCGGCGAGGCGGCGGCCCCGCCGCGCGCGCGCATGCGGTAGGCGAAAATGGCCGCCGCGACTGCCAGCGCGAGCGCCAGCAGCCAGGGCCAGGGGATGTAGCGGAAAGGAGGGTAGATGTCGCGGATGCCCTCGCCTTCCTTTGTTTTAAAGAGCGGCAGCACTTCCAGGTTGAAGGCGGGGCTCGCCGCCTCGGCGCCGGGCTGGACCTCCGCCCCGCCCAGGCGCCAGGTGATGGCCGGGAAGGTGCTTACCCCGAGGGTGAAGGCGCGGGCATTTATCTCAAAGGTTTCGGTCTTGCGGCCGTCTTTTTTTGTTTCGCCGGCCCTGGTGAAAGAGAGCACCTCGAAATCGGGACCGCCGGCGGTGGCGGTGTCCGGCTTAAGGAAATAGCTTTCCGGGAGCGAGGCCTCCACTTTGAACCTGAAAGATTCGGTCAGCAATATTTTCCCCGCCGGAGGCGTGACCGTGAAGGAGACGGGTTCCTCCGCCGCCGCACCGGCCGCCCCGGCGGCCGGGGCGGCCGGGGCGGAGAGCAGTATCGCGGCAAAAATGAAAAGCGCTGTTTGCCTCATAAGAGCTTGAATCTTTTT
>JAUSCK010000120.1 GCA_030651035.1 Elusimicrobiota bacterium
TAATTTAGTCCTTTCGATATAAACCTCTTTTTTTCTAATTGGGTCAGTGGGTAGCACTTTATATTCTTCATTGAGAACAATACTTTTAAGTTTTTCATTATACTTTGCCTCATACAAGGCAATACCAAGATTTATTGAAGCATATTCATCTTCATTTGCATTTTCCAGAAATAAATCTGCAATTTTTCGATACACTCCCTCTTTAGTTTTATACTTTTCTCTAATATAGTTCTCAAAATCTTCATCTCTAAATGATAGAATAAAGCAGAAGAGATAAGCGAGAAGATCAGCGTAAGCGATAATATAACCACGCATGAACGCCTCCAACCCCACCATTGTCTACCGTTTTAAAAACGGCCTCTACGTAAACCTCACCAACCGCTGCCCGACGGCCTGCGTTTTCTGCATAAAGAACGCCTGGAAGATGGACTTCCGCGGCAGCAACCTGAACCTCGGCGGCGCGGAGCCCTCTCCGGCGGATGTTATAGCCCTGGCGAAGGAACAGTGGGCCGCGGCGCCCTTTCAGGAATTTATTTTCTGCGGCTACGGCGAACCTACCATGCGCCTGGAGGCCATGCTCGCCTGCGCGCGCATGATAAAAACCGGCCGCGCCGAGCCGCTGCCGCGCACGATGAAGGTGCGGCTGAACACCAACGGCCTGGCGAACGCCGTCTGGGGGCGCAACGTAGTTCCCGAAATGAAAGGCCTCATAGATTCGGTGCATGTCAGCCTTAACACCGCGGACCCCGCCCAGTGGCTCGCGCTGATGAGGCCGATGGAACCCTGGGCCGCCACGGGCTTTGAGAAGGTGAAGGAATTTATAAGGGAAGCCGTAATGCTGCTGCCCGAGGTCTACGCCACCGCGGTCGAGAACCAAGACATAGACCTGGAGAAGTTCAAGGCCCTGGCCGGGCAGCTCGGCGCGGAGCTGCGGCTAAGGCCGAAGCTGGAAGCGGAGGCGCCGCAGTGATCGAGCGCAAAGCCCTGCTGTTGCTTATTGCGGCGGCCGCCTTCGCGCTGGTCAGCGTGCCCAGCGTGCTCTTCAACAACGCCATCAAGAAGTATTTCAGCTTTGTCGGCCACTGGAGCGTCGCCAACATAAAGCCCTCCCGGACCGGCGTCCCCCCCCTCCGGGTCCGCACCGAGAGGCCGGAGGAACCGCCGCAGCCGGAGCTGCGGTTCGCGAAATTCTCGGTGAAGATAGCGGGCGCCAGGGAAGTGAAGATCGCCGGGGATTTCAACAAGTGGAACCCGGAAGCCCTGGTCCTCGTAAAAAGCGGCAGCAAGACCTGGGAAGCCCTGGTGCCGCTGCCGCCCGGCAGGTACAAGTACCTCTGCCGCATCGACGGTCAGGACGTGCTGGACCCGCTCAACCCCGACACCGACCTGGAAGGCGGCCGCAAAGTCTCCGTCCTGACCGTGAAATAACATGCAGAAAACTCTCGCGGCGCTGGCCCTTTCCTTTATATTTCCCGCGCCCTGCGTGATCGCGCAGGGCGCGGCGCAGCAGGCCATCCTCTGGGTTCCCGCCGATACCGCCGGCGCCGGGCAGGTCATAGCCGCGCTGGAGCTTGACGGCGGCCTGCGGCTTACGGCCGCGCTCTCCTCCCTCCCCAAAGACCTGGAAGAGCGCGTTAAGAAGCTGGAAAAAGAAGGCCGGCTTGAACTTGCGCTGCGCCCTGCCGGCGACCCTCCCCTGCCGCTGCTATATTATCCCGCCGCCGCGGAAGTAAAATGGTCCGGCAAGCCTTCGTCGGCCACGCTGCCGACCGAGCAGTATTTTTTGGCGCTGCGCCTCAGCCTGGCCAGGGACGCGGCGCTTACAACCTTTAAAAAAACACCCGCCGGGCTGGTCAGCCCGCCCGGCGGCCTTGCAGCGGACTATTTCCCGCTTGCAGGCGCCCTGGGAGTAAAGTGGCTGGCAACCGGCCTGCTCGCCGCTGGCGCGACCAGGGAGATCCTGATACCGGGATCCGGGGCCGCCGCTGTACTCGAGTCCGGCGGGATTTACGCCGTGCCTTTCATTAACTTTTCCACGGCCGCGGCCCTCCGCAGCCCGGCCTTCACCCTTTTCGACGAGACTTCCTCGCCCGATCCGGCGGCCCTGCGCGCAATGCTGCTCGCCGAGCTGAAAGCCTCAGTGTTCCAGAAAAGGGTCACCGTTTCAGAGGCGCTTAAGACAGCGGTCTCCACCGCGGCGACCCCCGCGGAAATAGCGGCGGCAGCCTCGCCCTGGGCGGGGGATTATACGCCCTGGGCTTCCGCCGCGGTCCAGGCCGGCGCCCTTGCCGCGCTGGCGCAGACAAGGGCCGGCCTCATGCTGCACCTCAACGCCGCGCAGGGAAATTACGCGCAGGCCGCCCCGGCCTTCGAGGAGTATTTTTCCGCCGAGAACGGCGGGAAACTGCGAAGCCTCGCCTCAGCGGACGCGGAAACCGCCAGCGAAACCGAAATAGAGATCAGGAACGCGCTGGGCAACGCCTACCGCCTTATGCAGAAGCCCCCTCCGCCCTGGGTGTTTTCAAGCCTGGCCGATGCGGCCTCCGGGCCCGCGCAGGCTGACAAAATGCAGGTCACCAAGCTGCCGGGCGGTTTCGAGATCAAGAACGTTTCCAGGCTGCCGCAGCCCCCGGCAAAAACTTCTGGCCTGCCCGGCACAGCCGACCCCAACCGCATCTGGAAGCTTGACGGGCTCAGGGTTGAATCGAGCACCGAGGGGATAGTCTTTCAGTTCGTCCCGCTCGCGCTGGACAACGCCTTCAAAAAAAACTCGGGCTTCAGCCACGTTAGGCTGGACCTGTATATCGACGTCAACCACCGCCCGCGCGCCGGCATGACCCGGCCGCTTGCAGGCCGCCCTTTGCGGCTTTTCCCGGAAAACGCCTGGGAATACGCCCTCGAGGCGACGCCCTCCGGCGCCGCTCTTTACAAGACAACCCCCAAAGGCCCGGTCTGTGTCGGCGCCCTCACGGCGAAGGCGGAAGCCGGGCGGATAACGGTGCGCGTGCCCGCGGCGCTGCTTAAAGGGAACCCGGCGCTCTGGAGCTACGCCGCCCTGATGCTGGCCCCGAAGGACGGCGGCGGCCTTGTCATCACGGATTACATCGCCGACGAGATAGCCAACGGCTACATTTACGCGGTGCGGCCCGGCAGCAGGTAAAAGCGGGGTAACGGAGGTCAAATGGCTGACAGGGATAAAATAGTTTCTTTCACGGACACCTACCTGGATTCAAAAAAGATAAAGGACATGTCGCTGAACGGCCTGCAGGCCGAAGGCCGGCCCGAGGTTAAAAAAATAGCTTTCGGCGTCTCCGCCTCGCTTGAATGCATAAAGCGCGCGGCCGCCTGCGGCGCCGACATGCTGATAGTCCACCACGGCCTGCTGTGGGGCCGCTCCCAGCCTTTCAGCGGCCCCTTAAAGCGCAAGCTGGAGACGCTTTTCAGCAGCGGCCTGTCCCTGGCCGCCTGGCACCTGCCGCTGGACAAGCACCCCGTCTGCGGCAACAACGCGCGCCTGCTTAAAATGCTCGGGGCCGGGAGCCTGAAGCCCTTCGGGACTTACGACGGGGAAACCATAGGCTTCAGCGGGACTTTCGCCAAGCCCCTTTCGATGGGTGATCTAGCCGCCGCGCTGGCCATAAAGCTGGACGCGGAGCCGCTCTGCTTCAGGTTCGGGAAAGAAAAGATCAGGACCGTCGGGGCCGTCAGCGGGGGAGCGGCGCGCATGTTCGAGCAGGCCGTGGCCGCCGGGCTGGACCTCTATATAACAGGCGAGGCCGGGGAATTCGTACAGGAATTCGCGCGGGAGAGCCGCGCCAACTTCGTCTCCGCCGGCCATTACAACACCGAGAAACCGGGCGTGCTGGCGCTGGCGGAAGTGCTTGGAAAGAAATTCAGGGTAAAGACGGAGTTCATAGACATCCCCAACCCGGCGTAGAACGGAAGCCGGGGGTCGGGGGTCGGGAGTCGGGGATCGAGAATCTAAAATCGGGGATCGGCGGACTGGACCGCAGGCGCAGGGAGAAGAAGATGGAAACCAGAAACATCACGATAATGCTGACGGATATAAAGGGGTTCACCTCTAAAACCGCCGGTTTCTCGAGGGCGCAGACCCAGGAAATGCTGGCGAAGCACCGCGAGCTCGTCCTGCCCGTCATAGAAAAATTCGGAGGCCGGCTCGTAAAAACCATCGGCGACGCCTTCCTGGTGGCTTTCAACAGCCCCACCGACGCCGTTATCTGCGGCGTGGAGGTGCAGACCGTCCTGCGGGCCCACAACGAAGGCAAGACCCCGGCGGAAAAGATAGAGATACGCATAGCGATAAACTCCGGCGAGGTGGCCATCCACGACGACGGCGACATCTACGGCGACGCCGTGAACATAACCTCCCGCCTCGAAAGCATAGCGGAGGCCGGGGAGGTCTTTTTCACCGAGTCCGTATACCTGTCGATGAACAAGACGGAGGTGCCCTCCAGCGAGATCGGCTACAGGCAGTTCAAGGGCATACCCGAAAAGATCAAGGTATTCCGCGTGCTCAGGGAAGTCCCGGTCGGCGCCCAGTCCCAGGGCGTAGCCGCGGCCGGGCCCGCGACGCCTCTTATTGCGCCCGCGGCAGCCGCCGCGCCCGCCGTGGCCGCGCCCGCCCTCCAGTTCCAGCCCGCCGGCATAGCGCCCAGGGCCGTCTCTTTGTTCATAGACTTTTTGTTGTTCATGATCATCGCATCGCTGCTTTTCGGGAAAGGCTGCGGCCCGACGGGGATCATAAAGGACAAGGCCGGGCGCAAGCAGGCCGAGATGAAGATCAGTAACATCAATATTAACGACAAAGGCATCCGCATAGACGGCGAGCAGGGCAAAACCATAACACTGAACGGCAAAGGCGCGACGATCTCGGACAAGAGCGGCACGAGAAAGCTCAAGGAAGCGGACTTAGGCATAGGGGTTTCCGGGGAAGAAGACGGGGACGAGGGCGGAGACCGCCGGGGAGCTTTCCCGTTCAAAGCCCTGTTCTGGGTTATTTACCTTACCGTATTCCTTAAAAGAAAAGGCGCCACTCCCGGCATGATGATAATGAAGCTGAAGCTGATAGACGTTGAAACCGGGCTCACCCCGAAAAAACCGTTCTGGCGCTCCGTCCTGGGCGTCGTCTCCGCCCTCCCGGCCGGGCTCGGCTACTTCTGGGCCTTGTGGGAAAAGGACCAGCGCACCTGGCATGACCTCATAACAGGCACGCGGATAGTAAAAAGCTGAGGGGCAAAAAACAGCCGGCCGCCCCTGGCGGCCGGAAACTGAACAGCGGTCATCAACTTATATATCGGGCAGCTAAGCGGGAAGGCTTTACGGCTTCGCGGCGGGGCCTTCGCTTTTTTCAAACTCGGCTTTTACGGCTTTCAGGAGGTCGTTCGTCTCGAAGGGCTTGCGCAAGAAAGCGATCACCTGCGGAAAGCGCTCGAACATGCGCCTTGAGACTTCCAGGGAGGACATTACGATTATCGGGAGGCTGCCTAATTCCGCATCCTCGGAAACCTGGGTTGTCAGGGAGTAGCCGTCCATGCCGGGCATCATCACCTCCATTATCATAAGGTCGGGCTTGTAGGAACGCAGGGTTTGAACCGCTTCGCGGCCGTTGGAACACACCTTAACCCAGTGGCCAAGCGGCTCAAGGGCGCATCGCAGCATGCCCGCGTTATCCGGATCGTCGTCTACGATAAGTATTTTTTTCCCCATATGATAATTAAACATTAATCACAAAAAGCGGTCAAGCCAAATCTCCGTCAGGACTTACGGCCAGAAGTCGCGCGGGTAAAGCCGGATCACCTCCGCGGCCTCTCCCCGCTCGCGCACGAAATTCTCGTATTTCCGGATCAGGTCGTCCGGCCCGATGAACAAGGACCCCGCTTGGGGCGAAGCGGAAACCTTCCCGCCCGGGAAGCCGACCAGCACGCGGCCGAGCGACTTGCCGAATTGCGCGCGGACCAGGCCCAGGGTTCCCGGCTCCCGGGCGAGCCGGAGCAGCGCGGATTTATAAGCGCGCACGACAGCCGGACGGTTACCCTCCTCCAGGTCAAAGGCCAGGCGGTCCCCGCGCGACGAGAAATCCCCCCCGGCGCGGTAATCGCTGAAGGAAGTGGCGAGGCTGTATTCCAGCAGGAACGGGTCGTTCACGGCGGTGGCCGAGGCGATCTTGTTCACGAACATCAGGGTCTGGGCCGGGTCGGGGCACTTGTCGGCGTAGTACAATGCCTGGCCGACCGACGCGCTGTACCCCATCCCGTTGCTGTACGCGAGCCCGGCGCTCCAGGTGCGCAGGAAGAGCGAGTGCGCGCCGCCGCCGGAAAGGATCCCCAGCGCCAGCGTGTCGAGAAGTTCGCCGCGCTGCTGCGAGCGATAGCCTGCGGCCGGCGCCCAGACGCTGATCGTGCCCGTCTTGCCGCTGTTATTCACCAGGGCGACATGCGCCGGCCGCTCAAGGCCGGGGAAGCGCCCGCGGAGACGGCTGATGACGAGGTCGCGGCGCCCGGGCGCCGCGGCGGCGGGCCCGCCCTCTGGCAGCCGGGACAGCAGGGCGTCTACCTGCCTGGCCGCGCGCCCGGCATTCGCGGCGTTCCCGTTAATGTGCACCCGCGCGCCCGCGCGCACAAGCACCTTCAAGGACAACTCCTGTATCCGGCGGATGGTCTCGGAGGAGCGGCCGACGTCATAAAGAAAATCCGCGGCGATGCGCTGCATATCGCCGCGCCATGAATCTTCCGGAAGGTGCGAAACGTCCCCGCGCAGATATTCGCCGAGCTCCCCGTCCACGGCCTCAAGGAGTTTCCCCGCCGCCGGCCTGCCGGAGGTCTTTGCCGCGGCCGCCACCGCGGTCATCGTCGCGCGCATGACGGCCAGCTCGGGCGGCGCCGGCTCCTCCAGGCGCCAGCGCAGGCGGTTCATGTGGCGCAGGACGGTGAACGGGCTCGAGATGTGCATGAACTGGGGCCTGTCCTGGTACTTGTAGGCGGCGACCGCGCCGGAAACCCAGGCTTCCTCGTCCTGTTGAAAGATCCCCCGCCAGCCCTGGATGCCGGCCCGGAGCAGGTCTATCAGGCGCTCGCGCGAACCGGGCGACAGGTTCGGCCGGAGAAGGTAGTTCTCTATCCATTCGACGGACCGGTCCACCTCCCCGGGGGAGGAAGCGTAGCCGCTGAAGGTCAGCTCGGCGCGCTCGCTGCGCGGGTGGGCGCTGACGCCGATGCCCGCCCCGTAGATCTCCACCATGAGCCGTTCCTGGGTTTTGGAATAATCAAGGCGCTCGCCCGCCCGGGTTACGACGCCGACGGAGCCGACGGCCCCCCCGAGGAGAGGCAGCAATTCCCAGTCCTTCTCGGCGACGCCGCGCAGGTCGAAGGCTATTTTTATATCGGTGAACGGCGTCTGGAACCGGGTGCTCACCAGCCGCGGCCCGGAAGGCAGGCGGCTTTCGCCCCAGTCAAGCTCGTCGAGTTCCAGCGGGGGCTCGCGCAGAAAAGAGGGGTTTGCCGCGCCGCGCCCGCCCGTCTCCGCCGCCGCGGCGGCCGAAGCCAGCTCGGCGCGGTAGCGGTCGATAGCCTGCGCCTCCGGCAGCCCGTACTCCGAGACCAGCTGCGCCGCTGTCGCTTTAAGATGCTCCTGTTTCAGGGCCTTCTGCCGCTCCAGCAGCGCGGGATCCGGCAGGACGGCCGAAATGTACGGCTGTTCCAGCATGCCTGCCCGCTCCAGGGCGGCTGCCCACGGGTTCTGTCCCGCGTCAAGTTCCGCGAGCAGCCGGTCAAGGGCGGCGTCTTCAGCCAGCGGTTTGGCGAACCCCGGCTCGGCGGCGATCTCGTTTAAAACGCCGTGCCAGCTGTCGCCGGTGAAGCGTTCGCCGAACTGCGGCGGGCCCTCCAGCGACTTGAGCATGGAGCGCCGGCTCGAGCGGATGCGCGAGCGCGCTTTATCGGCCGCCTCGGCGAGTTCCGCGCTGCCGGGCTTCAGGCCGTGGAGCCGGCGTATGCGCTCCATAACTACGCCGCGCACCCGCTCCAGGGCCGCGGGGGTGACCGACGCCGACGGGATGCCGGAAAGCCCGATTAGCACGTACGAAGCCGGCAGGACCTCTGCGCCGGCTTCGACGCCCGTCGCGCCCGAGTCGGACCTTCGCGTTTTCTGGTCGACCAGGTCGCGGTACAGATAGGAAGTTTCACCGCCGCCGAGCAGGTTGGCGGCCAGGTTGACCCGCACCCTGTCGGCGACCCCGAACGTCCGGACGGGAGGCCAGGCTATAAGCGCCTCCTGGGGGACAGGCGCGCCGTCGGAAGGAAAGCGTCCGATCCCGATCTCACGGGCTTCCGCCGGCGCGAAGGGAGGCAGCCCCGCGTAGGCGCGCGTCGACAGCTCCGGCTCCAGCCGCAGCATCTCCGCGTTGAGGCGCGCCAGGAAGTCCCCGGCGTCCCAGCTTGCGGGCAGCGCCGCTATCAGCTCCATGTTGCCGTCCATGCGGTAATGCGCGGCGTGGAAGGCGCGGATGCCGGCGGGCGAAAGCTTCCAGATCTCCGCCGGCTCCCCGCCCTGGTTGAGCGCGAGCGGGTGCCCGGGCCCGTACAATAGCCGTTCAAGCTGGTCCCAGCGGATAGAGTCGGGCCGCTCCATGCGCGCGACCATTTCGGTGTATACCGTGCCCTTCTCCTCGAGCCTGGACAGGCCGCCCTCCTCTATCACGGCGGTATGCGCCACCTCGCTGCGCACCTCCTCGTCGGTGAAGTCCGGCCGGATCAGCGCGTCCAGGAACGTGCCCAGCAGCTCATAGAACTCGGCCGGCCCGGCGGCGCTTGAGAACTGGTAATTCGTCCTGTCGGGATACGTGCCCGCGGTGTAGCCGCCCATCCGCATCGGCATCAGGGTGTTGAGCCGCCGGCCTGCCGCGCCCTTGCCAAGAAGGAGGTGCTCCAGGGTATGCGGCGCGCCGCGGTCGTCGTCGGGGGGCGTGCGGAAATTGACCGAGATCTGCGGCACCGATTCGAAGAACAGTAGGTCTACGACCGCGCCGCGCTCGTGCACGAAACGCGCTCCCTTCGGTGCGCCGGAGGGGTCCAGGTACAGGGCCTGGGCGCGGAAGGTCTTGGCCACCACCTGGTCTTTCTGCAGGGAGGCGAGGTCGCCGGGCCCGGCGGCGTTCGCCAGCGAGGCCAGGAGGATGGAGAAACGGAGAAGAATGAGCATATGCTTTCCTTGTCCCGCAACACGTTCAATACCGGCGCGCACGCCGCTTTATGCCGCGCCGGCGGCTATGCGCTGTACTCCAGCCTGGGGATCAGCAGCGCGAAGAAGGAAAGGGCCAGCACGGCCGAGGCGTTCATGCCTATGCAGAAATTCACGGAGAATTTTTCCGCCAGCATGCCGTTCACCATGAACGTAAGGGGCAGCACCGCGTAAGCCAGCGTGGTCAGCACCGAGAAGAAGCGGCCCTTCATGGCGTCCGGCACGGTGGACTGGAAAAGGGTCAGCATCACGGTGTTGCCCGCGCCGAGCGCCGCCCCGGCCCCGAAAAGCAGCGCGCAGATAACGTACTTCTCGCCGGTGAAATAAAGCCCGCCGAAAGAGAGCCCCACCGCCAGCAGCGAGCCGAAGAACCACCAGTAGATATTCCCGTAGGACTTCTTGAAGCTGAGCGCGACCGCGAGAGCCGAGGAGCCGAGCGCGAAGAAAGTCTCGAAGACCGCCAGCCAGGTCACGGACTCCTTCAGCGTGAACTTCACTATCATCGGGATAAGTATCAGGATCGGCCCGACGAAAAAATTGAAAGCCGCGAAAGACAGTATAAGCCAGAGCACCGGCTTGTTGCCGAAAATATAGGCCAGCCCCTCCTTGAATTCCGCCGTAAAGGTGCTCTCCGTTCTTGCCTCGGGCGCCAGCGGCGTCCTGATGCCCCAGACCGCCGCGAAAGAGGCGGCGTAGCCGGCCGCGTTGAACAGGAAGGCGCCGGCCACGCCCGCGGCCGCCATCAGCACGCTGCCCAGCGCCGAGCCTATCACGTTGGAGAACTGCATCACCGAGGAATCCGTAGCCACGGCCTGCGGCATTTTTTCCTCCGAGGTCAGCCGCAGTATCGAGGCCGCCACCGCGGATTCGAACAGCGGGCCGAAGCCGGAAATAAGGAAGCAGATGGCATAAAGGAAGTAGAGGTTAAGGCGGCCGCTCCAGAGCAGCAGGGCGAGCGACAGCACCAGGAAAGCCCGGGCCGCGTCGGCGGCCAGCATCACCCGGCGCTTGTCGGACCGGTCGGAGAGCGTGCCCAGCAGCGGCCCGAAGATCACCACCGGGATGACGTTCATGGCCATTATCAGCCCGAGGTGGAACTTGGAGCTTTCGCCGGCCTTTGAAAGCACCCACCAGGCGATGGCTATCGAAAAGAACTTGTCTCCCACGGCGGAGATCACGCGGCCGGCGAACAGCCTGCGGAAATCGGCGAAAAGCGCCAGCGGATGGGACTTGACCCCGGAAATTATTTCGCGCATTCAGCCTCCTTTGGGGCGAAAAGAGCCCCGGATCCCGATCCCCCTTTAGACCTATCCTTTATTTGGCGGCGCAGGGACCAGGAGGGCCTTAATCTCGGTGACAGCGCTTTCAACCCGGCTCACCCTCTCAAGCAGCTGGGACTGGGTGTTCCCGATAGAGACCAGCATAGCGCTCAGCTGGCCGAGTTTTTCCAGCAGCGGCCCCGGAACGCCGGGATTCAATTCGCTCTGCGGAACAGGGGCGGCGGCGGCCGGGCCCGGGGCCTGCCTGGCGGCCGTCGCGGGCTTAACCGCGGCCGGCGGCCGCGTCTTGGCAGGCTCGTCAATTACCGGCGCTTCTATTATCGTCCCCCTTATAGTCATCGCGAAAGGAGATTCAGCGGCGGGGCTTCGGGGCTGAACCGGGGCGGGAACGGGAGTAAGGGCAGCCAGCACTTCAGGAAAAGCGGAGGCCGCTTTCCAATCATTGGCCTGCGCCCCGCCCGGGGAATCCGGACAGAGCAGGGAGGAAAGGCTGAAATTCGCAAGCTCCGCCAATTTTTCCTTTTCAAACGGACCGCAGACTTTATTATCCATGTACACCCAATATTGCATAAGGCCCTCCAGCCCTGACCACCGCCGCGGCTCAGAATCAATAATACCAAAAAAATCGTAAATATTCAGTAAACCCGTCAATCCCATTTGTCATCCCTGCGATCCGTTGGCAGGGATCCAAGCAGCTTTTTATGGATTCCCGCCTATAGTAGAGATGGGGGACGCTACACGATAACTCGATAACTGGGTAGGGCACGAATATATAATCGTTCTGGCAGAATTTACCCCGACAGACGGTTGTCGGGGTTGTCTGCTATGCTTTAAAGGATAAACAATCTTTTAAAGAGGTGGATTATGCCACGAAACGCACGACTGGATATCCCAGGCTGTCTTTATCATGTGATCGCCAGAGGGAATGAACGGCGCAATATTTTTACTGATGATGCGGATCGTTATAATTTTATGAGCCGGTTGGCTGTGGCTTTACGCCAGAACGGAAGTAAATGCCTGGCTTGGTGCCTTATGCCGAATCACTTTCACCTAGTGATCCTGCGCGGATTACGGCCGCTTTCCGAACTGATGCGCCGGCTTTTAACCGGTTATGTGGGAAACTTTAACAGACGGCATTTGCGGTGCGGACATCTATTCCAGAACCGGTATAAATCAATCCTTTGCGAGCAGGATGAATACCTGCTTGAACTGGTAGCCTATGTTCATTTGAATCCCCTGCGCGCAAGGCTTGTTGGGAAGTATGAGGATTTAAGAAGATACAACTGGTGCGGACACGGCGAGGCGCTTGGAACAGCGCGCACCGCGCTGATCGACAGGGATTATGTGCTTGATTACTATGGGCATGGCGATGGGGATGCCGCAGCTAAATATGAAGAATTCCTCCGTGCACGTATAAACAAGTATAAAACCGGAGAGCTATCCGGCGGCGGGCTCCTGCGCAGTATTGGCGGAGCAGCAAGCCTATTAAGTATGCGTCAAACCGGCGAAAAGGAAATGTCAGATTCGCGCGTATTGGGAAGCGGAGGGTTTGTCGAGGCGCTGTTGGCTCAGATAGAGAAAGAAACCGAACCAGGGGAAAGCGCTGAAGCGGTTCTTGAGCGTGTCTGCGCCGAAACTGGAGCAACTGCTGCCGAAATAAAAAGCAGAAGCAGGATAAGACGAATAGTAGAGGCCCGCGCCCGGTATTGTTATATGGCTGAAATGGCAGGGGTAAGCGGCGGACTTTTAGCGGAAGAACTAGGAAGGAATTCCGGATCTATTTCGTATCTTGTCGGTAAGGGCAGGGAGTTGGAAGAAAACAATCGAGTTATCGTGTAGCGTCCCCCATCCGTCCCACTGGTCTCTTTTATACTGCCGTCAAAGTAACATATAATTTAACCGATGTCCTATTACAAAAAACTCAAAACAGATCTGACGGGCGCTGCCGCAGCGGGAATAATAACCCCGGAGCAGGCGGATAAGGTGTGGGAGCGCTCCTACTCCGGCAGGACCTTCGCCTCTTTCAAAGCCGCGCACTGGATAGCCGCCGCCTCCGGCCTCTTCATAGCCCTGGGCGTGATACTTGTGGCGGCCCACAACTGGGACAAGATAGGCGATATCGCGAAAATGGGCGCCTTCCTTCTGCTTTTCGCGGGCTCCGCCGAAGCCGCCATGCGGCTTGAGGAGAAACCCTCAGCAGCGATACCGCTTGAGACCTTGTGGTTCTTCATGCCCGCGCTGGGGATAGGCCTTTACGCGCAGATCTTCAATCTGAGCGGCGACCCGGTGAAGCCTTACCTTGTCTGGGCCGCGCTTTCAGCCCCGCTGGCGCTGCTGTCGAAACGGCCGCTGGCCGCCTATCTCTGCTCCATACTGCTTTTTGCCGTGCTTTACTGGGGCACGCTGGGCTCGACCAATATGCTTTCGCTGACCATGGGCCGGAATGCGGCCGTTCAGCCGCTCTGGCACTGGGGCCTGGCGCTGGCCGTTCTCGGCGCCGGCTTCGCTCTTTACCCGGGGAAGAAACTCGGCAAGCCGCTCGGCGCCGCGGCCGTCTGGCTTTTCTTCATGCTGGTGGCGGACACGGCGATAAAAGTGCGCTCGAAGGCGCTGGTGCTGCTGGCCGGCATGTCCCTGGCCGTGCTGTGGCTCGCCTGGGGCAGAGGGGAAGATGAGGACGCGCGCCCCGGCCTGCCGCTCACGGTCTGGGTGGGAGCCGTATACGTGATGACATTTTTCTGGCATTACAGGCCCGACAGCTACCGCCTCCACGGCCAGGACACTACCGCCCTGGGGACGATGATCACCTGGGCGGCTTTCGCGGGGGCGCTTGTTACCCTGGCTGTCCGCAAACAGCGCCTGCTGCCGGAGGGGAAAATGGAGGATTACCTGGCCAAGGGCCTGCTGGCCGCCTCGATGCTCTGCGCTTTCCTGCTCTTCGACGCCAACGAGGGCTCGGCGAAAATAATGGCGGTCATAGCGAACCTGATCCTGGCCGCCTTCGGCGCCGGCTGCATAATCAGCGGCGCCAAAAACTCCGACGAGAAAATGATAAACCGCGGCGTCCTGGTGATCACCCTCACCGCCGTAACCCGCTTCGTGGACATCTTCGGCGGCCTGCTGAAGAGCGGCGTGGCCTTTATAATCACGGGGCTCGCCTTCGCGGCGCTGGCCTATTTAATAAACCGGGGCCGCAAAGCCCTGATAGAGGCGGCAAAGAAATGAGCAAATTACGGATTGTGCTTGGCCTGCAGCTCCTCTTCTTCGTCGCCTGGGGCGGCTGGCTGCTCTCCTCAAAGAACACCGCCTCGCCGGAGTTCTACCTGGAGACCGTCCCGGTGGACCCGCGCGACCTGCTGAGCGGCACCTACGTGGCCCTCACCTATGGGATCTCGACCCCGCAGGCCGGTTCCTGCCTGGCCGTATTGAGCTCTAATTCGAAATTTTTCGTAAAACTGGAGGACCGGGGCAGGACAGCCGAAACTCCGGACGGCCCCGCCGCCGTATATGAAGCGACGGACTGCTCCAAGGACCCGGCCAACGAGCCCGGCTGGGTGAGCGCCACCCTCCAGCCCAACTTCCCCAGGCCCGGCGCGCGCTACGGCATAGAGCGCTTTTTTCTGAACGAGAACGACCCGCGCAAGGACGCGCGCAGCGGCTCGGTGATAGCCAAGGTGAAAATAGACCGCCGCCGCCAGCTGGTCCTTCTGGACCTGGTTAAAAAGATTTAGCTCGCCAGCGGGCGCACTCGCCCCGACACCCGTCCGCTGGCGCGAACCGCCGGGCGGTTTGCCTCTAAACCCAAGGAGAACCTAATGCAAAGAACGCAGGAAATGACCAGCGTGCAGCCGGACTGGGAGAACTTCTATCCCCGCCCCATCTCCGAAAAGATCCCGTACTTCTCAAAAGACGGCCGCCTTTACGACTGCCTCTTCGCCCAGCAGTTCAACCGCGAGCTGCTCGAACACCTCTTTAAAACCGCCGACGCGCTGAGGAATATAACCCAGAAAAAGGCCGGAGCCGACCATGTCGGGAACCTGCTTTCCGACAAGCGCGCCATGCTCTACTTCGTGCAGCCCTCCACCCGCACTTTCATGTCCTTCCTCAACGCCTGCCACATCCTGGGGGTAAAGACCTCCGAGATACGCGACACCTCCACTTCCTCCGAGGTGAAAGGCGAAACGCCCGAGGACACCGTGCGCACCTTCTCGAGCTACGTGGACATGATCATCATGCGCCACCCGGCCCCCAACTTCGTGGAAAAGACCGCCTGGCTGATGAACCGCACCGGCCGGCCCGTGCCCATCGTCAACGGCGGCTCAGGCAAAGACCAGCACCCCACCCAGGCCCTGCTGGACATGTACACGCTGCACCGCAGCTTCAGCGGCGAGCTGGACAGCAAGCATATCGTGATGGTGGGCGACCTGAAGCGCGGCCGCACCGTGCGCTCGCTCAGCTACCTGATGAAGAACTATAAAAACGTCTCGCTGTCCTTCGTCTCGCCCAAGGAATTCCGCATGGAGGCCGACATCCTCGAGTTCCTTAAGCGCCACAATATCCCGTTCAGCGAAACCGAGGACTTCAGGGGCGTGATGAAGACTGCGGATGCCATCTACATGACCCGCATACAGGACGAGCACGACAAGTCAGGCGAATCCAAGGGAGTGGATTCCTCCCCTTTCTACTTCAAGAAAGAGCACCTGGCGCTGATAAAGAAAACCTGCGTGATAATGCACCCGCTGCCGCGCCGCCACGAGATCGAGGTGTCCGTCGACGACGACCCGCGCGCCGTGTTCTGGCGCCAGGAGCGCAACGGCATGTGGGCCCGCGCCGCCCTGATGGCCTACATCTTCGGCGTGGACGGGAAGATCGGGTAGTCAGCGGGAAAAGCACTTTTCCAAGGGGTTGTAATAAGCCGCTAAACGAAAGGGCTGCCGGGGTCGGCAGCCCTTTCTTGCGCGGGCGGGGCGGTTACTCGTGGAAAAGCTGCGTGTAGTTTGTCTCGTCCAGGTAGGGCAGGGGTTTTGAAACCAGCCCGCGCCTGGTCAGCAGCCTCGTCGCCGCGTCCGGGAGGGTGGCGCGCAGGCGGTAGATTATCTCGGGCAGCCAGCCTTCCACTATCTTTTCATTTTTGTTAAGGACGCCGTTGATGAAAGAGACCACGGCGTTGGTGCAGCTGTTGTAGATCAGCGAGTACATCTCGCCCGTCCTGTTGGCGGTAGCCTGCCGTATCGCGTTCTCCAGCAGTTTCACCTGGCGGTCGCGGGAGAGGGTGAGCGGGTACAGGGAGATGCGGTTGCCGTCGGTAAAGACGTTCTGCTCTACGTAGCCTTCCGCCGAGTTGATATTGTAGTGCACCGCGTATCTGCCGCGCAGGCCGTCGATGATGCCCTGGTTCTGCACGCCGGGGACCAGCGAGTAGGTATTCACCGAGACCACCAGCCCGCGCACCGAATTGCCGTTCCCGTCCGTCACGCCGCCCGGCTTGAACTTGAAGGCCAGGAAGCCGTGCACTCCGGCGTAGGGGAAGCTCTGCAGGGATTTCTTGCCGACATAAGCCTGTTCGAGGAAATCCGGTTTCACGGTCACGCTCTTGGGCCAGATAAATTTGAAAATGCCGTCCGCGCGCTTCAGCCTCTTGCCGTCCGCGGAATGCTGCACGCCCCAGTTCACGTTCGCCAGCGCGTAGCCCCGGGAGTCTTTTGAAAGGATATAGGACTGTCTCTGCAAGTCCAGCGTAGCGGCCGAAGGCGCGTACGCCGCCGCCGCGTCCAGGGGCAGGACCGTCGCTATGGCGAGCTCGCTGGTATTGTCCTGCTGCCTGATGTAGCCTTCCACGCAGAACTCGGTATTACCCGTGTTCCTGAGCCATTTCGGATACTTGACCAACTTGTAAACCTTGCCTTCCAGCGTGGTGAAGGTGCGGGGAACGCGGTCGAGCTGCAGCGTGCCGTTCATAACGTACCGGGAAGAGAAATCGGAGAGCAGCTCCTTCGTATCGCCCGGCTTGGCTTCCGGGCCCGAAGCGAAAATTTCGTCCCACTCGGCGGGGGTCAGTGAACCGGCGGGGCCGTCTTCACTCCCGGCTGCCGCGGGCGACAACAGGCCGGCGTCCGCCGGCGGGACGCCCGTCAGGGGGATACTGAGATCTAACTTTGAAATTTTTACCGCGGATAGTGAATTGAGAGTGAAAGGTTCCGCCGCTTTGGCGTTCAGTGAGCCCAAAAGGAAAACAAGCCCTGCCGCCAGTACCGCTTTTGATTTTTCTTTGGTCATTAATTATACCTTCGCGTTCACCAAAATAAATTACCGTTATGATAGTTTAGCGCACAAAGCCCCGTTCGCCAAGGGCAAAAGGGCCCAAAAACGCATGGGCCTTATGTTGCCGTGTGAAAAAGTCTTTAGGGGCCTGTCCGTCAGTTACAGCGCACTTTGAGGGACACATCGTCGTAATAGGCCTTCCTGGAGAACAGCGAAAGGGCGGTCACCGTCGAATCAAGTTCAACCCGGACTTTCTTCGTTCCCGCGGGGAGCGGGAACTCACAGACGCCGCGCGTCCAGTTCTTGGATTCCACCGGCTCGCAGGCGGTCCCGGAGGCGGGATCGTCGGCGTTGAGCTTCGCGTAGCCGTAAAGGAACGGGGCGCCGTCCTTCCCGAAGCCCGAGGCGCGCATATAGGCTGAAAGCTCCGCTTTGCACTGCCCGGAGGCGATAGACCCGGAAAAAGCGGAAACGTCCACCTCCTGCTTCACCAAGGGCATATCGTTCTCCGTGGCGAAGCAGTACTCGCCCGAGTTAGCCCCGCCTTTTTTCAGGACGGCGCCGTCAAAGGTCGGGAACATGGTCCAGCCGCAGGGCCCTTCCAGGCCGGGGTTTACCAGCAGGTTCTCTCCGAGCTTAATCTCGGGCCTGGGGAAGGACGAGCAGTTGAATTTCCTGAACAGCACCGTCGTAGCCGCTACCAGGCGCTTCGCGCGGAACTGCGGCCAGACCTCGAAGCGTATATAGAACGCGCCGTAAAAGAACAACAGCGCCACCGCCGCAGCCAGGGGCCAGGCCAAGAGCGGCAGCCCGTGCCTGAACCGTTTGAAGATCTGCGGCCGCGCCTCCGGCCTGGCCACGGGCCCGGCCCCCAGCGCCTCTATGCTCTTCAGCGCGTCTCCGGCGTCGGCGCCGGGAAGTTCAAGGTACCCGGCTATCTTGAAATAATCGGCCGAAAAGGTCCCCGCGCGCGGTGAATCGGCCAGGCGGCGCATAAGCCCGGCCAGTCCCTTCATGTCCCCCTCAGGCCCGGCCGAAGGCCCGCGGCCGCAGAGCAGCAGCCTGCCGCCCTTGGCCCTGAACACCGAGCCGGCCGAGACGTCGCCGTGCGCCACGCGCGGCGACAGGCCGTGCAGGTATTTCAGCGCCCGCGCCGTCTCGTAAGCTATCTTGACCGCCTCGAACTCGGTAAAAGTCCCTCCGGCCGCCGCTTCCGCCTGCAGGCTTTCCCCGTCGAAATATTCATAGACCAGGAATTTTTTACCCCCGGCCTCCCCGGCGCCTAAATAGGCCGGCAGGCAGGGGTGCGAAAGGAAGGGCGCGGCGCCGGCTTCGGCTTTTGACGCCTCGCGAAGGAGAACTTTTTCGCCGCCGGGCCCGGCGGCAGTGAAAACCGGGCCGCCCGCCCACGGCGCAGCCGGTGCAATCACCGAATATTTCCCTTCTTGTTCGCCGCCCATAAGTTTCTCGTCGTTCAGCCCGTTCATTTACCGCTCCCTCGCCTGGCCAGCTCGGCTAATGCGCGCTGGAAGTTAATGTCGTCGCTGTCGGTAAGCTTCACTTCCCGCCTGTTGAAATCGGTATAAAAGACGGACAGCAGGTAGTCCGCCTTGCGCAGCGGCGGCAGGCCGGAGCCAAGTATCTCCTCCGCCAGGTCGTTCTTCAGCCATTTCCCGTTCGCGGCCCGGTCCCTTATGAACGCCGCCACAAGCCGCGCTCCCGGAACATTGACGCGGGCGAGCTGCCGCGCGAGATACTCGGGGAAATTAGCCGCGGGGTCCGCCTCCAGGTCCTCCGCGCCGGGCATGGGGAGCGTGGGCCTGCGCTTCCTGGGTTCCTCAGGCTCTTCCGGCAGCAGGTCCTCCGGCGGCGGCTGCGCGGCCGGCGGTTCGGGCCGGGGCTCGGGAGGCGCTGGAAGGGGCGGGGGCGCCGCCGGGGCGGATGCGGCTTGTATGTCGGAAAGGGAGATCTCCAGCGCACGCGGGGCCCCCGCGGCCCTGCGGGAGCGCGGTATTATGATTATTTTCTGGCTGACGGCCACCTGGCTCAGGCTCTTCCTGCCCAGGAATTCCTCGGCGGCAGCGGGGTTCACCCCGTAATGCGGTATCCTGTACGTTATATTGGAGGTATCCCAGCGCTCCAGCGGCTCCAGGTCTTTCATGCCGGGACACCAGATCACGTCGAAGGGCAGCAGGATATCGGTATACGGCTCCATGGAATATGGGACAAAGCCCAGCCTGTCATGCTGGGCCTGGACCTGGGCCAGGCTGCGCGGCTCGGCGTTTATGGTCAGGAAGACCGGGGCCTCCCACAGGGACTTCAGGACCTTGTCCCCGGAATCCTTTTTATAATCGGTCAGCAGGCGGCCGCAGGCCTCCCGGAGCCACAGCGTTATCCGCACCGCCTCGCGCACCAGGGCCTCGGCGCTCTCGCGTTTGGCGGCCGCCGCCCCGCCGCTTGGCAGGACCAGGCCGCGCGCGCGCTTCAGGAGCCCGCCCAGCAGGCCCGGTTCCACCGGCTTCCCCTTCTCCACGCATTTCTTCCAGTAAGCCTGCATCCCGCCGTAAGCCATCACCTTCCCGGCGGCGGGCAGGCTGGCGCCGTGCATGCGCAGCACATACTCGAGCAGCAGCGGGACCTGCAGGGCCACCTCGGCCAGGGCACTGGAACACCGGGTATTGTTCACCACCCCCGTCTGCGAGATGTTCATCGTGAAATGATCGCTGTTAAGGTAGCCGGTAACCTGCAGGTAGTTCAGCTTTACCACCAGGGCGTTGTCCAGCGTGACGCTGGCTACGGCGGGAGTAAGGGTGCTCGACGGCGAGGGCCATTTCGGCACGCTGAGATGGCCGTGCACGGGCCCCTCCTCGAAGTAAAGGCCGGCCTGGCCGGAACCGGAGCGGTCGCGCGGTATATCGCGGCCGTTTATCAGCAGCGGCACCGGGCTCAGTGAGCAGCGCTCGCGCACGCGGCCGAGCAGGCGCCCGTTCCTGAACGGGGACAGCGGGCCGCTCCAGAGCAGGCGCACGACGGTCCCTTTGCCCGGGTCGTCGCTGCCCTGTACCGCCTCCTTGCCCAGCTCGTCGATCTTAAGCCGGAAGCGCGCCCCCTGCGGGCCCGAGCTTACCGTTATTACCTGCGGCTTAAGCCTGAGGGCGCAGAGCAGGCCGGTGGCCAGGTGCCTGGCGGCGGCGTTGGCGGCGCTCTTTGTTTCGAAAAGGGCGGCGTACGGGTCGGCCAGCCGCTCGCGGGTGAATGGTTCCCCGTCGAAGCGCAGCTCCACGCCGCCGGTCCTCACCTCGCTGATCGCGATCTCCGACGCTTTCCCGGCGTGGGCGCAGCGTATCATCGGCAGCAGGCAGTTTACCGGGTCCGGCAGCTGGAAGCGCATCAGCTTGTCGAGCGCCCGCTGCTTGTCCACGACGAAGCTGCCACTGCCCACGAACACCCCGCCGTCCTCCTGGAGCGCCGGGGCTTTCGGGCGCGCGGCGCTTTCCTCCGCCTCGTCTTCCGCTTCCTCTATGCCGTACTGCGCGGCCTTCAGGAGGTCCTTGACCGGCATGAACTCCCGCAGGCGCAAAAAACCGCTCTGGGGGCAGGCCGGGCTGTAATTCTTGAAGAAGGAGGCGGCGTACGCGTCGCGCGGCCCGAACATGGTCAGCGCGACCGTAACCTGCGCGGGGGGCGTGCCGAACTCGGCACTGTCCGGGGAGGTCAGCCCCCATTCCGCCCCCGCCTCTGTAACGCGCGGTATGACTTCCTGTTCCCATCTGACAACGGCCAGGCCAAGGATCTTCCTCAGTCCGTCGCTGCCCCACTTCTCCTTCTTCCCGCCGCGCCGCCCCTGGTAATAGAACGGCACGTCCCCAACCCAGACCACGCGCCCGCCGGCCTTCATATATTCCATCACCAGGCAGGTCGGAGAGCACTCTTCCGCCGCCATGTCCGGCACTATATCCTGCGAAAAGAAGCAGATGGACCCCTCGGCGCCGCCGTTTATCTGCGCGTTCATCCATTCGCGCAGCTGGAAAGCGGTCACCGGCACGAAGCCGGCGGCCGCGAAGGCTTTGGCAAGCTCCGTGCTGTTGCGCACCAGGCTGCAGGCGTAATCGTCGTCGCAGAACACGACCTTGCGCACCGAGTGCCAGTCGGAGACCTTTATCATGCCGGGGAGGGCTTCAGCCATTTTTGCCCCCGTCCAGCTTCAGCGCCGCCCGCAGCAGTTTCAGCTCCCTGCGCCAGGTAAGGTTGCTGGAGCCGGCTTCCGCGCCGGGAGGAATGCTGCCGTCCTGGTACAGCAGCATGGACTTGAGCAGCAGGAAGGCCGCGAAGCCGGGGCGCGAGGCGTGCAGTTCAGCCAGGCCGGTTATGAACGGGTGGAAGCAGTCGATCACCGGATAGAGACGGGCCTCGTTCCTGAACACCAGGCCTTCCTCCGCGTGCCCCGGACTATAAGGGTCCCTCTTGAACAGGAAGGGGTGCCGCTCCGCGGGGTTCCCGCCGTAAATGAACCTGGCCGGGTAAAAGGCGGAATAATCGCGGCCGCGGACGGAGCCGACGGCGGCCAAGGTCTTGAGGAAGGCCTCCATCCCCTTTCCGGCGGCGTCGGGCCGGACCTGTTCGCTAAGCACGTACTTCCCTATATCGACGGTCCCCAGCGGAAGCCAGGAGCTGAAACTGCAGGTCTCCGTCTGAAAAGCCACGGGGACGCCCATCTCCCCCAGCGCGCAAGTGACCGCGCAGGCCTTCCGCGCCAAAAAATAATATCTCTCGCCGGGCTTCAGGCCGACTTTTTTCCAGGCCTTAAGCAGTTCCTCCTGCGTTGCCGGCGCCCCGGTAACCGTCGGGACGATGCGCCATTCGTCGAAGTCGTGCCGGAAGCCGGCCAGGAAGGAGTTGCGCAGGAACCTGAAAAAATTAGTGCGCCGCCACCACTCGTACTCCAGCGCCCGGAGTTCGGCGGCGTCGGCCTGCGCCTCCGGTTTGGACAGGCGCAGCGCCAGGGCCTCCAGCTCGGCGCGCAGTTTTTTCGGGAGCTCTTTCGCGGCCTGGCGTTTTACTATAGCCAGCGCCTTGTGATAGTTGGCGTCCTCCATCACGTTGTCGCGGGTGATGGTGTGCTCGAGGTAGCGGGACTTTATCTTGAATTCCACGCCGGGGATAAAAAGCTTTTTCCCCTCCTTCAGGGTCAGGCCCCTGTTGTAAAAACCGTAAAAAGGCTCGCCCTCGAACCTGGAGCCGTCGCCGTAATAGCCGCCGCGCAGCTTCCTGGAGAGTTCCATCGTCGTACCGATGAAAGCGTCGACCGGCGAGAAGGCCATGACTATCTCCGTGCCCTCCTCGCTGTAGCGCAGGCTCTCGCCGCCGGGCAGAGTGAAGAGCTCGTTGACCCGCAGCGGCGGCCCGCCCAGGGCGCGGTCGGAGAAGAAGATGTGCGTTTCGGCGTGGCGGCACCAGTACCTTACGGTCGCGAGCGATTTTTCGGACAGGGCCGCGTATTCCTGCGGGGACATCCTTTTATGGATCTCCACCAGCGTGCCGTCGCGCGGGTCGGGCATGCGGAACTTGTTGTAGGAGCGGTAATCAGGGAAATCCAGCCGCCAGCTCTGCGTGTTCTTCCCGGTATAGAGGCGCACCAGGTGCGGCTTCAGCGCGAAGACTGACAGAAAGCCCACCCCGAACTTGCCTATCTTGGTGAGATCGTTCTCCTTGGTGGATTTAAAAAGGACCAGCAGGTAATTGTCGACGACGGCCTCGTCCATGCCGCAGCCGTCGTCCTCCACGCGCATCACCGCGAGCCCCGGCCCGCCCTTCGGGTCGGGAGTATAATCCAGCGTGACGTCGATGCGGTTGGACCCGGCGTCGATGGCGTTCTGTATCAGTTCGCGGTAAAAAGCGAGAGTGTCCGAGAACTGGCTGACCAGGTCCTTTATCATGCCCTGCGCGGCGATGTTACCCCGGATCCCGCTATTCATTTTGTTTCCATGGAAAACCGGCCTTTTTCATTGAACGCGGCCCGCTCATGTTTCCTGCGGCCTGAGACCTGCGCCCTGCACGGCCAAAGGCAAAAAATGTTTCTCCGGCCGCCTGTAGCCGCCGCACATCTTCAGCGTGTGCTCTATTACACGGATCATCTCAGGCCCGTTCAAAGTTTCTCCGCCGTCCATCCCGAGCCCTTCGCGCGCCAGCAAAAGAAGCTCAGGCCAGGTGGAAGCGGCGGCTTCATAGCTGCGCTTTATTTTCGACGCGTCTCCGCTGCCGCTGAAGATCAAAGCTCTGTTCAGGTAAACCCAGATATTGCGGCCGTCGCTGAGCCTGCCGGCAAGCTCCAGCTCGCGCAAAGCCCCGGGGTAAAGGCCGCACCGCCGGTAAGCCTCGCCGAGCCAGGTCCTGGCCTCCGCATCCTCCGGATCGGCGGCGACGCCCTTTTCAAGCTCGGCCACGGCGTTTTTCAGTTTGCCCATTCCCAGGTACGCCGCTCCCAGCCAGCAGGCGGCGTGGCGGCTGCCGTTGCTTTTCAACAGCCGGGCAGCTTCGCGGTATTTCCGCATGAACAGGAGCATCTCCCCTTCCCAGGCCCGCACGCTTTCCTTTTCGCCGGGCGCCGCGGAAGAACATGCGGCCTTGAATTTTTCCATCCCCGCCCTTATCCTGCCTTTACACAAAAGCGCTTCGCCGAGGCTGCACTGTACGACGAAGTGCCGGTAGCCCGAAGAAAGGCTTTTCTGAAAGCCGGAAATGGCCGCGTCGTACCGGCCGCTGTCGAGGCTGCGCCACCCGGAGACATAGCCGGCGAAGCCGTACCTGCCGGCCTCTTTTTCCGCCAGTTCAGCTAAGCCCTTCAGGGCGGCTTCTTTCCGCGGGCCATGAAAGTTGATGGCCAGGGTATGGCTAAGATAAGCCAGGGACCCTTCCAGCCCCGGGCAGGCTTTCGTTTTTTCCAGATCGCGCTTATGCCGGATAAAATAAGCCGCGGGCAGCCTGTGTTCCAGGCACCAGGGATTCGCGACATCGAGCAGGCATAAGCGGGCCCTGGCTTCGCGCGGCGAGCTAAGCAGCGAGAGCGTTTCGCAGGCCTTTTTATAATACCCGAGCATGCAGTACGCCTTGAAAAGCTGGGGGCTTAAGCCGGCTCCGGTCGCGGCCACGAAATCCAGAAGAGCGCGGCGCATTTTCCCCAGGTCCGGCTTTTTCCCGGCCTCGATGGCCATTTGCCAGGAATCGAGCATATCGGTCCCGCGCGGGTTCCACCCCGGGTTATTTGCCAGCAGGAACATGAGCCTGCCGGCGTCTTCAAAGCCCGGGGAAAGGCCGACGGCCTTTTTAAGGCGGCAAAGGGCCCCGGCGCGTTCGCCTTTCTGCGCAAGGATGCGCGCCTTCAGATAATGCGCATGGGCGATACCGGGACCGCCGGCAAGGGCGCGGTCCGCGTGCAGTTCGGCTTTTGCCGTATCGCCTGAACGGAGCGCTATCTGGGCAAGATGCAGTTCCGCCTGCACAAGGCCGCCGTCAAAACATAAAGCGCGCCCGAAGAATAGCCCGGCCTTCCGCAGGTCGCCGCGCTCAAGGAAAAATTCTCCGTTTTTCATCGCTTCGCGCGCGGCTGTCGTGTTTGGCATATGTTCAGTTCCGGCCCTTACTGCGGAATCCTTAAATTCTACCAATTCCCCCCGGTCCGTTTTTTAGAAAAAATCCGTTTTGCCGCCGATCTAATTTATAAATTAAAAGCGAACGCCTGCTATGTGCTAAAATAATCTTATAAGGGTTCGGAGCGCGGGCTCCGGAGGCATGGGATGGTCGGGCCGCCATCACCGGTTTAGCTACCGGTGTGGCGGATTTTTATTTATAGCTACATCCGTATACCCGTAGTTGAACTTACCACGTTCAAGACGGAGGCGGCATGAATAAAAACATTGAAAAGACTCAGGTTCCTACCGGTCCTAAGATAGAGTATCTGGGTGTCTGGGGAATGTTTATTGTGTGGGGGAAAGTGATCGCCATCACTGCGGTTATAGTTCTGATTCTTAAATACGTTTTCAGAATCCCATTTACTTTCTAAGGGAACTCATTATGTCTTACTGGGCTGTCGCAAGCCTGGCGCTTATAATGGCGCTGGTGTTATTGCTCCCGTTTTCCATTAAGCGGGTGGAAGAAGAATTGGAAATTTTCCTTCTCGTCATGGGTTGCGCCGCCATGACCGTTTCCGGGTTGTGGAACTGGCATATAATCGAAGCGTCGCTGGTCGAGCCGGTAAAGATCTCCGCCGCCGTGCTGGCCGCCGGCTTTTTATTCAGGGCCGCTAAAAGTCACGTCGAGAAGTTTATAGAACGTCTTGAACGTCTTCTCGGCATCAACCATTCGCTCTTCGCCCTTATGATTATCCTGGCTTTTTTATCCAGCCTGCTTACTGCCATAATAGCAGCACTGATCCTTTGTGAAATTTTGCATCATCTTCGCCTGGATCGCCCCTCGCGCATACGTGCCGCCGTCTACGCCTGCTACGCCATCGGCCTGGGCGCGGCGCTCACACCATTAGGTGAGCCGCTTTCCACCATCGTAACCGCCCGGCTGCAGGGTCCGCCTCACAACGCCGGTTTCTTCTGGCTGGCCGATCTGCTGCTGTTATGGGTTGCACCCGCCATAGTTGTCGTGGCCGCAATCGCGGCCTACTGGCGCCCGCTGGGCCGGGAATCAAAAGCCAAGGCCGGCCCGGACGCCCCGCCCGAAACAAATAAGGCGCTGCTTATCCGGGCGGTAAAGGTTTACGTCTTCGTGGCCGCGCTGGTCTACCTGGGCGAAGGCTTAAGCCCTGTCGCCGGCAAACTAATACCGGCGCTTAAAGGCTGGCAGCTTTACTGGTTGGGCCTCACCTCGGCGGCGCTCGATAACGCCACGCTCGCGGCGGCGGGAATAATCCCCGCCATGAGCCGCGAGCAGATACTTTCATTCACACTAAGCCTGCTTATCTCCGGCGGTATTCTTATTCCTGGAAATATCCCGAACATAATAAGCGCCTCCAAGCTCGGTATCAAAAGCCGGGAATGGGCCCAGGCGGCAATTCCTACCGGGGCCGCGCTCCTTCTTATTTACTTCCTGGCATTAGGCGCTATTTACTGAGGGCTGACAGGAAGTTCGCTTGCTTATAACGCTCAGTGACGGGCTGCACCGCGTGACCGATAAGCGGTAATTCAATATGGAATGTAATGAACGATTATAGCGCTTTGATTCTTGGAGTAGTCTGCGCCGGTATCGGCGGAGAGCTTTTTGTCCGCAGCGCGGTCGGCCTTGCGGCCTGGGCGCGGGTTTCTCCGGGGATTATCGGCGTAACCGTCGCTGCATTCGCAACATCGAGCCCTGAATTGTCAGTCGCAATAAATGCCTCTTTGGCCGGGAAACCACAGATCACTCTGGGGGACGCTCTGGGCAGCAACGTCGTGAATATCGCCCTGATCCTTGCCCTGGCCCTTGTGATTTCCGGGATCCAAAGCCCGCGTGACAGCATAAAACGGGATTTCCCTGTTGCATTGCTGATCCCGCTGATCACAGGTGTTCTGTGTCTGGATGGCGAGCTTTCCCGGTTCGACGGTATATTGATGTTGGGGATGTTCTTCGCCTGGCTCGCGGCCGTGATCATAGAGGCGCGCAGCCAGCGAAGCGCCGCAGCCAAAGTTCTTGGCGCCCGGCGCGGGTGGCTGACCGTGCTTTCCTGCGTAGCCGGCCTGGCAGCTCTTGCCGCTGCGGGGAAACTCATCGTTGCCGGCGCAAGAGGTATCGCCCTATCCTTCGGCATAGATGAATTCGTTATCGGGGCCACTGTGGTGGCGGTGGGTACTTCCATGCCCGAACTCGCGACAACGCTCATCGCCAAGTATAGGGGACACGACGACGTCGGCCTGGGAACAATTTTAGGCAGCAATATCTACAACGGCATTTTTATCATCGCGATAGCGGCCATCATCACTCCTATATCAGTTGTTTGGCGCGAGGTCGCTGCGGCGTTGGTGTTCGGTCTTGCGGCATTGGGGCTCGCCTACCCCACGCGCGAAGGATTTATCGGGCGCAGGCGCGGCGTCCTGTTGCTGACGCTGTATGCCGTGTACCTGCTTGTCGTTTTTAAGCGCCAGGCAGCCTGACCTGGGAAACCCGGCCTGAGCCTGATTTTCTGGATAAAGCAAAGCCACTTTTTGAAAAAGGGAAATTCTTATGCGTGTAACAATGAGGCTTATCGTTTCGCTTATCGTGGTGGTCGTCTTCGTGGCGCTGGTTTCCGCCTGGTTCAACGTGCGGCAGGAAAGGGAAAATCTTTACGAGGAAGTCCGCTCGCAGTCCGCGCTGCTGGCCGAGAGCTTCAAGGAAAGCGTAAGGCACAACCTGGAAACGAAGAACACCCCCGGTCTGCAGAAGCTCGCGGATAAATTCCAGAACCAGAAGAAGCTAGAGGGCGTGGCGGTATACGACGCGGAGGGCACTCTGATCTCGGGGTCTTCTTCTCTGGCCCCGGACCTGCTGTCCCGCGCGCTGGAGATAAACGCCATTTTAGGCTCCGGAGCCGGCAAGGACAGAGTCTATGCCGTAGGCGAGAAAAAGATCTTCCTGTATCCTCTCACGTTCACCTTCGACGGCTCCCAAAAAGCGCGCATAGTGCTGTTTACAAATATTTCCTATATAGACTACGACCTTTTCAAGATCTGGAAACGCACCCTGATAAGGCTGCTCGCCCAGATGATACTTATCTCGCTGGTCACCCTGCTCATAATAAGATGGAACCTGGTGGACCCCATAATCCAGATGGCCGAGTGGATGAAGAATCTCCGCATTGGTGACGAGCACGGCCACGCCCCGCCGATAAAAGGCGATATCTTCGCGCCGATAGCCAAAGAGGCCACCACCCTGGCCACAAACCTGCAGGCGGCCCGGCGCGCCGCCGAGAACGAAGCCCGCCTGCGCCAGAAAGGAGAATCCCTGTGGACCCCGGAGCGGCTGAAAGAGCATATAAAAGTAAAAATGGACGGGCGGCCGCTTTTTGTAGTCTCCAACCGCGAGCCGTACATGCACATAAAAGAGGGCAAGGATATCCGCACGATAATCCCCGCCGGCGGCCTCGTGACCGCCCTCGACCCCATACTTAAAGCTGCGGGCGGAACCTGGGTGGCCCACGGCAGCGGAGAGGCGGACTTCGAGGTTACCGATGCTGATAACCGCATTAAAGTTCCGCCGGAAGAACCGACCTACACCCTGCGCAGGGTTCCTCTCACCAAAGAGGAGGAGGACGGTTACTACTACGGCTTCTCCAACGAAGGTATCTGGCCGCTCTGCCACATCGCCCATATCAGGCCCATCTTCAGGAAAGAGGATTGGAAGTGTTATTACGACGTCAACGAAAAATTCGCCAAAACCGTCCTGGAGGAAATAGCGGACGTAAAAGAGCCCTGCGTGCTGATACAGGACTATCACTTCACTCTTCTGCCGGGCATGATAAAGGCGGCGCGGCCCGACGCCCGCGTGGCCGTGTTCTGGCATATCCCCTGGCCCAACCCGGAAACCTTCGGCATCTGCCCCTGGCAGAAAGAACTGGTTATGGGCCTGCTGGGCGCGGACCTGATAGGCTTCCAGACGCAGTTCTACTGCAATAACTTCCTGGATACCGTAGACCGTACTATAGAATCCCGCATAGACTGGGAGCATTTCTCGGTGCAGAAAGAAGGCCATATAACCATGGTGAAACCCTTCCCCATAAGCGTGGACTTCCAGCAGCCGGAAAAAGACGCCAAAGCCCTGGCCGTAAAGCCGGAGTTGAAAACTATCCTGAAAGAAATGGGGCTCAAAGCCGAATACCTGGGCGTGGGCGTGGACCGCATAGATTACACCAAGGGGATGCTTGAAAGGGTTAAGGCCGTGGAACGGTTCCTTGAAAAATATCCGGAGTACGTGAAAAAATTCTCGTTCATACAGCTGGGCGCGCCCAGCCGCACGCATATCCCGCAATACCACAGGTTCCTCGCCGAGCTGCACTCCGAGGTGGACCGCATAAACTGGAAGTTCAAAGCCAAAGACTGGAAAGCCATAGTCTTCCTGGAAAAACACCACGAGCACAAGGAAATAACCAAGTTCTTTAAAATAGCCGATACCTGCCTGGTGACCTCGCTGCACGACGGCATGAACCTGGTGGCCAAGGAATTCGTGGCCGCCCGCGACGACAATGCGGGGGTGCTGATACTCAGCCGCTTCGCCGGGGCCTCGCGCGAGCTGAAAGACGCGCTTATAGTCAACCCCTACGATATAGAACAGATGGCCGACGCCATCTACTATTCGCTCACCATGCCCAAAACGGAAGTGAGCGAGCGAATGACCCGTATGCGCCAGGATCTTCACGAAAACAATATATTCAAGTGGGCGGCGAACCTGACCGAGGAATTGATGAAACTGCGGATGGACGACTTTAAACTGAACGGCGTATAAATGAAATATTTCTGGAAGAACTCCGCCGCGATCTCGGCCCGGCTTGCCGCCGCGCCGGAGGTGCTGGTAACGCTGGACTTCGACGGCACACTGGCCGCGCTGGCTGAAACCCCGCGCCGGGCGCGCCTTAAGCCGGAATTTAAAGCCGCACTAAAGACCCTGGCCGCGGCGCCGGGCGTTTCCGTGTTCATCCTCAGCGGCCGGGCATTGAAAAACGTACGCGCTCTGGTCGGTCTGCGCAATATTTACTACGGCGGCAACCACGGCATAGAAATTCAGGGCCCCGGCTTCGCCTGGCGCGACGCCGGCGCGGCTAAAACAAGGGGCTTAGTGGCCGGGATAGCCGCCGACATACAGGAGAGATTCCCGGCAGGCACAGGCGTGCTGGTGGAGAATAAGATATTTTCCGCCAGCGTACATTACCGTAACCTCAAAGCGGCCTACAGCCGCGGTTTCTTCAGCCGGATGAAAGTCCTTATGTCCGCGCAAAGCGGAACCCTTCATTGGCGCAGCGGCCATAAAGTCTTCGAGCTGCTGCCCCAGGATGCCGCCCACAAAGGAAATGCGGTAACGCGGCTGGCCGCGCGGCTGGGGCGCCCGCTTTGCGTGGCCGTGGGCGACGATCTTACGGACGAAGATATGTTCAGCGCCCTTGCCGCCCGGGGAATAAGCATACGGGTGGGCCGCAAGGCCGGTTCAAAAGCCGCGTATTTCCTGTCAGGCCAGGCGGAAGTCCTGCGCCTGCTGCGGTTTATTACAACCTCGCGGGAGTGAAATAGAATGGTAAAGGCAACGAAGTAAGTTTCGTAATACCTGTTTCACGCGCGGCTGGCGCTAAAGCACGGCGATTTTGGCATTTATATAGTAGCTTCCGGGCTTGTATTTGTCTGGGTAGATTTAAATGATAAAAAAACAATTCCCCGATTCGGACCCGCTCTGGTACAAGGACGCGGTCATCTACGAGCTGCACGTAAAATCCTTCTGCGACAGCAAGGACGACGGGATAGGCGATTTCCGCGGCCTTATGGAAAAGCTCCCGTACCTGGAAAGCCTGGGGGTCACGGCGGTCTGGCTGCTGCCTTTCTATCCCTCGCCTCTGCGCGACGACGGCTATGATATCGCCGACTATTACGGCATACACCCCGACTACGGCGACCTGGGGGATTTCAAGGATTTCCTGAAAGAGGCCCACAGCCGCGGTATCCGCGTGATAACGGAGCTGGTCGTCAACCATACCTCCGACCAGCACCCCTGGTTCAAGCGCGCCCGCCTGGCCCCTCCCGGCTCCGCCGCACGCGACTACTATGTCTGGAGCGACACCCCTGAGAAGTACAAGGACGCCAGGGTGATCTTCAAGGATTTTGAAACCGCCAACTGGACCTGGGACCCGGCGGCCAAAGCCTATTACTGGCACCGTTTCTATCATCATCAGCCCGACCTGAATTTTGAAAGCCAGCACGTCCAGGCAGGTCTGCTTAAAGTGGTGGACCTGTGGCTGGGCCTAGGGGTGGACGGCCTGCGCCTTGACGCAGTGCCGTATCTGTTCGAGGCGGAGGGCACGAACTGCGAGAACCTGCCCCGGACCCATGACTTCCTGAAAAAGCTGCGGGCCCACGTGGACGCCAGCTTTAAAGACAAGATGCTCCTGTGCGAGGCCAACCAGTGGCCGGAGGACGCGGCCGCCTATTTCGGCGCGGGCGACGAATGCAACATGGCCTTTCATTTTCCCGTCATGCCGCGCCTCTTCATGTCCCTTTGGATGGAGGACAGTTTCCCCGTCACCGATATTCTCGACCAGACGCCGGCCATCCCGGACGCGTGCCAGTGGGCGATCTTTCTGCGCAACCACGACGAGCTTACGCTGGAGATGGTCACGGACGAAGAGCGTGACTACATGTACAAGGTCTACGCCCGCGACGCCAAGGCCCGGGTAAACCTGGGCATCAGGCGAAGGCTCGCCCCGCTGCTAGGCAACAGCCGCCGCAAGATAGAGCTGATGAATATCCTGCTGTTCTCGCTGCCCGGCACGCCGGTGATCTATTATGGCGACGAGATAGGCATGGGCGACAATTTCTACTTGGGCGACCGCAACGGCGTGCGCACTCCCATGCAGTGGAGCCCGGACAGGAACGCCGGCTTCTCCCGGGCCAACCCCCAGAAACTTTTCCTGCCGGTGGTCACGGACTCCGAATACCACTACGAGGCGCTGAATGTGGAAAGCCAGGAAGGCAACCTGTCCTCCCTGCTCTGGTGGATGAAGCGGGTGATAGCGATGCGCGCCAACTTCAAGGCGTTCGGCAGGGGAACCATAGAAAATATCCATTCCGACAACCCTAAGGTCATCTCCTTTGTGCGCCGCTACGGAGACGAAATAATCCTGGTGGTGGCCAACCTTTCCCGCTTCTCTCAGGCCGCGGCCCTGGACCTGGCCAAATACGCTGGCTATACCCCGGTGGAGGTCTTCGGGGGCAGCGATTTCCCGGTGATAAAAGAGAAGCCCTACCTGCTGACTCCCGGCTTCCACAACTACTACTGGTTCCAGCTTAAAAAGCAGGAGGAAGGTGTACCCGCGGACAAGCCCGCTCCCGAATTGAAGCTCCCTGGCAGTACCTGGCAGGGGCTTTTTGAAAGAGGGGAAGGGGCCAGCCTTGAGCCCGCGCTGACAACATACGTAAAGAATTGCAAATGTCTCAGCCGCAATACGGCCGGGCTGCGCCGGGTGAAGCTTGCGGAGCATTTCGCCCTGCCCTCCGGCTCGGTGCTGACGGTACTGGAGGCTTCCCATTCCAACGGCTGGACCGAGACTTACCTGCTGCCGCTGGTCTTCCTAACCGGTGAAAAAGCTTTAAAAGCCGCTAAACAGCATCCGCAAACCCTTATAGCTTCGCTGGAACTCTCCGGAGATAAAGGCCTGCTTTTTGACGCCATCCAATTCCCGGCTTTCCATTCGGACCTGCTTTCCCTGTTCGTTTCCAGGAAAAGGATGCGCTGCGGCTCCGGAGAACTGCGCGCCCTGCCCGACACGGGTTTCAGGGACCTCCTGACCTCCAACCCGATACCGCCCGACTCGAAGGTGATGAAAGCCGGGCCGGACGGCGTTTCTATAGCCTTCGGCAGTCTTTACCTGCTGCGCATGTCCCGTCTGCTGGAAGAGGGAGTCAGTCCGGACCTGGAAATAGGCGCGCGGCTGGCGGCAAAAGGCGGCTTCGCGAATTCAGCGCCGAACCTCGGCGCGCTGAACTTGAACCGGGGCGGCCGTTTCTACGGAACGGTCGGGGTCTTGCGCGGCTTTGTCCCGAACCAGGGTGACGCCTGGACCCTGATGACAGACGAAGCGGCCAAATACTATAACGCGGTGAAGTCCAGCCCCGCGGCCGTCAAACCTCCCGCCGCGCCGGAGCTTTCAGCGGTCAACCTTAAAGAAATTCCGCAGCAGGTTATGAATCTTACCGGCGCGGTCTCATTCGAGATGGCGGCCCTGCTGGGCCGGCGCGCGGGAGAAATGCACCTGGCTCTCGCCGCCGGGCCCGCCGCGACGGAGTTCGCTCCGGAGCCTTTTTCACGCCTGTACCAGCGGTCTATTTACCAGTCCATGTCAGGGCATTGCAAAAAGTCTTTCTTAAGCCTGGCCAAATCTCTGAAGAGCCTGCCGGAGGAAAGCCGGGAGGAGGTGAAGTACGTGCTTGAGAACCAGCAGCAGCTGCTCAAGCGCTTACGCCTGCTGACGGAGAAAAAGATCTCCGCGAAGAAAATACGCATACACGGGAACTATTCTCTCCGGCAGGCTCTATTTACCGGCAAGGATTTTATTATTAAGGATTTCGCCGGCGATCCGGGACATACTATAGGCGAACGCCGCTTGAAACGCTCGCCGCTGCGGGATGTGGCCGGGATGCTGCTGTCTTTCTACTACGCGGCCTACGCGCCTTTCCTGCTACCGGGGGAAATTCCCGGCAAGGAAATAGCCGGCCTCGCCCCCTGGATAGAACTCTGGTACGCCTATACCGCCGGGGCTTTCCTTAACGGCTATCTTTCCGCGGTCGAGGGCTCCCAGCTGCTGCCCGCGTCCCGGGAAGAGACGGACGCGCTGCTGCAGATATTCCTTATAGAGAAAACCATACTGACCCTGGATTCCGAGGCT
This sequence comes from Elusimicrobiota bacterium, assembly GCA_030651035.1. Taxonomy (GTDB): domain Bacteria; phylum Elusimicrobiota; class Elusimicrobia; order Elusimicrobiales; family UBA9959; genus UBA9959. The sequence continues at coordinate 33,397 of JAUSCK010000120.1, forward strand.
TCCGCGAGGCCGGATTGGGCGCTCGTGCCAGCCAGGTTCCTGCGCCGGCTGACCGGCACGGGGCCGCGCGAGTAGGGCTCGAGTTTGCCATTAATGAGAGTATAGCCCTGAATCTCAATTGTTAGGAGTTCTTATGAAATCACTGCTGAAACTCGCGGTACTGCTCTCGCTCTTAATCTCCGCCTGCTCTAAAAAACCGGCGGAGCTGGTGTTCGCGGTCGGCGGCGCGCCCAACGAGCTGGATTTCTGGGAGACCATCGCGGCCGATTTCCGGGAAGAAACCGGCATAAGCGTGAGGATACTGCGCCAACCCACCGATTCCGACCAGAGGCGGCAGGGCATACTTATTCCGCTCAAGGCGGAGAAAAAAGACCCCGACGTTTTTCTTATGGACATCGCCTGGATACCGCAGTTCGCCGCCTCCGGCTGGCTGCAGGACCTGGACGCGGCGGGCGGCGCGCCCGTGGATACCGCCCCTTTCTGGAAGAACATCGTGGACCGTTCCGACAGGTACGGGGGGAATCTCGTGGCCCTGCCTGTCTATGTGGATGCCGGCCTCCTGTATTACAGGAAAGACCTGCTGAAGAAATACGGCTACGCCAAACCGCCCGCCACCTGGAAAGAGTTGCTTGAGATTTCCGCCAGGGTGCAGGCCGCCGTCCGCAAGGACAATCCGGAATTTTACGCTTTCGCCTGGCAGGGCGCGCAGTATGAGGGCCTCGTCTGCGATTTCCTGGAATTCTCGGGGGCCAAAGGCGGTTTAAGAACGGAGAACGGCAGGCTGCTGGCGGCTACCCCTGAAAACAAGAAGGCGCTCGCGTTCATGCGCGACCTGATAAGCAGGCACAAGATCTCCCCGCCCAACACCTATACCGAGATGAAAGAAGAGGAAGTGCGGCTGTTCTTCCAGAAAGGCAACGCGCTGTTCGAGCGCAACTGGCCCTATGCCTGGGGCCTGCACCAGGCCGAAGGCTCGCCGGTAAAGGACAAGACCGGGATCTGCCCGCTGCCCGGCTTTGCCGGTCCGGACAGCGTCTCTACGCTGGGCGGCTGGCATATAGGCCTGTCTAAATATTCGGACAAGCCCGCGGACGCGGCCCGGTTCATAGAATACGTGCTGTCGAAGAAAGTGCAGAAGGAACTTTCCCTGAAGCTGGGCTGGAACCCGGCCAGGCGGGACGTCTACGGCGACCCCGAAGTGCTCAAGGTCCATCCGCATTTCACCCAGTTGCGGAAAATATTCGACAACGCGGTTCCTCGCCCCGGTCTGCCTTATTACACGCAGGTGTCGGAAGCGCTGCAGCGCCATCTGAACGCCGCTGTCTCCGGCAATGAAGAGCCCGCCGAGGCCCTTGAGGCCGCGCAAAAAGAGATAGACGCCGTGGCTGCGAGATACGGGGGCGGGAAGTGAAAAACCGGCTCCTGAGCGGCCTTGAGCCTTACCTGTTCGTAGCCCCGCTGACGCTGTTCGTGGTCCTCTTCGTATTTATCCCGATACTGGGCACCGTCTGGAGCAGCTTCTACAGCGACGTGACTTTTCTGGAAAGGCGGTTCTCGTTTCTTCAGAACTACGGCGCCCTGTTCTCGGATCCCGGCTTCTGGAAGTCGCTGCGGTTCACCCTTCTTTTCATTTCGCTGGCCGTGCCGCTTGAACTTATAATAGGCACGGCCTTCGCGGTGGTGCTGGACCTGGAAATACCGCTGCGCGGGCTGCTGCGCGCCTGCGTCCTTATCCCCTGGGCCATCCCCTCCGCTATTTCAGCGCGCATCTGGGAGCTGATCTATAATTACTCCTTCGGGCTGGCCAATTTCCTGCTGGCTAAAACGGGGCTCGCGTCCGCGCCGGTGAACTGGCTGGGGACCGACTTCGGCGCGTTCGCGGCGGTCACGGCGGCGGATGTCTGGAAGACGGCGCCTTTCGTGGCGATAATAGTGCTGGCCGGGCTGCAGGCCGTGCCGCGGGACCTGAAACTGCAGGCCAAGATCGACCGGGCCAATTTCGCGCAGGTCTTCTTCAAGGTAACGCTGCCCTTGCTCAAGCCGGTGCTGGTGGTGGCGCTTTTATTCCGTACCATAGATTCCCTGCGCATCTTCGACGTGATCTACGTGCTTACGCACGGCGGGCCTGGCGGGGCCACCGCTTCTGTCTCGCTTTACGCCTATAAATATTTTCTCGGCGGGGATTTCGGCTACGGCAGCGCCGCCTCGGTGGCGCTGTTCCTGGTGTCTTTCGCCCTGTCCTGCCTCTACGTGAAGTACAGCGGCTTCTCGGAGGCGGCGTCATGAAAGAGGAGACTCTCAGCTCCGCCCTAACCTTCGTTTCCGCGGGCTTCATGGCGGTGTTTTCGCTGGCGCCGTTCCTCTACATGTTCGCCACCAGTTTTAACGCCTCCCCGGATTACCTTACGGGAGGTTTCAATTTCACCCTGGCCAATTACAAAGACGTCCTGGGGGTAAAATCCCTGCATTTCCTCGATTATCTCAGGAACAGCCTCATAGTTTCCTTTGTTTCGTCCGTGGTTACGGTGTTGCTGGCTTCGCTCGCGGCCTATGCCATAACCCGCCTGGAGATGAAAGGCAAGGCGGCCATCCTGCTCTTCGTGCTGGCGGTGTCCATGTTTCCCCAGGTGAGCCTTATCGGCTACCTGTTCCGCGTCATGACGGAGCTGGACCTGATCAACACCTACACCGCCCTGGTACTGCCCTACATCGCCTGGATCCTGCCGCTGGCGCTCTGGATACTGGTGAGCTATTTCACCCAGATCCCGAAGGAACTGGACCGCGCGGCGGTGATAGATGGCTGTTCGAAATGGCAGGTGCTTTTCAAGGTGCTGCTGCCGGTCTCGCTGCCTGGCATCTTCTCTACGGCGCTGCTTTCCTTTATTTTCGCTTTCAACGAGTTCATCTTCGCCCTGATGCTCACGACCGACTACCAGAGCCGCACCATCCCAGTGGGCATAGCGCTGTTCCAGGGGCTGCACGGCGAGACGCCCTGGGGGCAGATAATGGCGGCTTCCACGCTTACCACGCTGCCGATACTGCTGTTCACGCTGCTGTTCCAGCGGCATATAGTGCAGGGCCTCACAAGGGGGGCCGTAAAAGGCTGATAACCATGAAGATACATATAAACGGCGTGCAAAAAACCTACAGCACCCTCCGTAAGAAAACGGAGGTGCTCAAAAATATAAATATCACGGTGGAGGACCGCGAGTTCTTCGTCCTGCTCGGGCCTTCCGGCTGCGGCAAGTCCACGCTGCTCAACATTATTGCCGGCCTTGAGCCCATGACCGGGGGTGAACTGCGTTTCGGGGACAGGCTTGTGGCGTCGGTGAATAAGAAAGATTTTGTGCAGCCCAAAGAGCGGAACGTGGCCATGGTGTTCCAGAACTACGCTCTTTACCCGCATTTGACGGTTTTTGAAAATATCGCTTTTCCGCTGAGGATAGCGCGCGCCGGCGCTGAGGAAATAAAAAGCGGGGTGGAGAAAAGCGCGGAGATACTGAAGATCTCCGGTCATCTCCAGTCCAAGCCCGCCGAACTTTCGGGCGGCGAGAGGCAGCGCGTGGCCATAGCCCGGGCCATCGTAAGGCGGCCGGACGTGCTGCTCTTCGACGAGCCGCTGTCAAACCTGGACGCGCAGTTGCGCACCGCCACCAGGGTAGAGTTGAAAAAACTTCAGCGCGAACTCGGGATAACCACGGTCTATGTCACCCATGACCAGGTGGAAGCTATGACCCTCGGCGACAGGGTGGCCGTGCTGAAAGACGGGCTCGTGCAGCAGCTGGACACGGCCATCGGCCTGTATGAGCGCCCGGCCAACAGGTTCGTGGCGCAGTTTATAGGGTTTCCGCAGATAAATCTTTTTGAAACCGAGGTTAAAAACGGGGCTTTCAGCCTTTGCGGCACGGATTTCCCGGCGCCGGCGCAAGCCCCTTCCGGCCCGGTCTGGGCCGGCATACGTCCGTCCGATCTCGAACTGAACGACGCGGGCCCGCTCAGCGGGCGGGTGGACACTATAGAACTGCTCGGCCGCGACGCGGTGTTGTATGTTTCCTGCGGGCAGCTTGAGTTCGCCATCCTCAGCGAGAGAAAAGACTTCCGGGAAGGCGACGCCGTGAAATTCTCGCTGAAACAGGGGAAAGCGCATTGCTTCCCGCGGTGAAGACCGTCGAAGACTTTATCGCGGATTAAGCATAATTAAAATAGCCAATATGTTTTCATTTTTAAAACCCGGTCTGCGGTTCAAACTAACGGCGGCGTTCATCGCCCTGTCCGCGCTGACGGTTATTTCCCTCGCTTACTTCACCATCCAGCACAGCTATCAGGCGCTGAAGAGCCAGAAGCAGCAGGACGAACTTGTAATAGCCAAAAATATTTCAGCCCAGATAGACGAAGTTCTCGGGAAGGCCAAGGCTACCATCACCACGCTTTCGCGGCACCGCGACATCTCGAACCCCGGCTCCTTCAGGCAGAGCGAAGCCCTCGATATCGTAACCCAGGTCACGGAGCTGATAGACGGCATAGCGGTCCTGGACAGTAACGGAAAAGTTCTGGCCATAGACCGCACAGCCCCGGATACAGAGGGCCTGCTGCCGCCGCCCGGCGATATAAAAAAGTTATTCGTCCACCCGGCAAAAGAAAATCCCGCTGCCCAGTTCACCAGCATCTTCCTCTCCCGGTCGGGCGAGATCGTGGCGGGCATAATCGCGCCGGTCGTTAAAAGCGGCTCCGACAGCCGCATAATAGTCGGGCTGATGATCCTTAAAAATCACACCATGGGCGGCATAGAGCCCTCAAGACTAACCGGAGACAGCCGTGAAGAGTAAGTGATTTTTCGCACCTAATCCCCTCTGTAGCCAGCTTTCCTGTAAAAATATTCTTCGCACCTTTGCTTTCCGGCCTCTTGAC